>URXH01000001.1 GCA_900551675.1 uncultured bacterium
CTTAATGCCCTTCCTTAAGCTGGAAGTGCCCCCCCCCCGACATTCTTGAATAATCTAATCTTTCCATAGTTCTTGCTCCTCTTATTAATTCTTGCTACAATATTAATTTAATTATAACATATTTTCTAATATTATCAATATTGTTTTTATGGTAAATTTATCTTTGGTTAGGAGATAGTTTCATGAAAAAAATAATTATAAGTTTATTTTTGATTACGGGACTTTTTGTACAGGTCTGCAATGCAGAAGAAAGCAAAGTAGTTTTGCCGTCAGAAACAGGAATTGTTGAAAATATTAAATACGAAGATGCAGAAGGGTTGAATCAGGGAGAAGAAACAACCAAACAGGCTGTTACTGTCAGAGTGCTGACAGGAGATTTCAAAGGTACTGAAAGAATTATTGATAATATGCTGACTGGAAATCCTGCCTATGACATTAACCTTTCAAAGGGTGATAAGGTGGTTTTGCATGCAGAACCTGTGTCAGAAACTGTTTCGACAGCCGATGATGTGGATTTCTTCATAGCAGATATTAAAAGAGATAACCAGATATACGTCTTTACAGCAATATTTTTTATACTGTTACTGCTTACAGGTAAGAAAAAAGGCTTAACAAGCATTATTTCAATAATTTCAACAATAGCGCTTGTATTTTTTATGCTAATGCCAATGATTTTAAGCGGGTTTTGTCCGATTGCCTCAGCAGTGCTGACAGGAATACTTTCAACCCTGATAACAATTTATCTTGTCGGCGGGTTTAACTCAAAAAGCTCATCTGCCATTATCTCAACCGCAATAAGCCTTATTTTTGCAGGCGGACTTTCAATGCTTGCGATATATTTTGCTCATCTTACAGGATTTGCCGGAGAAGAACCTATGTTTTTATATACGGCAAGACCTGATTTAAGTTTCACAGGAATTTTGTCTGCTTCAATGATTATAGGAGCACTTGGAGCCTTGATGGATACTGCAGTATCTATTGCAAGCACCGTCAATGAAATTTATGAAACCGACAAAACTCTTTCAATAAAACAGCTTTTTAAATCAGGAATGAATGTAGGACGTGATATTATAGGAACAATGTCAAACACTTTAATACTGGTTTATCTGGGAAGTTCACTACCTCTTGTTCTTCTGTCAAGTAATATTGACATGAACAAATTTTTTAACCTTAATCAGGTCGCAACAGAAATTTTATCCGCACTGACAGGAAGCATTGCAATCCTTATCTGCGTACCAATTACGGCAATAATAGCAGCCATTTTAATCAAACAAAGCAAAGAAAAAATTGAATTTAAATTTTAACCAAGATTGCTAACTAATACTGTTTCATAAGAATTTGAGCCTGCTTTCTGGTATGCCCAGGTAACTTCATCAAATGGCACATTATATCTTGGAATAGTACCGTCGCTTAAAGCAATACTTATTAATTAAAATACGTAAAAATATTTTTTTGCTATTAAAAAAGGAGAACCTTAGTTCTCCTTTTTAATCTATGCACATCCGCAAGAACAGGCCTGCGATTTTAATATATCAGCCTTATCCGTTCTTTCCCACGGAACATCAATATCGGTTCTTCCCATGTGCCCGTAAGCAGCTAACAACTGGTAGAATTTACCGCCGTTTTTGGCAGGCAAACCGCGGAGATCAAACTGATTAATAATAGCTGCAGGTCTCAAATCAAAATATTTGAATACTAATTTTGAAATTTCATCATCTGAAATTTTACCCGTGCCGAAAGTATCAACCATAATTGAAACAGGTTCCGCAACACCGATTGCATAAGCAAGTTCAATTTCGCATTTTTCAGCCAAACCTGCCGCAACGATATTTTTAGCAACCCATCTTGCAGCGTAAGCCGCTGATCTGTCAACTTTTGTAGGATCTTTACCTGAAAAAGCACCGCCGCCATGTCTTGAATAGCCGCCATAAGTATCTACGATAATTTTACGACCAGTCAAACCTGCATCGCCCTGAGGTCCGCCCACTACAAATCTTCCTGACGGGTTAACAAGAATTTTTGTTTCACTGTCAATTTTAATAGTCTCGTGCGCAAAAACTTCATCTATTACATAAGCTGTAATATCTCTTTTTATAATTTCCTGTACTTTGGAATTATCACATTCTCCGTTAATTTCAGGATCATGCTGTGTAGAAATCAATATTGTATGAATTCTTGAAGGTTTGCCGTCAACATACTCAACAGTAACCTGAGATTTGCCGTCAGGTCTTAGGTAATTTAAAATTCCCTGTTTTCTAACCTGAGCTAATCTATATGACAATTTATGAGCTAAACTGATAGGCAGAGGCATTAATTCAGGAGTTTCGTTACAAGCATAACCGAACATAATTCCCTGATCGCCTGCGCCGATATTTTCGGTTTCTGAAACAGATGTATCAGCATTGTCATTTCTTGTCTCAAAAGCTTTGTTTACACCGCCTGCAATATCGCAAGACTGTTCATCAATACTTGTTAGAACAGCACAGGTTTTGTAATCAAAACCGCCGCCTTGAGTTCCGTTGTAGCCGATATTTTTAATTGTATTGCGCACAACAGAGGGGATATCAACATAACAGTCTGCAGTAATTTCTCCGCACACAAGCGCCATGCCTGTAGTAACAGTAGTTTCTGCGGCAACACGTGCCTGCGGATACTTTGTCAAAAACTCATCCAAAATCGCGTCAGAAATCTGATCGCAAACTTTGTCGGGGTGCCCTTCCGTAACTGATTCGGAAGTAAATAAAAAATTTCTTGGTGTCATTTTCTTTTCTCCTTAATTTGTATTTAGGATCCGGCGAACCTATCACCGTCAATCCGGCCGGTAAGGTTTTTAATTCCGACCCGGCAGCATCATTGAGCACCATTGTACTACCAAAAAAATACAAAAGCAAATATGTATTAATATATATTAAATATCCTCTATGCTACTTGCTAATATAATAGGAAGATTATATTTTTGAGCAAGTTCTACAAATCCGAAGGGGCAATCTTTAAGACTGCCGACTTTCGCATAAAGTGCTTCTACTCTTGGATTAAAAGAAGTAACCTCATTTCCCACAATAGTATCAACACATTTATTTATAGCCTCTTGTAAATATTCAGCTTTGATAACTTTATTACCAATTTTAACGTCTTTTATATTATTCATATATTTTTTTGCTTGTAACTGTTTTGTTAACTCTACATATTCCTCTTTTGACAAAATTATATTATGTTCTTTTAATGAATTTAAAAATTCATTTCTATTAAGTTCATTCGAGTCGTTATAAAATAGTAAATCAACAAAACGTCTTCCATCTTTGTAATTACCGGTAGCAGTATCATATCCGAATGTAGCTATATTCATATTCTCATTATTTAAAATAACTCCAAATTTAAAATTATAAAATGTAGGATTGTAACGACCTTTAACTGGTGTAGAAGATGGTGCAAAATCATTATATTGATCTTTCCCAAGCAACAACATTTTTTCAATCTTGTGTGTAGCATTAGAATCCATTTTTACCATATGCACATTAAATACCACATTATCTGGGGTAGTTCCTTTCACAAATCCATATTTTGATAAATCTTCATTATTTGCTAATAAGTTCAGATTAAGAACTTTTACTTGTTCTCCTTTATATATTTCTTTAGGAAAATTTTCACCATTTTTCAATATATGTGAAGTAAATAAATATTTTTGATTAGAATAAAATTCATCAAAAGTAGTCTCTATTTTTTTTAGAGATTCATCAGCAAATTTATTGGCATATGCAGGATTTGTCTTTAATAAGAATTCTGCGGTTTTATAATCAGAAAAATTTCTAAAATTTGCAACAACTGCTTTATCCGATATATTTCCATCAAGAAAACCCGATAATAAATGCCTATTTTTCAAAATATTTATTATTCTTGAATTAGCAGTATCACCGAGATTATAATTTTTTAATATAATTTCAGGCTCACAATCTAAATCTGATAAAAGAATACTAAATTTACATATAGTTTTATCTAAATCAGAAAAAGATTTATATTCCTGACTATTCATTGCACTTTGTAATGTTTGTAACGTCTTTAAGCCTTTTGTATCAGCTATCGCTTCAAATGCCGGTATCCCAGTTGCAGCTAAATCCAATATTTCTTTTACCTCAGGATTTGAAGTATTTGAAAAATCCGTATTTAATATTCTGTTTTCATTATTATTTGCAATTAAATTCTTTAAAAATTCTGATTTATCTTCTTTCGTTACAGGCATATCTACTTTTTCTGATTTTAAAAACTTTTCCAGAGCACCTAAATCAATTCCGTCTTCCGAGAGTACTTTTCTCATATCCGGACTTAGTGAATTCAAAGTTTTTAAGAAAGAGTTTTTCTCAAGTAAAGTCATTCTGGTATTTATGTCAATATCAGATATTTTTGACAAACTCAAGATCTGTGTTAATGAAAATTTGCCAGTATTAAGATTCTTTATCAATAAATCAACATTTCTTTCACTTGTATTATCAAGAATCTTATTTAAAGTAATAATATTATAAGTTTGCAATTTATTTAATTCAGAAGGTAATAATTTATCAACTATTTGTTTTTGGTGAACGCTTGTTATATGACGAGACAAGACACTACAGTTATAAGCTAATTCTTTATCCGAAGGATCAAATTGTTCTAATGCTTTAGTTACAAAATTTCTGTTATATTTATTTGTAAAAGCAATCATATTTATCAACATAGTATCGTTATATCTAAAACGCTTATCATTATAATATTTTTTATAAAGATCAATATTCTCGCTATTTATATGTTTTAAATTACTTGCACTTTTCTTGGCAAAATTTTTATCTTTTAATAATGTCTTAAACTCTGGAATAGTAGCTTCATTTGCATTTTTTAAAATATCTTCCCAATATGAAGGTGCAATATCTTTATTACTTAATACCCATTGAGCGAACTCCTGATTATCATGTGTAATATAGCCACTTGCGCCATAAATATCACTGTAATTGCTTCCTTGCCGAGTTTTTATAACATCTAGAGCAGAATTAACAAAACTTGCATTGTCAGAATTAATTATTTCAGATAGTCGCTCTACAGCTCCCTTATCATAATCTGAATTGGTTCCAAATTGTTGTTTTATTTTATTCATAACAGTTTCAACATCAACAGCAGAAAACTCAATTGAATTATCAGCGTGATTTAATGCTCCGGATAAAAGTTTATTGCTGCTTTTAATCCCACCTCCAATTAATGGAGATAGCAGTGCTCCACCGACAAATCCTTCACCTGCAGCTTTTACGACATCTTGTAAACTGCCGCCGTCATAAGCTGTTCTAAATGCGTTATCAACGCCGCCGCCTATGGCTCCATCAGCCGCCATTTCGGTTCCATAAGCGGCTACTCTTTTTACAGCATTTCCGCCAACATACTCATATCCTGCAGGATTTGTAAGAGCCGTCTTTAAACTTTGTTTTACACCTGTTTTAACAGACTCTTCTGCAACTTCCTTACCGGCAGTTTTTACGGCTTGAATACCAAGCTTTGTTGCAACTGTTTTACCGACTGCGCCGCCTAAGCCTGCGGTTACAGGTGCTAATGTTCCGGAAACAGCCCCTGTTGATGCATCATGTTTTATATCATCCAGTGTATATTCACGACCTCCGGATTTTGCATCAGCATATTTTACTCCTGTTTTTATAAGAGCGCCGCTCCCGGCTGCTGCGGCAACACCGACAGCAATAGATCCACCTCCTGTAAAAGGTGCTGCCGCAACTGCCGCCGTATAAATTCCAACAGCTGCGACGCCTGATACAACATCTGCTGCGACATCAACAGCCATATCCTGCCCTTCTTTATAACCAGCAAGAGCTTTTTCCGATTGAAGCGATATCTGGCCATTTATAAATTTTTCAAGGTTTTGTTTGTTATAGTCATAACCTGTTAATTGCTTGAAAACTTTTGCCCTGGTCTTTGAATTGGAATTAAACTGTGCAAACAGTTTCTTTTCTCTATCCTGCAGCTCCCTTACTTTATCAGAACTATCGCCAATACCTGTTAAATTTTTAAAACCACTCCAGGCTGATCCAATAAAACCATTCTCATCTTCCGCTTTCTTTAAATTTACACTTACATTATTTATTCTATTTGCTAATGTTTTATTAAAATTGTATGTTTTGCCTTTAGAAGTTTTTATAATTACATCAGGGTTCTCTACTTTTTGAAAATAAGCTGCCTTTAATTCAGTTCCATCAGCAGCATAATATTTAGTCTTTCCGTTCTTTGTAATTGAATATCTGCCTGAGGGGCGGATATCAATATTACCTTCTTTTTTAATAAAATATTGCGGCTTTAATTCCACCCCGTCTGCTGCATAGTAATATGTATTACCGCCTTTAACTACAACTTTGCGGCCGGAAGGAAGGTTTAAAGACATCTCATTTTTTGATGTTCTCTCTATTGAAACCCCTTTAGCAGGTGAATACCCACTCCTCATAAAAAGCACTTCAATTGCTTGTTTTCTGGATATTTTAGGATTTTGTTTTAGATAATTATTCAACTGTTTTTGCTGCTGCACACTTAAATTAAAATCCGACATTTATTCTCCATGATTAAATAGCCACTTTTAAGCTTACGGAAGCAAGCAGAAAAATCTTTAAAAATATGCAAATTTTATGAATTTATGTTAAACAAAATAAGAGACGCTGATTATTATTTCACTGTCAAAAACATCAATAACAGCCCAGCGGATTATATTTGAAAATTGAAATGCCAGCTGTTTTTCTATATAAACATCATCGAAATTATCAGTCTTATTAATTTTAATAGTACCAGATTTAATCATAAACAAATTCTACTACAAACAGGGTTACTTTATGCGTTTATATTCTACTTCATAATTTAGAACCTTTAAAATAAGCATAAATTCTTCATACTGCAACGTTTTTCTGGCTAATTTATCCGAAATTGATTTCATTGTATATTTTTTATTCGAAAGTTTAGTCATTTCTTCCGCAAGTTTTGTCATTGTGTATGCCTCTTTGGCAAGAAGCATTTTTACATCTTCTTTGACTGACATTTTTCCTCCGCTACTGAAATATTACACTTTTATATTGACAAAGGGGAATATATGTGTAATAATAGGTATACATGTTTAAATATAAGGAGTTAGATAAAATTATGTTAAATACTGAAAAGGCATTTACACTTGCAGAAGTTTTAATCACACTTGGGATTATAGGAGTTGTTACAGCACTCACACTGCCTTCACTTATCAGTAGATACAAAAAACAGGTTATAGCAACAAGGCTTGAACAGTTTGCATCAATATGGCAGCAGGCGATTAGAATGGCAGAAATTGAAAATGGAGAAACTACAACCTGGGACGGTTTTACCCCTCTTAACGCCGATGCGATGCTTGAATCATATAACAAATATCTTGGCAAATATATAACAACAGTTGAAGTTCATAAAACTGCTAAAGGTGTAGCTTTTGCACTACCAAATGGTTCAGGATTTCATTACCACAAGACAGCAAATGCCGATACATGGCGAGGTAACTTGTATTTAACCTTTTGCGTACACTACGAAAGCTGCAAAAATCTTGAGGAAAATGGATATCTTTCATACGATGGTAAAGAAAAATTTCACTTTAGTGAAATAGGTACACCTATAATTACCTCACAAGAAGCAACCCATCCAGACGATTAACTCGCGATGAATTAATTGAAGATTGCAAAACATCACATTACAAATGTGTCGGCCTCATTCAGCATGACGGTTGGAAAATCAGCAATGATTATCCGATAAGGATTTAAAATATTCGGAATTGATTTTATAAATATTCTCTGCTAACCTTTAATGTATGAAAGAACGACTGGACAAATATCTTACTGATCTCGGATACTTTGACTCAAAAAGCAAGGCAGCATCGGCTATTCTTGCGGGACATGTAAAAATTAACGATGAATATATTACAAAAGCAGGTTTTCAAATCAACCCGTCAAAAGAATATGATATACAAGTGAAATCAATGCCTTACGTTTCAAGAGGCGGATTTAAACTCAAAAAAGCGCTTGACACGTTTCCCGTAAAAGTTAACGGGAGAATTTGTCTTGATGCAGGAGCATCAACAGGCGGATTTACAGACTGTCTTTTACAAAACGGTGCAAAATTTGTTTACGCGGCAGATGTCGGCTACGGACAGCTGGACTGGAAAATCCGCTCGGATAAACGCGTTAAAGCAATTGAAAGAACTAATCTCAAAATCTGCTCTTTTGATGATATTTATGCAGAAAATGAGCCGGTTGCAGATTTACTGGTAAGTGATCTTTCATTTATCTCGCTTACGAAAGTTCTTGAAAATTTGAAAAAACTTCTCTCGCCAGATTTTCATGAAATGATTTGTCTTATAAAACCGCAATTTGAAGCTGGAAAAGAAAAAGTTGAGAAAGGCGGAGTTGTTAAAGACAAAAAAGTTCATACTGAAGTTATCGAAAATGTAATAAATTTTGCAAAAAATCTCGGCTACACAATTAACGGATTAACGTTTTCATCTATCAAAGGCCCCTCGGGAAACATTGAATATCTTGTATGGCTTTCAACGGAAAATTCAAATCAACCCGATTACTATATAAAAACAATAGTGGACAGTGCATTTGAAACACTCAATTCTTAAACTTTCGGCAGATTTACAACAGGTGTTGAACCGTACAAATCAATATATTTGAAAAAATTCAAAACAATTCCTGGCGGGAAAAAATAGTTATTATTAGTCGGTGTAATTTTAAGCATTGAATGGGTAGAATCGACTTTTACAACACTTGCAAGATATTGTTTATTAACCGCATTAAATAAAATATAGCCTGTTTTTGACTGAATTTCTTCTACTTCAAATCTGTTTGCATTTGCGCTTGCGATTGCCATGTAAAAAAGCTTTTCGGGAGACAGAACATAAGTTCTTGTACATATATTGAAATTGACATTCTGAGGAGTTATAAGCGTGCTCAAAAGCATTGCATCATCATCCGCATGACAAGGAAGCTGAGCTGAAATTATGATAAATAAAAAAGTAAAAAATAGTTTTATTGTTCTTTCCATGATTCACCTGTATTCACATCCACAACAAGAGGAACAGACAACGGCTGATTTAATTCCATAGCTTCTTTAACAAGTGTTGTTACAATCTCTAGTTCAGATTTTTCAACCTCAACAACAAGTTCGTCATGAACCTGCATAATCATTTTTGATTTTAAGTTATGTTCTTTTAATTTTTTAGAAAAATCTATCATAGCTATTTTCATCAAATCTGCGGCAGTTCCCTGCATTGGCTGATTTATAGCTGCTCGTTTCGCAAATTCTCTAATCATTCCATTTGAGCTTGAAAGTTCTGTAGAAAGATAACGTTTTCTTCCAAAAATTGTTTCTACATAGCCGTTTTCCTCAGCCTGCATTACAGTTCCTTCCATATATGCTTTAACACGCGGGTAAGTCGCAAAATATTTGTTTATAAATTCCTCAGCCTGTGCATTTGAAATTCCGAGAGCTTTTGCAAGGCCGTATTTACTCTGACCGTATATAATTCCGAAATTTACGGCTTTAGATTTATAGCGCATATCTTTTGTAACCTCTTCAACCGGAACATCAAATACCTTTGAAGCTGTAAGCGTATGTACATCAATACCGCCATTAAATGCTTCCAGAAGGTGTTTATCCTGACTTATATGGGCAAGAAGTCTGAGTTCTATCTGAGAATAATCTGCGGATAATATAAGCTTATTTTTTCTGTCTCCGGGGACAAAAGCGTTACGAATTTTATTGCCTTCTTCTGTTCTGACAGGGATATTCTGCAAATTGGGATTTGAAGAAGACAGTCTGCCTGTAGCGGTAACAGTCTGATTATAGGTTGTGTGAATTCTGTTATCGCTTCTATCTATAAGAGCAGGAAGGGCCTCTGTATAAGTTGATTTAAGCTTGGCAAATTTTCTGTAATCAAGGATTAAACGCGCTATTTCATAGTCTTCCGATAGTTCCTCAAGCACTGCTGCATTTGTGGAATAACTCGATTTCCCGCGTTTTTTCTTTGCCTTCAAACCCATTTTTTCAAATAAAACTTCACCAACCTGGCGGGGAGAATTTATATTAAACACCTGACCCGCAAGATCATAAATCTTACCCTCTATAACAGCGAGCTTATTGTCCATGGAAATTGTAAGTTCATGCAGATAGTTTTCATCAACTGCAACTCCTGTATATTCCATATCTGCAAGCACAAAAGTCAGAGGGACTTCCACATCATAAGTAAGTTTTAATTCTTTCTCACTTAAGTCATTTATCCAAAATTTAGTCAATTCAATAACACAGGATAATTCATCCGATGCATAGTTCAAAACATTTTCCAGAGGAGCATCAGCTAAATGAATCTGCTTTTTCTTATTTTTTTCAAAAGGTGCGAACTGAACAACAGCATGATTAAGATGCTCCATTGCCTGAATATCAAGTTCATGATTTCTCTGAGCATCTTTCACATAACTTGCAAGTGCGGTATCAAATATTACTCCTCTTAAATTTACTCCCGAATTTCTTAGAACATTAAAAGCTGTTTTTGCATTATGCGTTGTCTTTTTTATATTTTCATCTTCTAATACAGGTTTAACAGCATCAATTACATCGGTCAAACGCAGCTGATTTTCCATGTTTGAGTGGTTAACAGAAATGTAAAACACATCTGTAACAGCTTCACCTTTCGATACTTTTACATGAGAATCTGCAGAAACATCATCATTATAAGCAAAAGATAAACCGATAACAAAAGAATTTACAGCACTTCTTACATCCGCATATACATTGAATGCCACTAATGAATGTTTCTTTAATTTTTCAACCATATCAGATAAATCAGAGGAATCAGTTATCAATTTTTTATGAAATTTCAAATCACTTTCTTTATTTATTTCCTCATTTACAGCATCCGTAAAAAATCCTAGCTGCGAACTGCCGTCTGAATTAATAACCGGCTGAACAGGAGCTGTTCTTTCTATTTTATCAAAAGAATACATAATTTCATTTATGTTTTTGATAAATGTGTAAAACTGCATTTTTTTCAAAAATTCCGTAACAACAGAAACATCAGGCAAATCTACTTTTGCCTTATCAATATCAAAATCAATATCAACATCTCTTACAATCGTTGCAAGATACTGACTCATTTTTGCCTGCTCTTTACCTGAACAAATTTTTTCACGGACAGACTTTTCGGGAATATTTTCGCAATCAGCAAGAACATTATCCAGATTTCCGTATTTAGCAAGGAGTTTCTGCGCAGTTTTTTCTCCGATACCTTTGACGCCAGGAATACAATCCGACACATCCCCGCGCAAACCTTTATAATCTATTACCTGATTCGGGTAAACACCGAGTTTTTCATAAATTTTATCCCAGTTGTATTCTATCAATTCTCCTTTGGAAGGCAAAATAACTTTTATACAGCCATCTTTATCCACAAGCTGAAAAGCATCCTGATCTCCTGTTAATATTAAAACTCTGTTACCTTCTTCACATGCTCTTTTAGAAATTGTTCCGATAACATCGTCTGCCTCAAAACCTTCCTTTGTATAAATCGGAATATTAAAAGCTTTAAGCCCCTCATAAATCAATCCCATCTGGATTTGCATATTATCAGGCATAGCCTCACGATTACACTTGTAATCGGAATAAGTCTCTGTTCTGAATGTATGATGACTTACATCAAAAGCAACAGCTATTGCATCAGCATTCAAATCTTTATTTTTTAAAAGATCAAATACAGCCTTAAAAAATCCGTAAACAGCCCAAGTAGGCGTTCCCTCTGAAGTTCTCATATTGCTCCGCTCTAGAGCATAATACTGCCTGAAAGCTAAAGCATGTCCGTCAATTAAAATAAGAGTTTTTTTATCTGCCATATATATATTTTTTCATAAAACTTGATATTTTACAAATATGTTAAGTAAAATTTCACTAAAAAAGGTGATTATCCAAAATCACCTTTGAAAACTCTACGCTGTAATTTCTTTATCCTGTTTTGAAGTCGGCAAAGGAACTACCTGAGCATTTTTTCTATTCCTTACCATATCTGCCGTAACAACAAATTTAGTCATATCTTTCTTAGTCGGAACATCATACATAACATCGAGCATGATTTCTTCAACAATAGAGCGCAGCGCTCTGGCACCTGTTTTTCTCTTTATAGCCTCCTGCGCAATCAAATCAATTGCCTCAGGTTCAAATTCCAGATCAACGCCGTCCATTTCCAACAAACATTTGTATTGTTTTAAAACGGCATTTTTCGGCTCTGTCAAAATCATCTTCAATGTTTTTTCGTTCAATTCGTCAAGAACTGCATAAATAGGAACACGCCCTATAAATTCAGGTATTAAACCGAATTTTAACAAATCTTCAGGCTGTAATTTTTTAAGCATTCTTACAGCAGCTGCATCTTTTTCAGCCTGAGTCATAGGAGCCTTAGCTCCAAATCCGACAGAAATTCCTTCTCCGGCTCTGCGCTCAACAATTTTCTCCAAACCGACAAACGCACCGCCGACAATAAACAATATATTGCTGGTATCAATTTCAATAAATTCCTGATGCGGATGCTTTCTTCCACCCTGTGGAGGAACATGAGCAACCGTACCTTCAATCATCTTTAAAAGAGCCTGCTGAACACCTTCGCCTGATACGTCTCTTGTAATAGATGTGTTTTCTGATTTTCTTGAAATTTTATCAATTTCATCTATATAAATAATACCGCGTTCAGCCTTTGCAGAATCAAATTCAGCATTCTGATAAAGACGTAATAAGATATTTTCAACATCATCACCTACATAACCCGCTTCAGTTAACGTAGTTGCATCTGCAACAGCAAACGGAACATCAAGCATTTTGGCAAGAGTCTGAGCAAGCAAAGTTTTACCCGACCCTGTAGGACCAACAAGAAGAATATTCGATTTTTGGATTTCGACATTATCTTTAAGGTCAGATTCTTTATTGTGTTTCAAACGTTTATAATGGTTGTAAACAGCGACTGACAAAACCTTTTTAGCATCATCCTGTCCTACGATATATTCGTCAAGATAAGCTTTGATTTCATGAGGTTTCGGAATAGGTTTTTCTTCAGCTTTAGAATCTTCTGCACCGTTTTCTTTATCCTTATTTTCAAAAAATTCTTCATCAAGAATCTGGTTGCAGAGTTCTACACACTCATCACAAATATAAACCTCGGGACCTGCAATTAATTTTTTTACCTGATCCTGTGATTTTCCGCAAAATGAACATTTTAATCTGCTGTCATCATGTTTTGCCATACTTTATACCATAGCTTACAAATGCTTTTGAGGCGCTTGTTAATTATCTTGCATTAACTTATTATATTTTAGTATTACCGCTTTATCTAGTCAATGCACTCGGGAAATTTCGTCATCCTGAACTCGCTTCAAAATCTTTGACTTGTCCCTCGCACCTTTTTGCTTTATAAACTTTCCTTTCTTTGTTACTTAATTGCATCTCTTGATATGACTTTATCAATCATACCATATTCTAAGGCTTCAGCTGGAGTCATAATATAATCACGGTCTGTATCTTTTTCGATTTTCTTTATTGACTGTCCTGTATTAGAAGCAAGAATTTCGTTCAAAGATTTTTTAATTCTTATAATTTCAGCAGCCTGAATTTCAATATCAGTAGCCTGCCCTTGAGCACCGCCGAGAGGCTGGTGAATAAGTACACGAGAATGAGGTAAAGCCATTCTTTTACCTTTCGCACCTGAAGACAAAAGGAAAGCACCCATAGAAGCTGCCTGTCCCAGACAAATAGTAGAAACGTCAGCTCTTATATGCTGCATGGTGTCATAAATTGCAAAACCTGCAGTTACAGATCCACCGGGGCTGTTTATATAAAGCATGATATCTTTTTCAGGGTTTTCGCTGTCCAATAACAACAACTGTGCAACAACAAGATTTGCGACCATATCATCGATCGGTGTTCCCAGAAATATAATTCTTTCTCTCAATAATCTTGAAAAGATATCGAAGGAACGTTCACCTCTGCTGGATTGTTCTATTACTACAGGTACAAAACTCATGATTAATTCCCTTTCTCTCTACTTAAATTATATAACTTTTATTAATATTAATCAAAAATGTGCCGTTGTAAATACGGCACATATATTAATTTTACAATTTACTACTTGATTTCAACTTTGTTGTTTTCCATCAAGAAATCTCTTACTTTGTCATTCAAAGCCTGCTGAGAAATTGAAGCAATAACCTCCGGATTTTTTCCAAGCTGTTTAATCAAATCCTGCGGTTTAATACCGTATGCAGAACTCAGCTGCGTGAATTTTTTCTCTACATCTTTTTGTTCGAGCTTAATACTTTCTTCTTTAGCAATTTTATCAATAACAAGAGAATTTTTAATTCTTACCAGAGCATCTTCATTAAGATTTTTCAACAGCTGGTCTTCGCCTTGGGATTTTACAAGAGCTTCCCAATTAATTCCCTGTGCTGCAAGTCTCTGTTTATACTCTTCTCTCAATGAATTAACCTCTCTGTCAATCATAGATTGCGGAATATCAACTTTCGCAGAATCAACAACAGTTTTAAAAACTTCATTTTCAGAATTCATTTTATTAGTTCTTTCACGCTGAGATTCCAAATATTTCTGAATATCTGCTTTTAAATCATCAACTGTTTTAAAAGGACCAACTTTTTGTGCAAATTCATCATTAAGCTCTGGAACTTTTCTTTCTTTGATTTCATTAATTTTTATTTTGAAAGTTGCAGGCTGACCCTTTAATTTTTCATCATGATAGTCTTCAGGGAAAGTAACCTTAATGTCAAATTCATCATTCAAATTTTTACCTACAATCTGTTCTGCAAAGCCCGGAATAAAATTTGAATGAGCTAAATCTAACGGATAATTTTTAGCATCTCCGCCCTGAATTTTTTCACCGTTAGCAGTACCTTCAAAATCAATTACGGCGATATCAGTATCTTTTGTAGGTCTATCAATTACTGTAACCTGTTCGCTGTGCTGGTTTAAAAGATTATCAATTGATTTCTGCATTGCGTCTTCTTCAATCGGAGAATCTTTAACTTCAAGAGTTAAACCTTTATATTGACCAAGGGTAACTTCCGGACGCAATTCTGCTTTTGCAGTAACCGTCAAATCTTCACCGATATTATAATTGTAACTTGTAATATAAGGCTGTGCAACAAGATCAAGTTTATTATCAACAACAGCTTGATTAATTGCACTCGGCATCAAACTTTCAATGGCTTCCTGCTTAATTCTTTCTGTTCCTACATGTCTTTCAACTACAGCACGGGGGGCTTTGCCTTTTCTAAAGCCGTCAATATTCACATACTGAGAAATTCTGTGAACAGCTTTATTATAGGCATCCGCTGCATCTTTAGCAGGAATTGTAATATCCAATTTTACAACATTTTCTTTTTCTTTTTCCAAAGTAACTTTCATCTTTTTATCCTTTTCTAATTTTAAATACTTATGGAATAATCATATCTCAAAAAAGAATTTGTGCAAGTTGTTAAACGTATTGACCTATCTGTACTTAACTCTGAATGGATAATCTTTAGGAATTTTCCAGCCGTAATATTGTATAAGCCTTGTACAATAACCATGCCAAGTTGCACTGTTATAGCACCCGTAACTTGAATTATTTTTCAAATCATTTTCAGTTCCGGTCCAGCTTGATAAAACAAATGGTTCAAAATTCCACTGCTCAAAACCATTTCCACTTGATTTAGGTACCGGATTATAATAAAATGCAAATGCACAACGACCTATAAAATCTTTATAATGCCGTGTTGGAGAAGATGATATACATCTTTCCGGATCTCCAGGAAAGAAAAACCAATCTCTGCCATTTGATGCAGTCTTCACTAAAGCACTACCATCAGCAAAATATATCACAAAGACTTGAACGCCGCCAATAACAACTTTATCTGTTTTTACTACATTCATGTAGGGAACAATATACTGCTTAATCCAAGCTTCCTGCAATGCTAAATCGCTATAATCATAAAACCAGCTCTCGCGAGAACCATAATCAAGCTCTGCCATACGGATTGCCTGATTCATTGATGAATAGAATTTTTCCAAACGGGCTTCTACTACAGACTTATTGTGGTTGTCTATTAAGGCGGGCAGTGTCAAAGCTGCGACTACGCCAATGATGCCGAGAGTTATTAAAACTTCTGCCAACGTAAACGCTGCACGTTTACGAGGTGAATAAGAGAATAGGTTAATAAATGAATAAGTTCGTTTCGGCAGCGTAGCCACTGCTCCCGCAACTTGAGTTTTGCATGAACTTTCTATATCATAACGAGAGGCTTTTGAGTCGTAAAACAAGGACATCCTTCTTTGTAGCAAGCCATTCTCCTTTCCTTCGGACACCCTCTTCCAAAGGGCGCGTGATTGAATATTAAGAGCGACCATCACGCATATGGTGCGCGACTTTTTTAAGAGAAATTCCACTTTGCGCAATAAATGCGCAATGACATTACTGTATAAAACTTGACTTAATGCCATTCTGTAAGCTGGTAATGCCCCCCCCCCCGAAGCTCTCAATATCCGTGAAATCATAATTTTTACTCTCCTTTGGCTTAATTAATATTACATTTCTTATTATAACATATATGTTAAATTTTTGCACTATTGAAATTAGTGTGTTACAAATTAAATATGAAAAAGATTGTTATTGCATATTTGCACACCCACTGGGACAGGGAATGGTATAGAGAATTTGAAGTTTTCAGACTCAGGCTTTTGAGAGTTTTTGATAATGTTCTTGAACTTCTTGAAAATAATAAAATTCCTTCATTTTATTTTGACGGACAGGTGGGGGCACTTCTTGATTATTTAGAGATAAGACCGGAAAAAGAAAAATTAATCAGGAAATTAATTGCTGAAAAAAAACTATTTATAGGCCCTTTTTATACACTTATTGACGAATTTCTGACAGACAGAACTGTTTTTGAAAAAAATCTGGAAATCGGATTGAAAATTTCAAAAGATTTTGGCTGTACTGATTTTATCGGGTATTTTGCGGACACTTTCGGCCACAGCAAAAATGTTCCACAAATTCTAAAAAAATTCGGCATTGATAAATGTGTTGTCTGGAGAGGCTGCGGAGATATACCGTCAGAATTTACATTTAATGGAATTGATACAGTCAATCTTATCCGCGGATATTTTATGGATATTTTCTCAGCATCTATGACAATTGAACAAAAAGCCGAATGGTTAAAAGGAAATCTTGATAAAATCGCTGCAAAGTCAAATGATTATCTGTTATTACCGATTGGGGCAGATCACTTAGGCGTTGAACCTGATATCACGGAACAAATAAATAAACTCAACAGTCTGCTTCTAGATTACGAAATAAAACTTTCTAACCCGTTTGAATACTTTGAACTTGTAAAAGATAATTTTAAAAATTTTGAATGGAATGACGAACTCAGGGATAACAGCCTTACATTTATTCTACAAGGTTCATTTTCTGCAAGAATGAAGCTTAAACAATATAACGTAAAATGCACTTATCTTCTTGAACAGGCAGACAAATTGCAGAAAAAATACGGCTCACAATATGATGCAATTATAGAATATGCGTATAAGCTTCTTTTAAAAAATCAGGCACACGACGGGATTTACGGGTGTTCAACTGATTTAGTTCATAGAGAAAATATTACACGCTACGAAAAAATTATCCAAATTGCAAACACAATTATCGAAGAATTAAGGCTTAAATATAACTTTAAAACACCTGTTATGGACAGCAAAGAGCTTATCCCTGAATATAAAATTGTTTCAAAACATTTCGGGGTAGAAAATTCGCTTCTCTATGACACTCAAAAAATCCCCGTAACAGAAGATTTTACAGATATTTACACGCTTAAATACTCATCTGCCGTAAAACCTGAGATTAATTGTGAAGTCAAAAACGGCAAAATATATATCTCCCCCCTTGCTAAAGGGGAGATGGCAGCTTGCGGCGGGGGGATTTCTATGGAATTTGTCCGTTTTCAGGATGACGGCGATACCTACAATTTCGGCGCAGTAGAAGATGATAAGGGCGAAAAAGCAGAAATATATTCTTTCAAAAACAATATAATAAAAACAAGCTTCTTTGATGTTCATGTAGAAGTTCATGGAGAACTTGTAAACTTTAAAATAGAATGGAATAACAAACTTAAAAATAAGCTCTGGCAGGTAAAATTTAACCTTAAATCACCTGTTACGGAAACTTTTTCGGAAGATTTGAACACAATTATCCGCAGAGAATTTGCCCCTGACTATGATATGCGAAAACACCTGCCAAAAGTGAGAGGTATTGAAGTTAAAACAAACTTTGCTCCGATGCAGAGATATGTCGGTACGCAAGGCTTCGGGGTTATAACAAAAGGCTTGACAGAATATGAAGTAAAAGAAAAATCGCTTCTTATAACGCTTTTACGCAGTACAGGCATAATTTCCAATCCTAAAAACCCGTCACGTTCGACTCCTGCAGGCCCGCCGATAGAAGTGCCGGAAGCCCAGCAATTAGGCTGCAATTGTGCGGAATTTTCAGTCGGATTTTTTGAGGCGGAAGATTATCAAAAATATATTGATATGGTATACCCGCCGATTATTTAACACTATTTCTTGGAGGGTGATTAAAGGAAAGGATTAATGCATCCGACAGAATTCACTATCAGCGAGTTGTAATTCGTTTCTTAATCTCAATGCCTTTTTGTGCTTTGTGATAATTTCTTTATATGCATTACGGGCATCTGTAACTATTTCATCAAATAATTTTTTATCTGCATCAGGTGAAAGTTTTTTATGATTATGTTCATCAAATATCTCAATATTTTTTCCTGTATTGTCAAATGAAATAGTATATTTTTTGCTATTATTTGTAATTCTTATGCTGCGATCTTGAAAATCAGGTCTGGTCATAATACCTAACCAAGCTCTTGTCTTTCCTTTCTCATCTTTTAATTTATAATCTTTTTGAGATAATTCTATAATCTCACTTCTATCCAAATTGTCATAAAAATAAGATTTACCACCTCTTGCCAAATCAATTTGAATTTTATCAATAACTTTACCATTTACATCATAAAATTCAGCATCCATATTACTGTGATTAACAAATCTTATATTCTTTCCATCGGGATAGTATGCAATAAAATCATGCTTAAAGACACCTTTATCCAGATAATCATGTTTTACAAACTTCAACTTGCCTTCTTTATCATAATAAAAACGTTTATCTCCCTTACCATCTATTATCAATCTTTTCAGTTTACCTGTATTTAAATCTATTCCAATTGTTGATTTTGATGTTTTTATTGTTTTAAAACCATTATCTATTGAAGCATTAAAAATATCATTATGGAATACATCTTTGTTATTATCAACAATTTTTGTCAACATACCTTTGTCATCATAGGTATAGGATTTCGATGCAACAACTTTTTCACCATCCATTTTGGATACTTTTTGGAGCATTCCATTTTTATATTCTCTTACAACTGTTTTACCGTCTTTGAGCTTCTGGGTTAAATTTCCTGTATAAGCTTCCCCGTTTGCAAGTTTTGCCTTGCCCTTTTCAAACTTATTTCCGGCTTTTTTAAATGCATCAACTACCATATCTTTAATCTGTTCTGCTGCATTTTCAGCACCTTTTTCAACTGTTTCAGAGGCTTTTTTACCTCTTGTTGCAACATATATACCTGCAGCACCCAATACTGCTAAACCTGTCCAGAGCATCCAATTCTTATCACTTTGTTTTTCAGTCTGTTTTTCCGAAGATTTTTGTTCCTGAATTGCCCCCTTAAACGGTACTTTATTTATACTGATTGTAGAGATTGAATCTAACATTATTACTACCTTTCATTAATAACCTTATACATTTATTAAAACAAAAAGGTGAAAAATATTGCTATTACGGCTACCTATCCTATCCTATCCTATCCTAGGAGAAGTATAACAAGGGTTTCCAAGATTTTAAAGTCATCTTTACATTTTGTTACATATAAATTCACTACCTTATTCCCCTCTCACAAGAGAGGGGATTTATGAAACCGCCAAGCATCTTCTCTCTCCGGGAGAAAGTTAGAGAGAGAGTATTTCTAAGTCGCGGGTCGAGCGGCACGCTCGCAAAAAAAAACCCTATCTTTCGATAGAGTTCGGAATTCTTTTTACGTAATTCCTCGTGTGTAGAAGGTTAGTGTGTAGTAGGTAGTGTAAATAGTTAGTGTGTATATGTCTCGTGTTTATTTAATTCCTCATATTTAGCATTTATTGCTTACATATTAATAAAGTATTTTTGAAGTATATAATTGCTATATCCTATTTATTTCTTTACATTTGTTTACAAAGTTCTGTAAAACAGAATTCAAAAGCTTTTTCAAAAATCAATTTTTAAAATTTAATGAAAAAACTTATAATTTTTTAGCTTAATCTTTCCCGTACCTCCCTTTGTAATTATCATATTCCCTTTTTTTGACAAAAATAACACTATTTTTAGAAAAACACTCAATAATGTAAAAAAACTCTCTCCGTGCTTCTTTACTTAATCTTTATATAAAAACTATTGACCTTTTTTAAAAAACGTATTCTAATAAAAAAGTAATTTTATAAAAGAAGGAAAGAGGTCTGAATGAAAGAATTTATGCACACAAGATTGGACAACAGAGAGTTTACGGAAGAAGATATTAAGGGATTTATTAAAGATTACAATATTAAATTCATTAAGTTACAATTCGTTGACATCAACGGACAGGTAAAAAATATGACCATTCCTTCACAGCACATTGAAAAAGCATTAAACAACGAAATTATGCTTGACGGTTCGTCTATTAAAGGGTTCAGAAGCATTGAAACATCTGATATGTTCTTCCACCCTGATAAAAACTCGTTCCAGATTTTGCCATGGCGAGGCGCTGACGGGGTAAATTCCGCAAGATTAATCTGCGATATATATAATGCTGATGGAACACCGTTTGAAGGATGTCCGAGATGCAATTTAAAAAGAGTTATGAAAGAAGCCGAAAAAATGGGATTTTCAATGAATGTAGGTCCTGAGGCGGAATTTTTCCTGTTTTCAAAAGACAAAGACGGCAATGTTACAACATTCACGCAGGATAGCGCAGGCTATTACGATGTCGGACCTGAAGATCTAGGCGAAGATGTCAGATCTGATATTGTTTTAACGCTGCAGGAAATGGGATTTGATATTGAAGCGTCTCACCATGAAGTTGCAGACGGACAGCACGAAATTGATTTCAGATATGCGGATATTTTGACTGCTGCAGACAACGTTGCAACATTCAAGGTAGCTGTTAAGGCAATTGCAGCAAAACATAACCTTCATGCAACATTTATGCCTAAACCTATTTACGGTATAAACGGTTCAGGGATGCATTGTAATGTTTCGCTTTTCAAAGACGGTAAAAATGCATTTTTCGATGAAAAAGCTGAATACCAGCTGTCTGATATTGCTAAATATTCAATCGGCGGGATGCTGAAACATGTAAAAAGTATTACAGCAATTTTAAATCCGACCGTTAACAGTTTTAAACGTCTGGTACCTGGATACGAAGCTCCTGTATATCTGGCATGGTCTTTAGCTAACAGAAGTGCTCTTTTGAGAGTCCCTGCAAAACGCGGAAGTTCTACACGCGTTGAACTCCGCTCGCCGGATCCTGCATGTAATCCGTATCTTGCATTTGCGGCAATTTTGGAAGCCTGCCTTGACGGTGTAAGAAACAAAATTGATCCGCCTGCACCTGTAGAAAGCAATATATATAAATTAACAAGCAAAGAAAGAAAAAAACAAAGAATAGATGCACTGCCGGGAAGCCTCGCAGAAGCTCTTGATTATTTTGACAAATCTTTAGTATCGCGTGCAGCACTCGGTGATCATATATTTAATGAATTTCTATCCGCGAAGAAAAAAGAATGGGATTCGTTCAGAACTTATGTTTCTCAATGGGAAATTGACAGATACTTAGAAAGATATTAAAAAAGAGCCTTAAAGGCTCTTTTTTAATAATTCATTTCCCAGTTATCTGCCATAATTTGTCCAAATAGACCGTTATCCGGATGGTTTGCATTTATATCGCCTTTTTCGCCATTTGAAACATAAAATTTATCAAATAATTGACCATTACGGTCTACCTGAAAAGAAAAATAATCCCTTCCGTATATATTAGGGCCCTGCTTCCCGTTTACATCAACCTCAAATGCTATTACATCTCCGCCGTTGCCTACATGATTTGAACTGGTAATTTTATCTTCATCATCAGGGTCATCATTATCAACATCAGCCATTACGGCGGCCTCTGCACATAATGAAGCTCCACTTGAGAGTGTAACAACTACATTACATTGCCAGTTTTTTGAACTTATAACAGTACCTGACATTGATGAATATTCATCTGCAAAACAAGGTCTATAACGAGTTCCGCAATCCTGTACTATTTTAAAATAACTAGTAATAAATTTTCTTAATTCATTTGAATTATTTCTAACTCTAGATTCACCCAAATTAACATAGTTATTATCAGACACATACATTTCTACAGCTTGTGAAATTTCATTGTATACTTTATGCAGCTGAGTAACATAAACCTTTCGTTGATGATTTTGCATCAAAGTCGGGATTGTCATCGCTGAGACTACTCCAATAATGCCTAAAGTTACCAATACCTCTGCGAGAGTAAAACCGTTAATGGCAGCTAATAGCGCCCCCCCCCCCGTAGATGCGTTGTTTAAGAATATTCTCATAGGTTCCTCCTTTTTTTATATCACATGTATTAGTATAACAGGTATTTAAACATTTTTCAATACAAATTGCATTAAATCAATATTTTTTGTATAATTCAGAAATGAACAGCCTGCAAAAATATTACAAACAATCAGCAACTTATAAAATTTTTACCGGAATATTTTCAGAATTTGAGAGCTTCCTTGACACACTCGGAAAGATTACACTTAACGGGATTGATGTTATAAAATTTATAATAAAAAGCGGTGTTGATAAAAAAGAACTGTTTGAACAATGCTACAGATTCGGGATTACATCTCTGCCTATCACACTTTCGATTGTCGGCATGACGTCAATAATTGTCGCATCGCAGGTTGCTTTAGAAATGGTAAAACAGGGCGGAGGAAATTTTGTCGGACTTTTGATGACCATACTTATCGTTAGAGAAGTAGGTGTTATAATGTCCGGTTTTGCTATTATTTCAATGATAGGTTCATCCCTTGCATCAGAAATTGCAACAATGCGTGTAACCGAACAAATTGACGCTATTGAAGTTTTGAAAGTTAATCCTATACAATACCTGTTTGTTCCGCGCATTCTTGCGGGAATTTTTATGATGCCTCCCGTTGTTATTATAGCATCTGCTGTCGGAGTTATTGCAGGAGCTGTAACGGCTAAGATGACCTCCGGACTCAGTTTTATGGCATTTTTTGATTCTGCCTGGCTTGGGATTTATATGAAGGATTTAGGGGTTTGTCTTTTAAAATCGGTATTTTTCGGAGCCACAATAGCTTTAATAAGCTGTTCATGCGGATATTACGCAAACGGCGGAGCCAAAGGAGTCGGAGAAGCTACGACAAAAGCCGTTGTATGGTCGTTTGTCGCAATTGTAATATGGGATATGATTTTTGCTATAGCATTTTTCTTTTAAAGGGGTAAAATATAAAAGATGAGTATTGAAGTAAAAAATTTAATAAAAACATTTGATGAAAAACGTGTCATCGATAACGTTTCATTCAAAGTTGAAGACGGCGAAACTTTAGCAATTGTCGGATTTTCAGGTTCGGGTAAAAGTACTATTTTAAAACTTATCTGCGGGCTTTTAACTCCTGACAGCGGAGAAATAATTACATCTGACGGTGATATTGCAATGGTGTTTCAATACTCAGCGTTATTTGACTCTTTGAATGTAGCAGACAATATAGCTTTTGCGCTTCACGAAAGAAAAGAGCTGAGAAATAAATATACAGAAAAAGAGATAAAAGATATTGTTGCAGAAAAGCTGGAACTTGTAGGCTTAAAAGGTATAGAAAATAAATTCCCGTCAGAACTCTCAGGCGGTATGCAAAAACGCGTAAGCTTTGCCCGTGCAATAGTTACGGAGCCCAAAACAATACTTTATGATGAGCCTACGGCAGGTCTCGATCCTATATCGTCAACACTTATTGAAGATTATATTGTAAGACTAAAAGACGAAACTCACGCGGCATCTGTTGTTGTAACCCACCAGATGTCAACCATTAAAAGAACAGCAAACCGTGTAATAATGCTTTATGACGGGAAAATAGTTTATGAAGGAACTCCTGATGATATGCTTATGCAAACAAATGAATATACTAAACAGTTTGTAACAGCATCTCTTGAAGGCCCTATGCACATGATATCGGAAAATTGAGGTAAGAAATATGAATATTGAAAAATTGTTTAATAAAGAAGTTATGTCGCTTGATACTTATATTATGTTCAGGTTAAAAGAACAAACAGCAAAACTAAAAGATGAATTGACCTCAAGAAACAGAGCGCCGATATCACTTTCCATGGGAGCACCTACTGCTAATCCCCCCAAAGCTTTAATTGACAGGCTGAAAGAGATTTTGGATGAAGACGGCATTCACATGTATTCGACCCCGAAAGGAGAATCATATTTCAGGCAGGCAATTGCCAAACGCATGAAAAGCCGCTTCGGGGTCGAAATGGAGCCTGAAACAGAAATTTTTTCACTTGTCGGTTCCAAAGAAGGTATTGCAAACCTTGTAAGATTTATTACCACTCCCAAACACATTGAACTTGAAAAAGACGTAATTATGGTACCTGACCCTTGCTATGCATCATATTTACAGTTTATACAATGCTCAGGGGCCAAAGCTTATCCGATGCCTCTAACACACGAAAACAATTTCCAGCCTGATGTAGAAAAAATCTACCATCAAATAATAAAAGACGGCTACAAACCCGAAAATATTAAAGCACTATTCATAAATTATCCGAATAACCCGCTTGGAAGCTCTGCAAGCAGAGAATATGTACAATCCGTAATTAATTTCTGTAAAAAATACGATATTCTGCTGGTTTCAGATGCTGCATACTGCGATATGTATTTTAGAGAAGAGGAAAAACCTTTCAGCATATTTGAGCTTGACGGTGCAAAAGATATCGGAATTGAATTTTACAGTTTTTCAAAACCTTATGCTGTAACAGGCTGGCGTTTAGGCTGGGTTTGCGGGAATAAAGAAGTTGTCGGGCGTTTCGGCAAAGGTAAATCTACAATTGATAACGGAATATTCAAAGCACTGCAGAAAGCCTGCGCTGAAATTCTTAACTCTGAAGAAGGGGACAAATATATTGAAGAAAGAAATAAAGGCTATGCAAGAAAACAGGCTATTATGGTAAAAGGATTTAAGGAACTTGGCTGGCCTATAGATGAAAAAGATGTTCCGCATACGACATTTTATCTCTGGCTTCCTATTCCAAAACGTTATGATTCGGCTTTTAAATTCTGTGAAGATGTCTTGAAAAAATCCGGCGTTGTACTTGTTCCGGGTAACGCTTTTGGAGAACACGGCGAAGGATTTTTCAGGCTCTCTTATGTCTGTTCTGATGAACAGCTGCAGGAAGTAATTGACAGATTTAAAGCTGACGGATTTACTTTTAATTAATAAAAAAGAGCCTTAAAAAAGGCTCTTTTTGTTATTAAATTATTTTATTCAACTGCTAAAATTTGTAATGTAATCAACAACTTCGTTCATGGAATAAATATCTTTAACGACAAGAAAATTTTTGCCGGTTTTCTCTTTTACATAATCCAGAGTTTTTCCATCCAAAAAAGCTTCGGAGTATGGTTTTAACATTACTGACGGAATTATTATAAGATCAGTATCCAGATTTTTTACGGTTCTAATTAAATCATCCGTTGTAATAAGCCCCGAAACAGTAATATTCTGCCCCCAGTATTTTGATTTTACAGGGTTTACAGCTGCCGTAAGATTTTTTATTTTGTTTAATTTATCCGCAATTTTTTCGATAGCATAAACTGCAGCATAACCTGTTGCAAAAGATATTCTGAACGGCTTTGAAATTTTTTTGGGAAGTGTAAGCTTTTTAAAATTTTCAAGCAGTAAGCGTAAAGAGCCAACGCCGTCTTCAAGCTGGCTGAAATTCCCGTAATATTTAGCGGGCGGAATATCTTTTTCGGCAAGAAGAAAGAATTCATCAGAACAGCAAACCCGTTTATATTTTGAAGCAATTGCAAGTGTTCGCTCCGCGCATTTTTTATCAACCTGAACAAGCCATTTTTTTCTAAACTTAGTAACACCGACAGGAACAATCGCTGTTGAAAGAACCGTATTTTTTAGCAGAGCAAGATCTGATAAAGTACGTTCAAGTTCATCCCCGTCATTATACCCGGGGCAAAGCACAATTTGCGCATGGAAAGGAATTTTATTTTTTCTGAACCACTTAAGATTTTCCAAAGCTTTACCTGCATTTGGATTTTTTAGCATTTTAACACGCAAATCAGGATTTGTCGTATGCACCGAAACATAAAAAGGTCCCAGATGCATACGTTTTATACGCTCTTTATCAGCATCAGTAAGATTGGTCAGAGTAATGTAAGTTCCCTGCAGATAAGACAGCCTGTAATCATCATCTTTTACGTAAAGAGTCTCTCTCAGACCTTTTGGCTGCTGATCTACAAAACAAAATATACAGTGATTTAAACATGGCTTTACCCTGTCAAAAACCGCGCATTCAAAAACAATACCTAAATCCTCATCATAATTTTTTTCAAGCTCAATAATTTCTGTATCGCCGTCTGTCTTTTTCACTTCAAGTGTCAGAAAATCAGATTTACACAAAAAATTATAGTCAATCATATCAAGCATTATAGTATTATCAATTGATACAATTTCATCACCCGCAGAAATACCGAGTTCTTCTGCAATAGAATCTTTTATTACTGAACTAACTATTGCGGGCATTGTCCTTCTCCAATCCTTCAACAAGAGTAATCAGATTTGAATATTCGCAAAGTGCATTATCAAGAACTATTTTTTGATAAAAATTAATTTTGTTATATTCGTCATTCAAAACATTTTGTGCAAATGTTCTAAATTGCATAGCACGAGATTTTACGGAGAAAAACAATCGTTTTTTCTCATCAAAATCAAGACAATCCGCACAACAAAGCTTTACTCTTGCGTTAGACAAAAATTGAATGGGATTATCACTTAGATCTTCTAATAATAAACGTTTTAATTCATGAATACCATTCTTTGATATTTCATAATAAACAGACAACTTTCCGCCATCTGACATAAGTTTTCTTGAAGAAATACATTCCTTTTCTTCCAATCGTCTCAAAGCAGGTTTCAAAGCTCCGAAACTCGGATTGGTAAAAGGCGCAAAAATATCTAATATACGCTTTTGAATTGCATACATAGTAAAATCACGCTTTAACAAAACATACAAAATTAAAAGTTCTATCATAGAAATAATATAACACAAAAAACGTCTGAAATTCAGACGTTTTTTTATATATAAAATCTGGCAAATTTAATATATTTGTCTTATACGCTTGTTTATGAAAGTGCCATTAAAGCTTTCACAGAACGCGCATTGTCTCTAACTTCTTCATCGGAATGCTGATCTACGGTATCTTCCAATATTTTCATAGCTTCAGATTTATCATCAAGGGACAATAATTCGTTAATAGTGCTCATTGCAACAACTGTTGACATGTCGTTAATACCTTTTCCTTTATTGGTAATAACAACTTTTAAAGAATCATGCATATTTTTCTTAACAAGAGCACGCGCAGTCATTTCTCTGATAGCATCTACTTTAGAATTTGTTCCTACATCTTCTAAAATAGAAATTGTTTCAGGATTCGGATTTAATCCTAAACCTTCAATAATATTTGTTACATCTTTAACTATTTTTTTATCTGTCATCTTAATTTTTCCTCCCTACTAAACCTCTGCAGCTTCCCAAAGAGCAATTTTATCAGTTGCAAGCTGTCTTGCTGCAGCCATGTCATCCATTTTAGCCACAGATTTTACGGAAACTCCGGAAGAAATCAGATCTGTTACGGATGTCCCCAGTGTTTCTTTAACCGAATTAAACATAGAAATTGCTTTGTCTTTAGCCGGAGAGAAAGAAATTTCAATATTGTTCAGTTTGTTCCAGCTGTTAACCACATTGTCTTTAATTTTGTTACCAAACTCAACAACAGAATTAATCATGTTCTGGAATTTTTCACCGATACCTGAAATAGAACCAACCAAAGCGCTGGCTTTCAATTTTCCGGTAAAGTTAATTTTGCTGTCATTTTTGTTAGAAGATTCAAATACATCCGCAGTCAGCACATTACCTTTAAAAGAAGAAGCTGAAAAAGGATTTGTTGAATTTGAATTTCTCTGGGTAGATGTTTCGTGCTTGCTTGTGTTGAATAAGCGTTCACGAATTGATGGGATTGATAAATTTGCCATGTTAATTATCCTTTCGTATAACTTTTTTCGACTTTAATAGAATATCATTATAAAAAATATTATGGCTCAACCTTTTGGTGTATTCTTGATTGAAATTCTTATACTTTAGTTGTAAAATTTAGCAAGAGGGAATTGAATATGGGATATGAAAATTTAGATAAACTTATAGAAACGGTGCGTACTCTGCGTTCTCCGCAAGGATGCGAATGGGATAGAGCACAAACTCACAAAAGCCTGCGCCCCAACATGCTTGAAGAAGCTTATGAAGCTGTTGATGCCATGGATTCAGGCGATATCAAACATTTAAAAGAAGAACTCGGAGATGTCTTGCTTCAGGTACTTTTACATTCACAAATTGCTGATGATGAGGGAGAATTTAATCTTGATGATGTTGCAAAAGGTTTGAATGAAAAGCTAATTCACAGACATCCGCATGTATTTGGTAATGTTAAAGTAAGTTCCACACAGGATATAATCGACAACTGGGATAAATTGAAAAAAGAAGAAAAACCGCACAGAAAATCTGCCATGGACGGAATTTCAAAATCACAGTCAGCATTAATGAGCGCTCAAAAGATAAGCAAACGTGCGGTAAAGCAGGGATTTGAATGGCCTGACGAAAACACGTTATATGAATGTATTTATTCGGAATTTGAAGAATTTAAAGACGCTGTGAAAGAAAAGAATACAGAGCACATGGAAGAAGAAATGGGTGATATTCTTTTTGCGGTAGTAAATCTTGCACGCTGGAACAAAATCGATGCTGAACAGGCTCTTTTAAAAGCTAATAAAAAATTTACGGCACGCTTCAGAAAAATGGAAGAATTAGCTGAAAAACCGTTAGAAGAATACGATTTCAGGGAATATGATATATTATGGAAGCGGGCTAAGGAATGCATATCTCATAATTGTTAACAAATGTAAAGTATCGTTACCCCAAAAAGGCAATTCCTAAATAAAAAAATCCTTTATATAAATATACAGGAAAGAGGATAAGATTTATGAAAGAACAGGAATTAAATACTTTAATGTCTGTAGTTTCAGACCCTATTAATAATGTTTATAAAATTAATTCAAGAAAAGATCTGGAAGAAATTCAGCGCATTATAAGAATTTTCAATATTGCTGAAAACCAGCATAATAAACATGCAATGCTTTCTATCAAAAATCTTGCCACTTTAAGACTTGTTTTAAGCAACAATTAATAATTTCGCCCGCAAATTAAACCATAATAAATTAAAAGCCCTGAAATATTCAGGGCTTTGCTGTTATTTTTAAGAAATTTTTAATATTGCAGAACCGAACAAAATTATTCCTATAACAATTGCAATAACAGATGCAAACATCACAGCTCCGGCAGAAATATCCTTTGCCATTCCGACAAGCCTTGAATACCTGTTATGGAATACAGCATCCAGAGAAAATTCTACAGCCGAATTTACCATCTCCGTTACGATTAAAAAAACAATAGTAAAAAGCATTATACACATTCTCTCCACAGTAAAATCAAGAACAAACGCCAGTGCAAGAACTACCATTGCAATACAAAAATGCACTCTTATATTGACCTCTGACTTTAATACAAGCCGCATACCCTTTCTTGCATTTTTAAAGGTGTTTGAAAATCCCTGCTGTTTAAATTTTGTCATACCCCTATACTTTCCAGTGCTTTGTTTTGTAAATCTATAACAAAATTATAATCTTCTTCTGTCTGGTGGTCAAATCCAAGAAGATGCAAAATACCGTGGCTGATTAAAAAAGAAAGTTCAAATTCCTTTGCAACACCTTTTTTTTCAGCTTCTTCTATAACTTTATCCAGTGCAATAATAACTTCTCCAAGGTTAATTTCTCCGTCAAAAACAAATTTTTCTTCACTATCCGCAAAAATTGCAAAAGTAATTATGTCTGCTGGATAATCTTTGTTTCTGTATTCCTTGTTAATTTCATAAGTTTTGACGCTGTTACAATAAAGAAAATCAAATGAAACTGACCTGTAATCAAATCCGAAAAGACAGGAACGCTCATAAATTTCAGGAATAGAAAGATAAAATTTAAGAATTTTTTTTGCAATATTTAAAAATCTTTTTTCATCGACATTCCAGCCTTCAAAGATATTCTCACTAAAAATATTAAATTTAGTCATTCTTATCCTCTTTAGGCTTATTTTCATCCTGCGCAGGTTTTTCTCCTTCCAGCTGTTTAATTTTATTTTCCAGATCTTCATCAAGGAGTTTAGCCGGCATGTTTATCTTCTGTTTTTGCAGCTCTTCTGCCAGATTTTCCTGATATTTAATTCTGTTATGCTGCATTCCGCGCAAAATACGGGAAAAAGTAGATGCTATTGTTTTTATATCTTTCAGAGTAAGCGGGCTGTCTGATAATTGCCCGTCATTCAATCTTTCCACTATAATTTTGTTAATCATGCCTTCAATTTCTTCAGGCGTAGGATTTTTTAGCGAACGAACAGCTGATTCTACAGCATCTGCTATCATCAAAATCGCGGTTTCTTTTGTATTCGGTTTTGGCCCTGCGTATCTGAACTGTTCTTCTTTAACGTTATCTGCGCCCTCTTCTTTCACAGCCTGATTATAAAAATAACTTGCAAGCCCTTCTCCATGATGCTGGGTAATAAAATTTTGAATGACCTGAGGAAGTTTATACTCCTTTGCTATTTCAATACCGTCTTTAGGGTGGGCGGTAATAATCATTTTACTTATTCTTGGCGTAAACTTGTTATGAGGGTTCTCTATTAAAAAGTAAGACTGATTTTCTACAAAGAATAACGGACGTTTTAATTTGCCGATATCATGGTATAAGGCTCCGACACGTGCAAGAATAGGATCCGCACCGATTGCTTCCGCTGCAGCTTCGCATAAATTTGATACCATCAAACTATGGTGATAAGTACCGGGAGCATCAATTTGAAGTCTTTTTAAAAGCTTCTGGTTATGATCACCCAATTCTGCGAGTCCGTATGGCGTAATTATTTTAAACATACTTTCTAAAAGAGGCAAAAGCCCTGATGCTATAATCGCACTGAATATGCCGTTTAAAAGAATATATAAGCAGTTTTTTATAATTAAAACATTATCAACCTCTATAAGGCATTTTTCAAGAATATATATGCTGAAAACAATTATTAAGCCTGCAATTCCGATATTAAAGCCGTTTTTTATAACATCCACACGCTCTGCATATCTTATCTGCGACATAGTAACGGAAGACAATATACTCAAAAGCAAAAATGCAACCAAAAACTGTATATTATACTGATATCCTATTGTCATAACAGAAAGAAGCAATACTGATGCGACAAACGCAATTCTGGGTTTTGTAAATATAGACATTAATATTAAAAACGCAGGAATAGGTATCACATAAGGCGAAAAACCCGTCGGGAGAACAACTCCGATAAACGCAATCAACAGAGAAAGAAACGAAGAAATAGCCAGATATCTAGGCTGTAAATAATCTTTCTCAAAAAATTTCATATAATAAAGGAACAAAAATGTACCAATAAAAACAATTACATAAATAGCAGAAAGTCCTGCAGGATTAAGTTCATAAACATTGTAGCCTGCCTGACGCAGAGCATCTCTTTTCAATCTGGTAACAGGCTCGCCGTTAAATAAAATCTTATCGCCTTTCTGAAATACTACTTCATAAGGTTTTACTGAATTCTGGGCATTTTTTCTTGCAATTTCCGTTGCAAATTCATCGACAACAAGATTAGGCACAATAACCTGTTCAAGTATTGCCTTTATAACAGATACCTGACGCTTTGAAACATTTGATACAAGATTATTCAAAATTATACTGTCGATATTATCTTTTTCGTAATCTTTCTCTGTTATTCCGACTCTCAAAATATTCGAAAGCGTCAAATTTGACTTGTCAAAAACTTCATGAAGGCTGTTTTCATCTGCCCTCAGCAGAAAATTTATAATAAATGCTCTTTTGGAATTATCGGATAAATCAAATAATATGCCCAGTTCTTCCGTTTTCACTGAATCCGACACATCTTTTTTTCTTATCTGCATAATCGATGTCTGCAGAGTTTGGAGATTTGTCTTAATAAATTCATCTTCAGCAGGTGCCATAACAGGTTCAACTTTCTGTGCGACTTCTTTTCGATGCTGTTCTGTACGCTTTACATCTTCAACCGTTAAAGTTTTCTGGGCAATAATATCGCGTTTGCTTATTCCGTTTTCTATAATATTCTGGAAAAAGAAATTTTGTGATGCAATAATTGCAGTCATTAATACAGTAAAACCAATAAAAGAAAAAACTTTGACAGATTGTGCAGAGGTTATAAAATCCCTAAGCTTAGATACAAATTCAAATTTCGCCATATATATAAATTCCTGTTTTTATAAATTTATCTTTTAATATATTATAACTTCCTAATTTTTTTTCAAGTCCTGAAGTTTCAGTCGTCTTTGTACATCTTCAAGCAGTTTGCGGTTTATTGAGAGAAGTTCAGAAACAATTGCAATGACGCCTATCTGAACACCGATTATAATCAGTATTGCAGAAAGAATTAAAGACTGTATGTGCCCTGATCCGCTGCCAAATGCATAAAACCACAAAAATCTCAGGCCTATTACAACACCTGCTGTAAAAAATATTCCTGCTAGAATTGCAAAAAATCTAAAGGGTCTGTAGATTATAAACATCCTGACCATTGTAAACATAGAACGTCTTACATAATCAAATATATTTTTTACAAGCTTTGATTCTCTTAAATCAGGATTTACATTTATCGGCACGCATTTAAGCTGCAATCCTTTCGCTTTTGCCTGAATTATAGTATCCAGCGTATATGTATAATTATCAAATACATTCAGCTGAATTGCCGCATTTCTTGAAAATGCCCTGAAACCGCTCGGAGCATCTTCAATATCCGTTGAACTCAAAAGTCGCATAACATATGAGCCGAGTTTTTGCAAAAATTTCTTCAGCGGAGAAAAATGAGCAATTTTAGACACAGGTCTTGAGCCGATAACCATATCGGCATCACCATCAAGTATAGGCTTAACCAGTTTTTCAATATCATCCGCACAATACTGATTATCGGCATCTGTATTAACAATAATATCAGCCCCTAGAGCAAGAGCCTTATTAATACCTCCTACAAAAGCTTTTGCAAGGCCGCAGTTATGAGGCATGCTGACAAAATGTTTGACACCAAGATTTTTTGCAATTTCAACAGTTTTATCTGTTGAACCGTCATCAATAATCAATACCTCAATCTCATCAATTCCGTTGATTTTGTCAGGCAGTGCCTTTAATGTAACAGGCAGAGAATCCTCTTCGTTATAGCAGGGAATTTGAATTATCAGCTTCATAAACTTCCTCTTTTAAATTTTTCTTTTTATTATATAATTAAAGAGGGATTTTGACAATCGTGAAAAAATTCATCGCAATAACTGCAATAGTTGTTTTAGGGTTAATTTTAAGACTTATATTTATTAATAAGCCTGACGGTTTGTGGAATGATGAATATGTAAGCTGGATAATTGCTGCAGCACCTTTCGGGAACGGCTTTATTCAGGCAGTAAAATCTCAATGCCACATGCCGTTTTACTATCTTTATCTTAAATTCTTTATGGCAATTTTCGGACAGAGCGATTTAGTCTTGAGGCTGACTTCTGTATTTGCAGGAATTCTATCAATTATTGCAATGTATTTTGCGGGACGGGAAAGAAATGAAAGAACAGGATTATACTGCGCAGGATTTGCTGCGGTGAGTTCATTCCTTATTTATTACTCTCAGGAAGTTAGATTGTATCAGATACTGTTTTTCTTCTCTGCATTGAACCTTTTGTATACAATAAAATGTATAAAACAACCTGTCAGACGTAATTTTATTCTATATGCAATATTTAATTTTCTAATTCTTTTCACCCACACAATAGGTTTTGTTTTTGTTTTCTTCAATCTCATATTTCTTAGTATAAACTTATACAAACAATTTAAAAAAGTTATAACAGCCGTCTGGATTTCAATATTCGCAGGCGGTATTATTTTATCTCCCATGATAATACACATTCTAACCGGCAGATCGTTCTCTCAATGGTGGGGTAATTTTTCATTATCTAAAATCGGCTTTTTATTTACCGATTATTTTTCTCCGGTGCTCACAAACCTTACAAATGCCCCTGATAACTTTTTCTATGCGCCGAAACTTGCATTTTTCATGCTTGTACCTGCAATAATATGCATTTTCTTTATATACAAATCTCTTATAAAAAATAAATTTAACATAGGACTTTTCACAGTATGTGCTGCAACAATTCTAATACTTATCTGCGCAGCACTAAGCGGAAAACTTGTATTTATAACAAAATATTCGATTGAAATATATCCGGCTCTAATTTATCTTGTCTGCTTCGGTGCAGACAGCATTGATCACAAAAAATTAAGAAACACCCTTGTAATTTTATATTGTCTGATAAGTCTTGGTTATATAGCTTTTGCGCCTTATTCTTCCCCCAAAATGCACCGCGCAGAAGGGCATAAAATTCCCGCAGATATAATAACTCAGCTTAATCTCAATAAAGATGACATAATTCTGCTTGAATATTATTCTGCAGACAGATTTTATAAATATATTGATTTTTCGAACTACAGAGTTAAAGAAATTCATAAAGGGAATTTTAACGAATATTTAAGCAAAAATACAACTTATCATGAGGCATACAGAAACGGGAAAAATATTTACAGAGACATTTTCAAATATGACAACAATACGTATCTTAATAATCTCATAAAAAACAGTATTACAAATGAGCTTAAGCCCGGTCAAAGCGTTGTAATGATAATCTTAAACAGCGTGGCTTTTTATTCTCCCGATGACATAAAAGAAATAGCCCAAAATGATAATTTATATAACGAAAAACCTTTATTATTCATGGTATTTTCATATATCAAGTACAAAACATTTACGGAACTTGCCAAAACACTTGCGATAACTAACGTTGCGCAGAAAGGGAACTGGACTCTTGTAAAATTTACAAAACTTAATAATAACATACAAAAATAGCAATTTTTTGTATGTTTAAACCTCTATATATATGGAAGGTTTCATCGTAGTAGTAGGAAGAAAAATATGAAAATCGAGAAAGTTAATTCGAATTTTGTTAACAGCGCATATTTAGACAAACTAAATGATAAAACCGCATCAATTCAAACCGGTTTCACAGGGAGCATTCCGCAAGCTGTAATAGAAAAAGAGATTAACAAACGAAATCCAAAAGTATTAAAAGGAATAAACAGATTAAGAAATAATATAGGAGAGTTTCAGGATATTTGTATTAATGCAACCGGTACAGGACTTTTAGCACCTATATTTATCAAATATAATCCGCTTTCAAAAACAGATGAAGATACCAGAACATATTCAGCATGGAGACAACCTGTATCAGCAGTTCTTGCGATATTAACTCAAGGCCTGATTACAATTCCTGTTGTGAAAATGATTAAAAATATGGCAAATAACGGTTACTTAAATGAAGAATGCAACCTGACTCCATTCAGAGATAAAAAATATATTGAAAAACTTATGAAAAAGATGCATCCAGAAGCAAATAAAAAAGAATTGGAAAAATATGTTGCAGATTATTTAAAAAGCAGCAGCGGTGATTTGCAGTCTACAATACATTCATTGAAGCAAGATAACACTGTATATTACACTGTAAGAACTTTATTTGATAAACACACATCAAAAACAAATTCTGGCGACCATCCAAAAACTAAACGTGTAAAAATAGATTCAAAACGTTATACAGAACTTCTAAACAGAACAGTAGATGATATTATTAAATTAGAGCAGAAAGAACTTGACAGATGTGGTAAGGTAAAATTCACAAGAAGGCTCGCTCAAAGCGAATTTTACAGAACTAACAGCCAAGAAGCATTAGATCTGTTAAATGACATGAAAACAAAAATTAACAGTACCGATAATATTCCTGACATCCGGAAACAATTTAAAACTGAACTAAGAAAATTAAAATCCAATAAAGCAAATCAGCATCTTATTGATATGCTCTCTGAAACAATGGTGCTTTCAACTGCCGGCAAAGATAAAATGCTTGAAAAAGTTGCAAAAATGGAAGGGCATGTATATAAACACATGAACAAAACTCCGGAACAGGTAAAAGAAGCAGTTGAAAAAAGCGTAAAAGAAAGAATTGAATCTCATAAAAGCGCAATAGATTTTCTAAACAAAGTTAAAGATGCCATCAAAGACGGAAAAACGGTTTCTCAAATAGAAGAAATGTTTAATCAGGAAGTAAAAGAATATCATGATAAAGCAGTAAAATTAAACTTTGAAGATACTGCTTCTCGATTGAAAAATAAAATATTCTCAGAAGAAGTTGCATCAAAACTTAAAATTTTAACAGAAAAACATATTGAAGGTGTAAAACGTGTTTCAACATTAATAGCTGCCTTAGCAATTCTGCCCGTCAGCTGTTCACTTTTGAACTGGATATACCCGAGATTTATGGATGCAGTATTTCCTAATTTATCAAGCAAAAAACATAATAACGAATCAAAAGAACTGGTTGACAAAGCAACCAAGAACAGCGAGGTGAAATAATGGCTATTCTTGCAGTTAATCAGATAAATGAAAATAAGCCCCCCTGCCAGCAAATTTCTTTTAACGGTAATAATACAGAAAAAGAAAATAAAACAAAAACAGCAAAAATTGCCGGAAATGCAATAACTTTAGCAGGTGCTGCAGCAATAGGAGTCTTAGGATATAAAAAGAACTGGGCACAAAAAGCAGTGAAGTGGCTTTCCAACACAAAATTAATGAAAAACAAAGTATTCCCTAATTATGAAATAGACAATGCAAAATTTATGTCAATGATCGGGGTTACATCAATTGTACTAAAAGACGGTTTAGGCTGTTATCTCTATGTAAAACAGAGTTTGAATAACAAAAAAATTCCGGAAGATAAAAGAAAATTTGTTGCAGCTTTAGATCTTGCAAACGGCGGTCTGATGGTCGGAATGCAGTTATTAACCTTCTTTACAATATCTAACAGAAAAGTTCAAGATAAAATATTTAATAAGTTATTTGGCAAAAACTTCACAAGAGCAGCTGACAAGGCTATGAAAGCAGCCTTACAAAAATCTGACAAACTGAAAAATATTACAGGTCAGGAATTCCACTATGCAAGAGAAGCTGACAAAAAAGGATTGAAAAACGCATTCAGCTATCTAACATCACTTGCTGCTTCTACACTGCTTGCTAAACGTGTTATCGTTCCATTTATTGCAACACCTCTTGCTGATAAAACCGAAGCCTGGATGAACAGAAATAAAAAACCGGCACAAATCCATAAAGATACAAAGAATACTTATAATACAAAGCCGGCGGCTGAAACAAATTCAGACAAAATTTCAGAAATAGCAAATAATAAAACAACAAACCTGTTAGAACAAGCTACAGATAATACAAAAAAATAAACCTATTATGAGATACAAATAGGTTTATTTTAATTATAGAACATTAATGGATTATTACGCTTAATACTCCATTTCCCAGTTGTTATTTAAAATTTCACTAAAACAGAAAGAAGCATCACTTTGACGTGCTATAGAAGTTGCTCTCTGACATTTTGCCAGATTAGTTACTGGAGTCTCACCTGGTTTGACTAACTGCAAAGCTCTACTAAGCGCAGATGAAATTGTACCATCAGAATATATTCCGAGTATAAACAAATCCCTGCCAACAATATTTGGTCCCTGCTTTCCATTAATGTCAATTATCAAATCACCAATTAAGTTAGCTATATAGTTTACATTTAACACAGCAAGAGGGCTATCACTATCAATAATAAGCCGTTTTGATGGATTATACTTTGCACAAATAGTTGCTCCGCTTGCCAAAACAAAGCATGGTGCTGTTGTATCAGCATACGCAGTTACAGCTCCGCCGTTCATATTTGTATAGCTGTCTGCAAAACAGTTTGAAGGAGTTCCGGTACAATCCTTAATCACTTTAAATTGATTTTGCAAAAATGTTTTCATTCCAGCATCGCTTCGAACACCTGCTTCAGTAAGATTGATTGCATTACGGTCTGTCATCTGCGCTGTTGCTGCCTGCTGAAATTCATTATATACTTTATGCAATTGGGTTACATATACTTTTCTTTGGTGATTTTGCATCAATGTAGGGATAGTCATTGCTGAAACTACACCAATAATCCCTAATGTTACCAAGACCTCCGCTAGGGTAAAGCCTCCTGCACATTTCCTTAATTTTTTATCGAATTTTTTGGAGGCATTGCTTGTTACAAACGAATTAGCGCCCCCCCCCCGACATCCTGAAAATACACTTATATTCATTCTTAACTCCTCTATTTTTTCATATACAATCATAATATAACACATTTTAGAGATAACTCAATACATAAAGCCTAAAATGGTTTTGTCTGGTTAAGTTTAAGTCTGAGTTCTCTAAACCTTGAAATATCTTCCTGAGTTTTTCCGGATTCTCTAAATACAGCCTGTGTTGCAGGATGAACCATCAGGACATAATCCATATGAATTTCAAGAAAATTATATTTTCTCGGAGCCTGAGAAGAATTTCTCGGATAAATTTCAGCATTTGTAACCGCAAGAAATCTGCGTTCTTTATCATTCAACAAATCTGTTAATTCACGATTTGTATTAGTGTATTTAGAAACGTGAACCACCCCTTTTATATCGTGATCCGCAGTTAATATACAAACTTCTATTGGTACTGTATCTATATTTTTTGCCATCTTTTTATCCTTCTTTAATAATTTCCATGTAAAATAATCTTACAATATATTGCTTAAAATGTCCATTATGTAAATTTTATCTCTGTCTGCCTCTTATTCTGCCGCCATAAGCTTCATGCACATCAACTATTGTGATAAAAGCATTAGGGTCAGCATTTTTAATAATTTCTTTCATTCTTGCAAGCTCAAGTCTTGACACAACACAGTAAATAATAGTTTTTTGAGCACCGGAATAACCGCCCACACCATGTATATATGTTACGCTTATATCAAGCTTATCAATAAGCTCCTGTCCTATTTCTTCAGCCTGATCGCTGATTATTTCAATAGATTTTGCCGAATTCAATCCCTCGAGCACAACATCAATAACTCTGAATGCTATAAAATATGTCAGAACAGCATACATAGCTCTATTCCAACCAAATACAAGTCCTGCCGCACCGTAAATAAAAACATTAAAAAGCATTATCCATTCGCCGACAGAAAAGCCGAACTTTTTGGATAAAACAAGCGACATAATTTCAGTACCGTCAAGAGAACCTTCATTTTTTAAGACAAGTCCCACGCCTGTTCCGAGAATTATTCCTCCAAATACAGTACACAAAAGCAAATCATCAGTTGTCGGCAGATGATGTTTTGTAAAGATATTCAAAGCCAGAGAAAGCATTCCTATCGCATAAAATGTCTGGAGAACAAATTTTTTACCTATTTTATTGAATGCCAGAAGGAAAAACGGAATATTTATAACAAAAATCAATAAACCGAGATTAATTTTGGTCAGATAACTGACGATAATTGAAATACCAACAATTCCGCCGTCAATAATATTGTTCGGGACAAGAAAAACTTCTAAAGCAAATGCAGCAATAAATGGTCCGACTGTTAAAAAAAACAGCTTATTCAACATTGAAAAAAATAATTCTTTTTTTGTTAATTTTCTCTCGGGCATATTTTTTAAACCTTACCTGATTCATCTTTTGCAGATTTTTTAATAGTCATAAAATTATTGATTTTGAATATAGTTTTCTTATCTTCATCCGACTTTTCTTTATAACCTAATATATTTTCAAGGTCTGATTTTAAAGTTACAAGATCCTCATATTTTTTAAGACTTCCGTCAATTGCGACAGAGACATCTCCTGTTTCTTCCGAGACAACAAGACAGGCCGCATCCGTACCTTCTGTCATGCCGATAGCAGCTCTGTGTCGTGTACCGTATTTCCAGCTCAACTTCGGATCTTCGGTCAGCGGCAGTAAAACTCCAGCAGATATAATTTTATCACCGTTTATAACAACTGCCCCGTCATGCAAAGGTGTGTTAGGGTGAAAAATTGTTAAAATTAATTCAGTGGAAAGATCAGCATTCAAACGGGTTCCAACATCATAATAAGTATTTCTCAAATCACTCTGAAATACGATTAAGGCTCCCGTATGAGACTTAGACAAAAATTTAACGCTCTCAATTAATTCTTTAACAACATCGATTTTTTGATTTTTTGATTTTTCATAACTTGAGTTAAATATACGCGTAACAAAATCTACCTGTCCTAAAAAACCCAAAAATCTTCTGAGTTCCGGCTGAAATATAACAATCAAACTCAATGAAACAAGGGTTACAATTGATTTTAAAAACATACCGATGATTTTCAAATCAATTCTTAATAAAATTTCACTGAGTACCCAGAAGCAGACAAGAATCAAAATTCCTTTTACAAATTTTTCCGAGGAGGTATTTTTGATAAATTTTTTATACAAAAACAGCAAAAGTCCGGCAAGAAAAGCTATCTGGATAAAATCTGACCAGTTAAAAGTCAATTCCAGAGTTCCTATGTATTTTAAAATATAATCTAAAATATCATTTATCATTTTCTTAACCTTCTTGGAATTTCATCGTGAGAAATTAAATCATCCAGAGTCTCTCTCTTTACTATCATATCAGATTGAGAATTATTTACAAGTACCATAGCAGGTTTCTGTACACGATTGTAATTTGATGCCATAGAATAATTATAAGCTCCTGTGTTATAAACACAGAGTATATCGCCTTCTTCAAGTTCAGGGAGTTTTATATTTTTTATTAAAATATCGCCTGATTCGCAGAATCTTCCTGCAATTGTAACATTTTTAACAGATTCATTCTCAGGTTTATTTGCAATTTGCGCAAAATATTCCGCTCCGTACATAGAAGGTCTCGGGTTATCAGCCATTCCGCCGTCAACTGCAAAATATGTTTTTCCGTCAGGAACCTGCTTAGAGCTTCCTATGGTATATAACGTTACTCCCGCTGTTGAAATAATGCTTCTGCCCGGTTCAATAAATAAAGAAGGAGGTTCTATTTTGTACTTTTCAATACATTCATTAAGTCTGTTTATAATCATATCCGCAATGGTATAAACAGATGGCGGGCAGTCATTATCCGTATATTTTACTCCCAGACCGCCGCCCGCATTTATTTCATCAAGCTTCAGCCCGAACTTTTCATCAATTCTTGCGATTTCTTTAACCAGAATTTCTATTTCATCACCGTAAATTGAAGTTTCAAAAATCTGCGAGCCTATGTGTGCATGAAATCCATGAAGATGTATATTCTTATAATTATTTAATATCAATTCAACAGCTTCATCAATCTGTGTCAAATCAAATCCGAATTTTGAATCAAGATGCCCTGTTTGAATATATTCATGAGTATGGCACTCAATTCCTGGAGTAATTCTAAGAAGAATATCCGCTGTTTTGTTATAAGATTTTGCGATTTCATTTAAAAGGGAAAGTTCAAAAAAGTTATCAACGGAAATTCTGCCTGCACCGAGTTTTAATGCAAGAGACAATTCATCAACTGATTTGTTATTCCCGTTAAAGAGAACCTTTGACATATCAACGCCAGCTTTATATACAGTATAAATTTCTCCGGCAGATACCACATCAAAGCCAAAGCCTTCACTGTCAAGAATTGCAGAAGTTCCCATCGTGCATAAAGCTTTTGAAGCAAACATCATATTGACTTTCGGATATTTTTTAAAAGCTTTTTTGTAATCGGCGCATACAGTTCTTAAAGTATATTCATCTATGACATATAAAGGTGTGCCGTATTTTTCCGCAAGCGTAACAAGATCACAACCGCCGATTTCAAGATTACCGGTTTCATTAATTTTTGCAGTAAGCGGTTTTAATGACTGATTTGTACTGTCCATTGATGTCCCTTCTTATATCTTTAGAATAACATAATTAAGATAAAATTAAAATAGTAAAAATAAAGTAATTAACAAAGAATAATAAACCATTAAATTTCTTGCTTTCAAAAGCCTGAAATAAAATTCTTTTGTTTCATCTCCGCACTCAAAGCTTTTTAATGAGTTATAAATATCAAAAACCAGCGGAACAAGAGCAAAAGTAATTAAAATAAGATAATTTTTCAGCATAAAAGCAAGAATTCCCGTAAACAAATACCCGAGTCCGTAAACGATAAAAACACCCTTTAAGGCCTTACTTTTGCTCCCGATACGGCAGACAAGAGTTTTCTTATGAGATGCCATATCTCCTTCAAAGTCAAGCAGTGTGTGAACATACAAAAGCCCGACAGTAAACATAACAACCGCAAGCGACATTATAAAAACAATTAAAGAAAAAGACCCCATCATAACAAAATAAACACCTTCAAAAAGTAAAGGTCCGAAAGCTGTCCCGACAGCTATTTCGCTCAAACCTCTTTGAGACAGTTTTGCATAAATTAAAGTTATAACCCCGCCTGTGAATGCAAGCCACAAAACAGGCAGACCGCATCTTAAAAGGAGAAAAAGTCCTGCAATACAGGCTATAACACAATAAATTACAACAACTTTCAATACATCATTTAAGCAAGCTTTGCCTTCCTTTATATACGCACACTTACATTTTTGTGAATTATCAGTAAGTCTTTTATAATCAACATAATCATCAAACAAATTTGTTGCAAGATGCGCAAAAGAAATTCCGATAAGCACAATAACTCCGTTTAAAATATCACCGCCCGATTTTAAAGAATAAACAAAAATTACAAGCCATGACAACAAAGTCATAGGCAGCGAAAAAATCCTTGAATTTTCAAGCCAGAATAAAATTGTTTTAATCATCCTAAAATATTTTCCATTCCCTTTACATCTTCATAACTTGCTCCGGCTTCGAGAATTTCTTCCGCGGTCAGACCGAAAAGAGTTATTAGAGAATAAGCTTCTTTGCTGTCAGATTTAAGATTCCCGACAACCGTTTTTACTGCTTCTTCACGGGTAAGATTGGCAAACTGCTGATTTTTTCCTTTATTAATAATTCTCTTTTTGGACTTACCCACTCTCTTTTACCCCCAGAGCGAGAAGAGCAGCCCCTATCATGCCTGAATAATTGCCTGCAGATGCTTTTACAACCTTAAAAGGTGTTGTAACGATTTCTTTATTTGCCTGCACTTCAAGATACTCAATATCAACAAATTCAGCCATAGAACCTGACAAAACAACACAATCAGGATCAAAAATATTTGCTAAGCCTATTATTCCTTCCAAAATATCATTTTGCCATGTTTCAAGAATTTTTTTCATCAAAGGTCTGTCTTTATTTTCTATGACATCATAGGTTGTAATCTCAGAATCACCGGAGATTTCTTCGGCAGTCTTTTTTAAACCAGTTCCTGATGCGTAAGCTTCAAAGCAATCATAGCTTCCGCAGGTGCATTTTCTGTGTTTGTCAGTACGCATTTTAAAATGCATCTCGCCTGCCGCGCCGTTTTTACCTTTATAAAGTTTATCATCAAGAATAATTCCACCGCCGACACCTGTGCCGAGTGTCAGCATAACAGAATAAGGCATTCCTTTTGACGCACCAATAATATGTTCCGCCCACGCTGCGGCATTAGCGTCATTTTCAACAAAAACACGCTTTTTACTCAAACTTTTAAAATCTATTGAAGGATATTCTTTGGCGATATTTCCGGTTGATCCTAAAATTCTGTCATTGGAGTTATTAACAGCACCGCAGGTTGCAAATGCAATAACATCAACCTGACGTTCATACTTGCTGATAATTTCTTCAAAAAGAGCTTTTATTTCATTAAAAGTTTTCGGGGTTGAATGTTTTTCAACTTCCGCGATAATCTCGCCTTTTTCGTTAACAATTGTATTATAAATTTTTGTACCGCCGACATCTATTGCAAGCGCGTGTCTTGTCATAAAATTACCCTCTCTGCACAAATCTTTTAGTAATCAACTGCGGTCTTGTGATTGCCGAACCTATTACCACACAATGTGCTCCGATATCAAATGCTTTATCAACTTCTTCAGGCTCCCAGATTCGCCCTTCAAGAACAACAGGAATCTTAACATTATCAACAAGCTGTTTTAATAGTTCAAAATCAGGCCCTGATCCGCGGTTTTGTGAAAACTGTGTGTACCCCGAAAGCGTTGTAGAAAGAATATTCGCACCGAGTTTCTCAGCGTTAAGCCCCTCTTCAAGCGTTGATATATCAGCCATTGAAACTCTGTTGTTAATCCTTACATATTTTATAAGGTCTTCCAGCTTTTCACCGTTCGGTCTTTCTCGCATTGTTCCGTCAAATGCTATGATATCTGCCCCGGCTTCCACAAGACTTATTACATCTTTCAAAGTAGGAGTGATATAAACAATTTCCTGCCAGTTAGAAGGAATTATATCAGGCTTTGTAATTCCTATAATTGGAACATCAAAAAGATGCTTGGCATTTTTAACATCTCTCACCCCTGCCACTCTAAGACCGCCTGCTCCGCCTTTTACAACAGATTTCATCATTGCGACCATACATTTTTCGAGATACAAAGGTTCAGAAGGCATTGCCTGACAGGATACAACAACTTTATCTTTCAAACGATTAATAATATTCATAAATTTATTATATCGTAAAAATTTTATTTGGGTTATAATTTATGTCAATAAGTAAACAGGTAAATAAATTAAAGTCGCTTCGCTCAAAGAATTATAATTCTATTGATTAACTTTATTCAATTCGTAAAAAGAAAGGCACAACAAATGAATAAAACAATTGTCAAATATCCGTACCTTACAGAAGATGTAGAAATTTATGAAAGAGAAAACGGGCATAAAATTGTACTTGCACATAAAGAAGGAGAACTTGTAAATGTCAGCACATGGGTCAAAACAGGCTCAATAAATGAAGATGACAGCAATAACGGTATTTCACATTTTCTCGAGCATTTGATGTTCAAAGGCACACACAAACATAAAGCGGGATATTTTGACAGAACCCTTGAAGCAAAAGGAGCAATAGTTAACGCTGCGACGTGGAAAGATTACACTTTTTATTATGTAACTTTACCAAAAGGCAAAGGTTGCTGCGATTTAAACCTTGCAATCGAGCTTCATGCAGATATGATGCTTGATCCTGTTCTGCCTGAAGAAGAGATAGGAGCTCCTTTTGACCTTAATAACCCTGAGGTTAGTGATAAACGCGAACGCCACGTTGTTATTGAAGAAATAAGAATGCGCAAGGATCAGAACTGGACAAAGGTCTATAACGCCTGCAATTTCAATATGTATAAAAAACACCCGTACAAACGAGACGTTATAGGAACCCCCGAAATTATTTCACACGTTACGCGCGACCAGATTATGGACTACTATAAAACTTTCTACACCCCTGAAAATATGACAACAATCATAGTAGGAGATTTTGACAAAGAAAAAATATTGGAAAAAGTCGAAAAAGAATTTGACTTCAAAGGCAGAAAAAATGCACCGAAAAGAATTAACGAAATTGACACACCTGCCGATCATACAATTGTTGTTGAAAATAAGGGGATATCAAATACATCTTACCTTATGATAGGATTTTTGGGTCCGAAAGCAAATCAGCTCAAAGAAAATATAGAACTTGATATTATAAGTATTATCTTAGGCGAAAGCACAAGTTCAAGACTGTATCAGAACCTGATAGAAAAGCAGAAAGAACCTATTTTTAATATGGCAAATGCTGAACATTACCAGTTTAAAGACGGAAATAACTTCTTTGTACAGGCAAACTTCAAACCCGAAAAACGCGATATTGCAATAGAACTTGTGAAAAAAGAAATCCAAAATCTTCTGAGCAGCAGAATAACAGAAGATGAACTCGAAAAAGCAAAGAAAAAAATAAAATCACGTTTTGCATATTCTGCGGAAACTGTCTCGGAAATCGGCGAAACTATCGGGTATTATATGACAGTCTGTGAAGATTTGAAACTTATCGAAAATTACCTGACAGATGTTGAAGATATAACCGTAGACGACCTTGAAAATACAATAAGAAAATATCTAAATCTTAATAACGCCGTTATCTCAATATTAGAACCGGAAAAATAAATTAATATTTACGTTTCGGCAACAGCTCAGAATATTTGGCGCATAATACGCAGTTATATTCTTCTAAGTGTTCCTGTAAAATTTCCATTTTATCAGCAATAATCTCAGCATACTGATAAATATGATATGTTTCATCGTTATTTTCTATGGCGTCCTTCAATACTTTAAAAAGGATTTGGATTTCTGATAACTCATCCCCTAAATCCAACATTAGATTAAATATATCTTTTTGCATTTTAGCCTACTTTCTTCTTTATCAAATAGATTATTATAAATTATAAGTCGATAATAATCCATTGTAATAAAAAAGTCAATATCTATAATAAATAAGATGAGAGATAGCAGATTACAAATACTTGGAAACAATATCAGGGCAGAAAGGATGAGAAAACGATTATCTCAAGAAAGTCTTTCTGAAATAGTCGATATTAGCAAAGATTCTTTATTGAAAATTGAAAATGGACGTCAAACTCCATCTGCCTTTATCGTCTTTGACATCGCAAACGCTCTTGAAATTCCGATTGAGGATTTGTTCAAAAATGTTCCTCAGCAAAAGGGTTAATATGCAGGAAGCAACAACAACTGAAATAGAACAGCTTGAAAAAGTCAGGGGGAAATGTCTTTCCTGTCAAAAATGTCCGCTTTGCAGAACAAGGACAAATATTGTTTTCCGGAGGAATTCCAAATCACAAGCTTATGCTTATCGGAGAGGCCCCAGGATACTATGAAGATCAAAAAGGCGAACCATTTGTCGGCAAAGCAGGCCAGCTGCTGGATAAAATTTTTGCATCGGTTGGATTATCAAGGCAAAAAGATGTTTATATATGCAATACACTAAAATGCCGTCCGCCTGACAACCGCGACCCGCTGCCTGATGAAAAAGAAGCTTGCAGAGAGTATCTTGATGCACAGATAGAAATTTTAAAACCGCGGATAATTCTTCTTTGCGGACGTGTCGCCGTAAATTCACTCCTTAATACAACGCAGGGGATTACAAAATTAAGGGGCAAATGGTTTGAAGGGCCTTATATGTCTAAAATGATGCCGATTTTTCACCCTTCATATCTTTTAAGAAATGATTCGCGCGAAAAAGGAAGCCCTAAATGGCTTATGTGGCAGGATATTAAAGAAATAAAACGTGTATATTCACAAATGGATTAAATCTATTATTTATATACATCCTGAATATTTTTAATGCCGCCTTTTTCCACAGGCAGACAATAAGTTACATTAGGATGAAAATAGTAATTCCCGCGGGAATTCCGCATTATAACAAGGCTGAAAAGATCATACCCGCTTTTATTAGGTCTTAAAAATCCGTTGCTGTCAACAGCAAACATAGGCTTTGGCGTATTCGCGGGCATATTAAATACAACAAGACTTGTTTTATCATTCATAACAAATGCCTGATCGTACCTGCTCATCATGTTTTCAGAAAATCCTGCGCACTGCAAAGCTTTAGGATATCTTTTGTAAACAGGGATACAACCGTTTTCCACTGCATTGTTTTTACAATATTTTGCAACTTTTAAATTAGTCGTGAAATCTTTATAAAATCTATCGCACCCTGAAAAATCACTCTTAACGCCTTTTTCAGAGCTGTAATAACAACCGGTATCTCCCCCAGACTCATAAACTGTAGCAAGAAGTGCCTGTGAATATAACGAGTATAATTTTTTAAATGACGTAACTGCAGACTTATCAATTAGTTTACATGTATAATAGCCCGCTCCGTAGAGCAAAACAACCAAATATACACCTGTCATAACTAAAAGCCGCTTTTTATCAGCCATAATCTGCTACAATAACTCCTCAGGTTCAATTGCAAAGTCTATAATAAAAGGTTCATTAACAGATAAAGCCTTTAATACAGAAGCTTTCACATCTTCAAGGTTTTCAATATGCATAGCCTTTATACCATAACTTTCTGCAAGTTTTACAAAATCAGGATTGGAAATTTGCGTTGAATAATATCTTTTATCACATATTTTTTCCTGAAACTGCCTTACCATACCAAGATACCCGTTATTTAAAATAAAAATTTTTACCGGTAAATTGTAATCTTTGCAAACTGCAAGCTCTTCTAAATTCATCTGAAATGAGCCATCACCTGCGATACAAATTACAGGTTCATTATTTAATGCAATACTTGCACCAATTCCTGCAGGCATACCGAATCCCATAGTACCGAGTCCGCCGGAAGTTATAAATTTACGCGGAGAATTAAATTTTAAATATCTTGCAGCCCACACCTGATGCTGGCCGACTTCTGTTGTTACAGTGATATTTTTATCCTTGATACAACAGGCAATTTCCTGCATTAGCTCATAAGAGTGCATCTTAGCAGATCTTTTTAGAGGTTTTAAATCATCCTTTTTAAAGTCCATAACCGCTGTCAGCCACTCAGAATTGTCTGCGATTTTAAAATTATTCAATCGCGCTATCATTTTTTTGAGAACTTCTCCTGCATCACCTGTAATACCGATTGATGCAGGAATAATTCTTGAAATTTCGCTCCCGTTAATATCCAGATGAATAAGTTTTTTACCAAGCTCATTATCTTTAAAACAGCATCTTATTCTATCGTTAAATCTTGTACCTACAGCAAAAATTAAATCAGCTTCTTTTACAGCTCTGTTAGCTGCAGGGTGTCCGAATATTCCAATCATACCGAGATAATTTTCATCATCTTGCGGATAAGTTCCAAGTCCCATCATTGTAGAAACTACAGGAATATTCAAAATTCGTGCAAATTTCGTAATTTCTCGAGAAGCATCAGCCTGAACAACCCCTCCGCCGGAAATAAGCAAAGGACGTTTAGCTCGAATAATACTTTCAAGAGCTTTTTCAATAACATTTTCCGCTGGAACAGGTTTTGAAATTCTTATTGAAACATTCTCTTCAAATTCAGCTTTCTGCGAAAAAACATCTTTTGTAATATCAACAAGCACAGGCCCCTGCCTGCCTGACATAGCGGTGCTGTAAGCTTCAACCAGCGTTTTTTCCAAATCATTAACATCTTTTACCTGAAAATTTTTCTTGGTGCATGATTTTGTAATATTAATAATATCAACTTCTTGAAACGCATCCTGATGAAGAAGCTCTGATGCAACCTGTCCTGTAATTACAACAAGAGGATATCCGTCAAGATAAGCGTTTGCAAGTCCTGTTACCGTATTTGTAGCCCCGGGGCCTGACGTAACTATTACTGTACCGCATTTGCCGCAGCTTCTGGCATAACCTTCGGCCGCATGAACCGCAGCCTGTTCATGACGGGTAAGATAATGCTTTATACATTTTTGCCTGCTCAATTCATCATAAATACCTAAAACAATTCCGCCGGGATAGCCGAAAATTGTATCAACATCAAGTCTTTTTAACGTCTCAACTACAATCTGCGCTCCTGTTAAAGTTTTAGTTAATGTATGCATAAAAAACACCCCGTTTTTATACAAAAATTTTATCACAGAGATTTCTGGAATGCAAAAAAGCCGTCTTATTTGTAAGACGGCTTTCACTTTTTAATCAAATGTAAATAATTCTTTCAGCAGATTTCTCTTTTTCTCAACTTTTTTCTGCTGTTCTTGAGCTTTTTTCTGTCTTTCAAGCTGTTTTTGTTTTGCTTTTGCACGTTTTTGAGCGAGCTTTTGTTCTCTCTTTTTCTTTTTTTCTGCAAGTTTTTGCTGTTTAGCCTGCTGTTTTTGATAAGCAGATTGTTCTTTTTGAGCAACCGAACCAGTTAAGTTGTCAAGCCATCTTGAAATCGGTCCCTGGGCTTCTGCTGCGTAAACAGAAGACATAGACATAACGGCAACTGCCAATAATACTGTTAATTTCTTTTTCATATAAATTCTCCTTATTCAGAAATCAATTGATTCCACAATTCTCTTTTTTGTTCTAATTTTTGCTTTCTTGCATTTGCAGCATCTTCACGCGCTTTTTGGTTTGCTTCTATTTTCTTTTGCAGTTCTTCTTTCTGTTTAGCACGTGCCTGTTCTCTGGCTTCTATCTGCTTTTGAAACTCTTCTTTTTGTTTTGCTCTTGCTTCTTCTCTTGCCTGTTGCTGCTGCTGCAATTCTTTTTCGGTGTCAACAAGTTTTTGAGTATGTTTTTGAATAAATCTTTCGGTATAAGTTGTGGGCTGAGAATCAGCGGCATAACTGATTACCGCAGTGCCCATAACCAGTACTAACGATGCAACTAATAATTTTTTTGACATAATAAACTCTCCTTTTTGTTACTAAAGTATTATACTAAATTAAATCATACATCGCAACTATTTTATTAATACCTTGCTGTGCAATGTTAAAAATCTTAACCATTTCTGACTGTTCATAAGGCTCACCTTCAGCTGTGGTTTGGAATTCTATAATTTTTCCGCTACTTGTCAATACAACGTTGCTGTCAACCTGCGCATGAGAATCTTCATTATAATCAAGATCAAGTCTGACTTCCCCGTCGACAATTCCTGCGGAAATTGCTCCGACAGGCTCAATAATTGGATTTTCTTTTATAGTACCGTTTGCAAGAAGTTTATCGACTGCTATTTTTAAAGCTAGAAAACCTCCGCAAATACTTGCAGTTCTTGTCCCTCCGTCTGCTTGAATTACATCGGCATCAATTGTTATTGTTAAATCTGAAATTTTTTCTAGATCAACACAGGCTCTGAGACTTCTGCCGATAAGCCGTTGAATTTCCTGAGTTCTACCGGAAATTTTTGTTCTTTCTCTCTGGCATCTCGTATTCGGTGCGGAAGGCAAAAGAGAATACTCCGCCGTAATCCAGCCTCTTTTGTCTTCTTTATCCATCCATTTCGGTTTACCTTCTTCAACGGATGCCGTTGTTATAACTTTTGTATCGCCAAATTCCACAAGTACCGAACCTAACGCATGTTTTGTATAATCTTTTATAAATCTTATTTCCCGCGTTTCGTTATTTGCCCTGCCTTCTCGTTTCATAATAATCATCCTTTCAGCCTTTATTTTTTAGTCTCGTAATCCCACATATAAATCTGACCGCAGTATTTGCACACCGCATGATCATTCATAAACTGCAAATCAGGAATAAATTTGTATCCGTCAACGGTTATTTCGATATCACCGTCTTTGTTATATTCCTGCAAAAATTTCTTTTCGCCCCTGTAATCAGGTGAAAACATCAATTCAAACTTATCTATAGATTTACAATTTTTGCAAATAAACATGATTTAATACTCGTCATCTTCAAGTCTTGCGCGTCTGATAATTTCAGGATCTATTCCGCGTTTTTCTATTTTGAAAGTTTTTGCCGTAACTTTTTTAGAGGCTTTCTTTTTAGGTCTTCTCTCCTCATAATCTTCACTGTCAGATGCCAGATTGTTATACCAGAGAGTCCAGCAGATACTTCTTAGCGGAAGCGTAAAACCAACAACAATAAAAAATATTATCTGGTTTACCACTTCTTTGCCGATAACAATAGGAGTAATTCCAAATCTTTCAAAATGTTCTACAGGGAGGGAATAAGCCCAGCTTTCAAATACTTTGGCAAGTTTAGCAGTCAAATTCAAAGCATCAAATATTACGCTTAATCCTGATGTTAAAAGATAATAAGTAAAAACAACCAGCAGTATCATTAAAAGAAATGTTCTTGCAAATCTTCCTTTTACAAGCTGCAAACTTCTCCTGAAATAACCTACAGGTGATAAGCCGTTTTCAAATGTAAATACCTGAAAAATCAATATAAAATAAATAAAAAATATAAAACCTATTATCCAGAATAGAGGAATAAGAGATACTAAAGTGAAAACGCTAAATAAAAGCCACAGTGCAATATATGAAAAAACCTTTTTCGAAACAACAGAATTATGAGCTCTGAAATCATATACCCTGCCGGTATTCAAATATCCGTCAGTCATAGAATTCAAAGCGCCATAAGAGACAAGATAATCCCAGAATGCCCTTGCCCATATCAAAAGCCCGGGTATAACAGAAAGAATTATACAAATAAGCATTGTTGAAATATCATTCATTGCAGGATATTTTACAATCAAATTCTGGAAATTTTGTGTATACCAGTAAGTAATCCCGAAAATCATGAACAACCCCAGCAACTGCCCTAAAACAGGAAATGCCATATACAAGAAAAATTTATGAATATTCAATGCATAAATTTTTATACCTTCAAAAAATAGAACCCAGACGCTTTTATCTTCTTTTGCCATATCTCTCCTGTTTTAAAATCTCATATTTATTGTATAATAATTTTATTACAAATATGCAAAAATTTACAAAAGAAGATTTTTTAAACAATAAAGTTAATTTACATTTACACACCAAATTTTCTGACGGCGAAGGGGATGCTCAGGATCTTGTGAGCCAGGCTGTTGAGAAAGGTTACAAAAAAATAGCCTTCTGTGATCACAACACTTTAGAAGCTTATCACAAAACAGACATTTTAAAGTACGATATAGTCTTGCCTGCCGTTGAATTTGATGTCTGGTGCGGTTATGTTTTTATGCATCTGCTCGGTTACGGGATTGATGTTAATAACAAAGAACTTTTATCTTTCTGCGCTAAAAATAAGAAAGAAACAGAACTTGATATAGTGAGAATTTTGGCAAAACGCGATATTAAAAAGCTGATAAAGGCAATACATAATGCAGGCGGAATTGCAGTGCTTGCCCACCCAGCCTGCTGCTGGGCTGTTAATTTAGAAGAATTTATAAAAAAATTAATTTCATACGGTCTTGACGGGCTTGAAGTTTATTACCCCTACAAACGCCACAGAGGAATAATAAAATTCCATAAAGCATCAACAGTTGAAAAAATTGCTGATAAATATAACCTTATAAAAACCGGCGGAACAGACTTGCACGGCACTTATTTAGATTAAATCTACCACGGGTAATCAGACCTTATTTCCCAGCCGTCAGCCATTATCAAGGCTGCACACCACATACCGCGCCCCTGCTTGTTACACTGATAATTGTTAGCACTGGGACCGTCCCGAAATTCATCTCGGGTGCGAACAACAGCAGAAGACTCATTATCATCATAAGACATTGGTCTTACTCCTTTTTCGGTAACTGACAACGAAAATAAATCTCTTCCAAATTTATTAGGACGCTTAAATCCGTTTAAATCTATTGTAAAACTCTTTCTCTTTATACTAAGAGCTGAAGTTGAAGGAATTATACTATAAGCAAAAATTTGAGTTCCTGATGGCAAAGTTATTATTTCCGCATTATCATACAAATGGATAAGCCCTTTTTCTTCAGCACCTGATGTCCCGTAATATTTTATTCCATGCTGTCTTGCTGTACCGACAGTCGTGTTGGATATTTCCATATAAGATGATAAGTACTTTTTGAAAAAATCGGAGCTGCTTATAGAATAATCCCATAAAGAAGGATCACCGTATTCAAATTTCGCCATTTCCGCTGCCTGTGATAATTCCGAATATACTTTCTTTAACTGAGTTACGGTCTGTTTTTTCTGATAATTAGTTATCAAGGAAGGCATTGTCATTGCAGCAACTACACCGATAATGCCAAGGGTTATTAAAACTTCTGCCAGAGTAAATGCAACTCTACGAATATCGTTAAAGTGGACTACGTGCGTAGCACCTTCTGCCAGAGTAAACGCGGATTTTTTATGAGGTGAATAAGTCGGTTTCGCACCATCTACTTTGGGTGAGGGATGATTTACTGCCATAGTGCCATAGTATCTTAGCAGCTGAATAAATACATGCCATCTAATGACACCATCACCAAAAAGAACAAGAGATTGAATATTAAGACCTGTCATAGCGCGCATGGTGCGCGATCTTTTTAGGATAAATTTCAGATTGCGTAATAAATGCACAATGACATTAATGTAAACAACCTGACTTCCTGACTTCTTGCCCTCTGCTAACTGAGAGTGCCCCCCCCCCGAACTCTTGAATAATCTGCTCTTTTCATAATTTCAAACTCCTCTTATTATTATAAAAACTATTATATAAACAATATAACATATATTGTTTTATATTTCAATAAATAACTTAATATTTTATGCTTTTTCAAACCGTTTGTTTTATAATTTTTAAAGATAGTTATACAGACTGAAAAAGGGAAAGAGGTTTATATGGCATTAAGATACGATGCGGGCGAAGTTATAACAGCTATGGTTACTCCGTTTAATTCAAAAAGAGAAATCGATTATAACAAAGCCGAAGAACTTGCCAGATATTTGATTAGTCATGGAAGCGATGCCCTTCTTGTTGCAGGAACAACAGGAGAAGGTCCGACTTTAACACATGAAGAAGAATTTGAGCTTTTAAGCACAATAAAAAGAGCCGTTGCAAATAAAGCAAAAGTTATTATGAATGCAGGTTCTAATTCAACAGAAACAGCTGTCATGTCGGCAAAATGGGCTCAAAAAGAAGGTGTTGATGCAATACTTTCGGTTGTTCCATACTATAACAAACCTTCTCAAAAAGGTATGATTGAACATTTTTCAGCAGTGGCGGAAAGTGTTGATTTACCTGTAATTATTTATAATATTCCAGGAAGAACAGGGGTTAATATGCTTCCTGAAACTGTTGCAACACTTGCCGAAAAATATGAAAATGTTGTTGCAATTAAACAAAGCTATGCCGATATGGATATGGTTACTGAAATGAAAATATGCTGTCCCGAAAATTTTTCAGTATATTCGGGAGATGACAGCTTAACGCTTCCAATGATGTCTTTAGGCGCCAGAGGTGTAATTTCCGTTGCATCACATATTTTCGGTTCGGAAGTAAAATCTATGATTAGGAATTACAAAACAGGAGAATTTCTTGCCGCTGTTAATATGCACAAAAAACTCTACCCCGTTTTCAGAAAATTATTTATGGCGCCTAATCCTGTTCCGGTAAAAGCAGCGCTTGCTCATAAAGGAATTATGGAAGATTTTGTAAGACGACCGCTTGTAGAACTTACACAAATAGAAAAAAAAGATTTATTTATGGTTATAGATGAAGTTAATAATGATTAGCCTGACGGAACTATAAATAAAATTTAAAATTACAAGTAAAATAAAAAAATAAAAAACAGTTAATAAAGAGGATAAAAAATGAAAAACAAAATTTTAATGTTCTGGTTTATTGTGGCAATAGTTATTGTATCAATAGCTCTTATCCTTATTAAACCGACAAAACTCGGGCTTGACCTTGTCGGCGGGTCAAGATTGGTTCTTGAAGCCGAAACAACAGACAGTATCGCAAAGATTACACCTGACGTAATGAACAGACTACAATTTGCAATTGAACAGCGTGTAAACAAACTCGGTGTTGCGGAAACGGTAGTTCAACAGGTCGGCGATAAAAGGCTGCTGATTGAAATTCCAAACGTAACCGATTTAAAAGAGGCCAAAGCTTTTATCGGGGAAACTGCCCAGTTAGAATTCAAAAAAGAAGGGAAAGCTGCAGACGGTTCACCTGTATGGGTTTCAACAGGCCTTACGGGACGCGATCTTGCAAAATCAACCTTAAGCACCGATACTACAGGGCAGTGGGTTGTATCACTGGAGTTTAATTCAGAAGGAGCTAAAAAATTCGCAGATTTAACAAAAGCTCTTGTCGGTCAGCAGATGGCAATATTCTTTGACGGCGAACTTCAATCTGCACCTCGTGTAAATGAAGCGATTTATGGCGGCAAAGCCCAGATTTCAGGGGGCGAAAGCGGTTTCGCTTATGAAGAAGCCGAAAGAATGGTAAACCTTCTTAACGCAGGAGCTTTACCTGTTCCTGCCAAAATTGTTGAAGAAAATACTGTAGGTCCGACACTCGGTGCAGACAGTATTGAAAAATCAAAAAAAGCAGGTATAATAGGTCTTTCAGCAGTTATGCTGTTTATGATAGTCTTCTATCACGTTCCCGGTTTGATTGCTGATATCGCCTTAGTAATATACAGTTTAATATTATTTGCACTATTTAAAACAATCCCTGTAACTTTAACTCTTGCAGGTATTGCAGGTTTTATTCTTTCAATAGGTATGGCGGTTGATGCCAATATTCTTATTTTTGAAAGAACTAAAGAAGAATTAAGAGCAGGCAGAAATCTGTTTACTGCAATTAATTCAGGTTTTGACAGAGCATTTACAAGTATCTTTGACTCAAACATGACAACAATAATCACCTGTACAATTCTTTATCTGTTAGGAACAAGCGTTGTTAAAGGTTTTGCCCTGACTCTTGCAATCGGTGTTATTGTTTCTATGTTCAGTGCAATTACCGTAACAAAAAACTTCATGCACTTAATCTTCGGTACAGGCGAGCTTAAACACCCTGCACTATTCGGATTAAGAAAAGATGAAATCGGACAGAGCTATGAAGCAACAGAGACAAAACGAGAAAAAGCTCGTTTTGGTATCTTGGATTAGATAAATTGCACGAAAAGCTAAGCAACTGACAAAAACACAAAAAATTTAGAGGATAAAAAAAATGATAAATACAGGTAGAAAACATTTAGTTCATATAGTTAAATTCAGATGGTGGTGGATGGCTTTAACCTGCCTTCTGCTAGTTCCAGGAATTATCGCGATGATTTATTCATCCGTAACTTATGCAAACCATGCACCTATGAAAGTCGGGATTGACTATACAGGCGGAACAATTTTGCAGTACGGGCTTGAACAAAAACTTGCAAACAGCGATGTTGCAAAAACAAGAGAAAGCCTTGAAAAAGCCGGAATTGAAAACCCTTACATACAAATTTTAAACGTCAATAACGACCAGCAGAAAAAAACAAAATCAAATATTAATTCAATAATTTCAATAAGAACAAAATTTATTGACAAAAATTCAAATACAACAGAAGTTATTACAGAACAGCTAAAAAAAGATTACACAAATCCTGAGCTTATCTCGGTAAGTTCAGTCGGACCTACAATGGGTAAAGAATTGTTTAAAAACTCTTTACTTGCTGTAACACTTGCGTTCTTAGGAATTGTTGCATATCTTTCATTCAGATTCAGATTTGACTATGCACTTGCCGCAATTTTAGGTGTATTGCATGACGTAATCTTTGTATGCGGAATTTTCTCAATACTCGGTCTTGTTTACAATGTTCAAATTGACGGATTATTTATTACTGCAATTTTGACGGTTATAGGTTTCTCCGTTCACGATACAATCGTTGTATTTGACAGAATCAGAGAAAACTTAAGATATTATTCAAAGAAAATGTCATTCGGAGAAATTGTAGACGCATCAGTAAACCAGACTTTGACAAGAAGTATCAACACATCATTAACAACGTTGATAACACTTCTTGCATTATACTTCTGGGGCGGAGTTACAACTAAAGATTTCGTTCTATGTATGATACTCGGTATTGCAATCGGAACATATTCAAGTATATTCTTCTGTTCAATGCTTGTTGATTTCTGGAACGATAAGCGTGCCGCTTAACCCACCATACAGGTTTCGGATAAACTTACATAGTCTTAACTAAAGATAAGCGTGTCGCTTAACACGCAACTTCAAGGCACCCGGTGCTACTGTCATTCTGAACTTGTTTCAGAATCTCAAACCTTATTCGTTTATAACAAACATACAAAAAAAGACCTCTTAAAACAGAGGTCTTTTTTCAGCCCCTCTCTCTAACTCTCTCCCAAA
>URXH01000002.1 GCA_900551675.1 uncultured bacterium
AAGGTAAATTTTTCGTATTATTATCTTTTATTTACTTTTTGAACAAATATAATTTAATTATATTATATGAGAAAATAACGGGGAGTAAGAATTATGAAATTTGTTATTAAGAAAGAAGATTTGTATAACGGTATTAAAATAGTAGAAAGAGCTACATCTGTCAAAGCTTTACAGCCTGTTTTAATGAATATTTTAATAGAAACAATTGACAAAGGCACTATAAAGCTTGTAGCAACTGATCTGGATTTAACAGTAATAGCACTTGTTGATGCTCAGGTTGAAGAAGAAGGAAAAATTACTCTTCCTTCAAAAACTCTCAATGAAATTGTTTCAAAACTCGGGGATAAACTTATAACTTTTGAAATGAATGACGGTGATACAACGGTAAATATAACCTGCCAGAATTCAAAATTTGATATAATCGGTATCTCAGCCTCTGAATTTCCGCCTGAATTTTCATCAATTAACGTTAATGAAGAAGAAGGTTTTGAAATTGAAATAAGACCGTTTGTAAAAGCTGTAAAACAGGCAGGTTTTGCTGCTGCAAGTTATGAAACAAGCAATCTTTTATCAGGTATTGTCTGCGATATATCTGAAAATATTATGGAAATAGCATCAACTGACGGAAACCGTCTTGCAAGAGTCCGCGAAACTATTGATAACAAAGACAATCATGCAAAACAGCTTATTATTCCTTCAAAAACATTGAACGAATTTATTAAAATGAGCGGCTTTATAGATGAAGATTCAGTAAAGATTTATACTGAAAAATCAAAAATTATAATAAAATCAGAAAGAACAACCACAATTTCACGACTTTTGGAAGGTCAGTTCCCGAAATACAATCAGCTTATTCCGAAAGAAAGTCCGAAAGAAGCCTTAGTAAATGTTTCGCAGATGACATCGGCATTAGAACGTGTATCAATTATGGTTAACGAAAAAACAAGCATAGTAAAACTTGAATTCAGCCATAATACATTGAAGCTTACTGCTGATACTCCGGATTCAGGTAAATCCGAAGAAAGCTTTGATATTGATTACACAGGAGAAGAACTGACAATTGCTTTTAACTATAAATTTGTTCTTGAAGCATTGAAAAATATAGATTCTGATGTTGTAAAAATCGGATTGAATACACCTTTATCAGCAACAATGTTCAGACCAGATAACGAAGAGGATTATGTCTGCCTGATTATGCCGGTTCAAATAAGATAATTAATAAAAAATAAAATAAACTACAAAAAAACAAACCTTCATTTTTTCAGATGAAGGTTTGTTAATACAAAAACTTAAACAAACTTAATAAAAAGTCAAAAAAATATCTTGTTACCTTTTTTATAAAACAAAATAATGTAGGAAGGTTTAAGTATGAATATTGCTCCCGTAAATCAAAGAATAGTAAGTGCGAATTTTCAAGCTCAAAAAACGAAAACCAAATCTGTTGAAGCAAAAGAAAAAGACCAAAATAAAAATTTGTCAGATAAGAAGTATTCAAGAAAAGATATGCAGAGATTGGCTGTAACAACAGTAATGGCAGGAGCAGTTTTAGGAGTCGGTGTTATTTATTTAACAAAACGACCTGTATTGAAAAATTTGAGAAGGAATAACGAAACTCTTTCAAATCTAAATAAGAAGCTTAAAAAAGAGTCTCAACGTGTAAAAGATTCTCTATCAGATATTTTTGAGGGAGATCTTGCTCCAAAAGATATACGCGATAGAATATTTAATGAATTGAAAGAAAAAATAGAAAAAGGCGATTACGGTTACGATATTCAAACTCCTCCCGTTACAGGCAAAACAGCAGGAAATGTTATTGAAAATGCAATTCCTTTACCATCTTCTGTCGGAACAGCCAACAGAATAAATATGAAAGAGCTTGATATACCGCAAATTGATATTGACGGCAGATTTGATTTTGAACTTCCAATGTCTGATGAGGTAAAAATTACTCACATGAAATCTGCAGATTTTAAACCTGTAAAATCTCAGCATACAAATATCTCAGAAAGTTATGCTGATTCTGTTCAATGGAATAATGACAAAGTTGCACGGGATCTTTTACAAAACTTTTTTGACGGACACGGTCAGACTCTTGACGGGGTAAAACTTCATTTTGAACCTTCAGAAAACGGCAGATATAAAGTTAGAATTGATGGAAAATCTACATATACTCCTGATAAAGCTGTTTATATCGGTGAGTCGACAAAACGCAATGATGCAAGAGCTGCAGGAAATTACGGTGAAGGTTTGAAAATGGCAACGTTAAAACTTTTGAAAGACGGTGGATCTGATAATGTAAGAATTGGTTCAGATAACTGGAAAGTTACATATACTCTTACAGATGGTAATTTGTCAGACAAACGTGTTCTTGCATACTCTCTTGACAAAACAGATAAATATAACGGAAATTATATGGAGTTTGAAACGTCTGACAGAGAACTGTTGACATCATTGAGAAATACAATAAACCGTTTCTATAACTCAGGCAACACGCATTTTAAATGTCCGGATTTTGAAAATGAATTAATCGGGATTAAAAATCTTCCGAAAGGAGAAAAAGGCGGTATTTATATTGCAGGGCAGAGATTTGAGTTTGACGGAAAATATGATGGTCTCGAGGATATTGTAATATTTATAAAAGAAAAACCTCCGTCAGATGTGCTTGATATTTCACGTGATAGAACTTCTCTGAACAAATCAAATTTTGAAAAAATAGCTACATGGCTTGCGAAAGATAAACGTTTTTCAAGTAATGATAGAGTTAACTTTTTAAAATCTCTTGAAAATTACTGGCAAGTTGTATTTTCATTTGACGAAAAAACAATGGATACATTTGTTGAATATTTTTTAATGTATATAAACTGGCCTTGCGGTGAAAGAAAAATAAATATAAAATTTCCGGAAAAATATGTAGCATATTCTGCTGCAACGCCCGATGTTGTTCATGGTTTAAGGAGTAAGGGATATAAGGTTTGTAAAAGTGGTTTTTCCAGTATCGGCATGCCGACAATTCGTGATATTATCGGTGATGCAAGAGCACATGAAGTTGTTATCCCAAATGACGTTGAGAAAAAGAAAATCTTAATTCTTAAAGAAGCTATTAATAAACTTGCTCCTTCATTAAAAGATAAACATTTTACGGCCGATGAACTTAATACAAAGATTTATATGTTTGACAGAACATCTGCAAAAGATAGCAAAATGTATTCAGACTGTAACGCCGAAGCAATTGTAGATAAATGTGTTTCAAAAGGTTTCTGGATTGACAAAACTTATTTGAATCAAGCAAGCTTTAGTGATGCTCTGGAAACAGCTTTGCATGAGCTTTCGCATAAAGCCGGCGGAGATGAAAGTGCTAATTTTTCGTATATGCTGACCGATGTTAATAAAGATGCAATCGGCCAGCTTATAAATGATGTAAAATCAAGAAACGAAATGCAGGCGCTTAATAATTTATGGGAAAGGTTGTCATAGTAAATCTTTTTATTTTTTATAAAATTCTAAATAAAAAAAAGCGTTTTTATGCAAACTCTTAAGCAGAGCCGGATAAAGCTGCACGCTTTTGTATTGAAAAATAAACTTCTTTGAGTCTTTTTTTGCTTATGTGAGTGTAAAGCTGTGTTGTGGAAACATTGCTGTGTCCTAAAAGTTCCTGCACAACTCTTAAATCCGCACCATTTTCAAGCAGGTGGGTAGCAAAAGTATGCCTGAGCGTATGCGGAGAGATTGATTTATGAAGGCGTTTGCCCAGATTATGTATAAATGTATAAACCTCCTGACGTGTAACATGTCTGCCATGTTCGTTAATCAAAAGGTATTTTGACTGAATGTTATATTTTTGTATATTGTAATCACGTTCGGGTAAAAAATCTTTAATTGCTTTAATTGCTTTTTTACCCATAGGAACAATCCTGTCTTTTGAACCTTTTCCCGTACATTCAAGATATTTACCGTTTAGATCGTAATCATTAATTTTAAGATTAACAAGTTCTGAAACACGCAGGCCGCATCCGTAAAGAAGTTCAACTATAACTCTTTGAAGTTTATTCAAATTCTGGTTTAAGAGATTGTTGATTTCTTCAACAGTCATAACTTTCGGAAGTTTTTGAGGAATTTTAGGCTGTTCAAGCGTCAGCGCAGGATTATTTTTTGTAACATTATTTATACATGCCCATTTGAAAAAACCGCGCAGGGATGCAATTTTCCGCATTATACTTGCAGGTGAAAAGTGTTTTTCATGCAGGTTTCTTATATATGAGTTTATCTGGTTTCTTTGAATTTTATCAATACCTGTATCTCCGCAAAAGTCAAAAAATCCGCTTAAATCACGTCTGTAGGCTTCCAGCGTATTTTCTGCAAGACCTTTTTCTATTTCCAGAAATTCCAGATATTCAGAAAGTTCCTGAGTATTATTCATATCCTGATTTTACTACATATTTTGTTTAATGACATTCAGCGTTTATATGATATAATTAAAATGAACAAATATTTAACTTTTGTCGTTGTATAAACGTAGAAGGAGACGAAAATGAAAAAACTATTATCAATAATCGCTGTGTTTGCAATGTTTTTGACAACAGGTTTGCAGGCATTTGCAGATGATGCACAGGAGGCTTTAAAATTTTTTAACAGCTATGTAACCGCTGCAAATTCATATAACCCCGTAATTACTACTATGTATTCTCCGAATGCTAAAATTATCAGACAGGTTGTAAAACCTGACGGCGGGCTTGTTAATGTCGACACAAATACGGCAACTTATATCAAGCAGATGAAGATAGGTCAGGCAGGTGCTAAAATGAGAGGGTATAAAAATACTTATTCAAACATCTCTGTAGCATCGCTTGGCAATGGTGCATATAAGGTTAGTTCACTAAGACAGCCGAAAGGTGAAACATATAAGCTAAAAACTTATATGATAGTTAAAAAGATTAACGGAAAATGGCAGATAACAGAAGAGTTAATGCAGACTAAGGAACAAATTTTCCTTAAATATGCAAACAAAAAGTAAAAGAGGATTATGCTCGATAAATTTAGATTTTTAACGGCGGGAGAAAGCCACGGTAAATGCTTAACCGCAATAATAGAGGGTATACCTGCGGGGTTTGAAATAAACCCCGATTTTATAAACAATGAATTAAAACGGCGTCAGGGAGGTTACGGGCGCGGAGGAAGAATGAAGATAGAATCAGATACGGTAGAAATTACTTCCGGCGTGCGTTTCGGGAAAACTTTAGGCTCTCCCGTTACTCTGGTAATTCAAAATAAAGATTTTGAAAACTGGCAGAAGATTATGAGTATAAATCCTGATGATTTTACTTCTGAAAAGTCATTCACTAAATACCGTCCGGGACATGCGGATTTTGCGGGAAGCGTGAAATATAATCAGACCGATTTGAGAAATATTCTGGAACGTTCAAGTGCAAGAAAAACAGCAATAGAAGTAGCTGTCGGTGCAGTTGCAAAACAAATTTTAAAAGAGTTCGGCATTACCTGTTCTTCCAGAATTATACAAATAGGTCAGGGCAGGATTGACGAAGAATTCCGCGCGGAAATTGATAAAGCAAAAGAAGCAGGAGACACTTTAGGCGGAAAATTTGAAATTATATATGAAAATATGCCTGTCGGGCTCGGTTCTTACGTTCACTGGGACAGAATGCTTGACGGTAAAATTGCACAGGCAGTTATGAGTATACCTGCAATTAAATCTGTTTCTATCGGAAATCACCATGCTTATAAAATGTTCGGCAGTGAATTTCATGATCAAATGTATCTGGAAGACGGCAAAATTGTCAGAAAAACAAATAATGCAGGCGGTATAGAAGGCGGAATGACAAACGGAGAACCTATTGTTGTTACAGCGGTTATGAAGCCTATTCCAACACTCAGAAAACCTTTGAATACTGTTGATATGAAGAATATGACTGAATGTGAAGCTCATTTTGAACGCTCTGATACCTGTGCTGTTGAGGCCTGTTCGGTTGTTGCTGAAAACAGGATTGCCTGTGTGCTCGCGGATGAATTTCTTTTAAAATTCGGAGGCGACAGTTTAACAGAAATTAAAAATAGACTGTAGTTTATCTTTACAATGAAAATACTGCCGTGATAGTATTAGCTTATGCTGGAACTATTTGTTACAGGTGCGGATCAAAATTCCGATAAAATTTTCGTTACTGCGGGACTTACGGCAACTATGCAGAGTTTAGGATATTCAACCGCGGTATATAAGCCTGTGGAAACAGGAGTTATAGAAAAGAACGGATTTATTCAGTCGCCTGACCTTGCTTATGTAAAGTTTGCCGATCCGTATATAAAGACTTATTTTACATATCTTTTTAAAGAACGATCAAATCCACTTATTGCAGGAGCAAAAGAAGGTATTGTAATTGAAAAAAACAATATTCTTAATGATTATCAAAAATTGGAAGATATGTATGAATTGCTTGTAGTCGACGGGGTCTCCGGTTTAGCTTCGCCTTTAAGCAAAAATTTTCTGGAAGAAGATCTTATAAAGATGCTTGATATACCTCTTTTACTGGTCGTATCTGCTTTAAATTCGGATATTAATAATATTCTGCTGACAGTTAATCATGCAAAAGAAAAAGGAATAACTCTGCGCGGCATAATATTAACAAATTACCCTGAAAATACTGAAAATTCAGATATTAAACTTTTGCCAAGATTAATTGAAGAATATACTGATGTAAAAATACTTGGCATATTACCGCATTTTAATAAAGCCGATTTGAATCCAAATGATCTTATTTCGGAAATATTAAGCGGAGTTGATTTAGAAGCGGTGTTAAATATAAGAATTGCAAAACTGCAATTGTAAAGATTTCAGATTTATATCTTTAAAAATCAATCATTTTTCGATATAATATCTAAATATATATTTTGTGTGTCAAGGTCGTTAACTTATTGAATTTATTTTTTTACTAATAATTTTCTGTAATACGGAAAGGATGTTTATTATGATTGAAAAGGTTAGTTTTGAATCAGCTTTGCCGTCCTTGAGAAGAGCAAATAATAATATAATGCACAGTAATCATAAGCCCGAGTCCGCTTATTTTTCTGATTCATATATGCTTGCTGCACTTGCAGGGCTTGCTGTGATAGGCATGGGATGTTTATTCGGAAAAAATAAAAATGTAGGAAAAACTATTGAACAGACAGCAAATTACGGCAAAAAAATTATAAAGAAAAGTGCTGCGGATGTGAAAACCGGCACAGTAAAACCTGTTTTTACCGCGCCGTCATCTTTTCCTGAAAAGCAGAGTGCTGTTAAATTACAGAAAAACGAAGGTATTGATTTAAAATATCTTAATGCAAAAGAAAGAAATCTTGTAAATACTGCGTTGGAAGAATATAATACAACACCTCAAATGCAGGCGGATTATAATAATAAAATATCTTTTCAACCGTTAAAACAAGATGAAAAAACAGCATTTGAGCGATTAAAAGAAAATAATAAAGCGCAAAATCAGGATATAAATACACTCGGAACAAATCTTTCGCAAGCTGTTTACCGCAGGTTAAAATCGCTTTTCCCGCCGTTAAATGACAAACAAAAAGCTATGATAATTCCTATTAATTCAGGATTTCCGAGAAGATTTACTGCATAAAAAAATATTACAATTTGTAACATTATATACTTTTTATATAATGAAAAAGTCAATTTTTGCTTAACAAACTTTTTTATAAATATATAAAGAGGTATAATTATTTTATGGATAAGAGAGAATTTACCGTTATTGAAAATGAAACAACTGCGGACGAAAAGATTGAACAAAAATCTGTTCGTTACAGCACCAATCCTATTGTTAAAAAGCTTGCCGAGTTTCATCTGCAAAATGCAGGTAAATTCAAAGTGAAAGATTTGTTCAAAAAATAATGTACCAGATAAAAAATCAAATATATCAAGATATGACAAAAACACAGAAATCTGCTCTGTGTAATTTTTTGCGTGCTCTGGTTAAAAAATCCCCTGAAATGAGTGTTGCCGATATTTTTGATAAATTTATAGAGGATGAAAAATACTATTTTGAGATAAATAATCCTCATTTTGAATTTTTACAGTCTTATTTGGATGATGAAAATTTTACACAGGAGACAATGCTTTATCTCAAAGAGTGCCGTAAATATTACGATTACAAAAAAAAGCAGGAGCCTTTAATTCAGGCTCAAAAAGAGTATGAAAAGAAAAAACGTGCTTTCCTGCGAGAAGTTAAAATGTCAAAAGAAGCCCCTAGTAAAAAGCAGCTTTATTATTATGATCGTTTGTGCAAAAAATATAATATAGAAAAAAAAGAATTAACATCAAAGCTCGAAGCTCGTGATGAAATAGAAAGAATATTGAATGAACATGATTGTCGCGGGATTTACGAATAATAGAAAAAATGGCAGAAAATATGAGTATTCAAGAAATCTTAAAAATATTGACCGATAGCGGAATAGAGCCGAATGAAGCAAATGTTGAAGTTAAAATTTTATTAGAACATTTTGCAAATTATGGTGTTAAAGATATTGTTATGGGAAATAAATTAACCGCTGAAAAGCTTGATTTAGTTAAAGAAAAAGCACAGCTTAGAGCTGCTTCAAGACGCCCGATTCAGCATATTACAGGTTTTGCAGATTTTATGGGAGAGAAATTTATTGTAAATCCGTCCGTTTTAATCCCGCGTGATGAAACAGAAATTCTTGTAAGAAATGCAATAGATATTATTAATAAAAATAATTTTAAAATGGCGCTTGATTTAGGTACAGGCTCCGGATGCATTGCCTGCATGATTGCAAAATATACTGATTGCCGGATTATCGGGCTTGATATTTCAACAGATGCATTAAATACAGCTCTTGATAACGCTTCAAGGCTCAACCTTTTTAATAAAGCAATTTTTAGAAAATCAGATATTTTTTCAAACGTAAAACCGGGTGAAACCTTTGATATAATTGTGTCAAATCCGCCTTATATTCCGCCCTGTGAAAAAGAAAATATCCAGCAAGAAGTTAAATTTGATCCTCAAGAAGCACTTTTTACAAATGATGAAAAAGGACTGGAATTTTATGAAAAAATAACAAGAAAAGCGCCTGCAATTTTAAATAAAGGCGGATATTTGATGTTTGAACTCGGTATAGGACAATCTGAGGATGTAAAATCATTAATGCTTCAAAGCGGGTTTGAAAATATTGAGATAATAAAAGATCTTGCTGGTATTGACAGAGTAATAAGCGGGGTTTTAAAGCAGCCGAAAAGTTAAGATACATCTGTACCTCTATATAATTACCACCCACCAACCTTCCATAGATCGGCAAGGCTTTATCTCCCTTTCTGATTATCTACGCATGCAGTGTAAAAAAATGCCGGAAACAGTGAGGATTTCCGGCACATTACTTTAAATTTCTTAAAGTAAAGAGGTGATGATTATATGTGAATTTAGTTTACATAGTCATAAGGTTTGCTTCCCGTTGCTTTGTACAAGCTGATTGCATCTGTCATGCATTCTATCTTTTGTTGTGCAACGAGTTTTTCTATTGTCAGAAGGTTTTCCTGATACTGGATTAAGTCAAGTTTGGAAATTGTTCCTTCATCAAATTTGTTTTCGCTGTATTTGTAATCTGCTTTTTCAAGATTGAATTGTTTTTCTGTCTGAAGCATCTTATCTTTATCAAGTTTTGCCGCAACAAGAGCATCGTTGACTTCCTGAATTGCAGTCAGATTTGTTTTGTAATAATTTTGCAGAATTTTTTCATAAGTGGCTTTTTTCAATCTCAAATTTGCTATCAAAGAACCGCCCTGAAATAATGGTGTCATAAGTCCGCCTGCAAGTCCCAGAAGCATATTTTTTGTAGTAAACAGGCTTCCAAGATCACCTGCATTAAATACTGCACCGCCCAGTATATTTATGGAAGGCAGAAATTCTTTTTTAGCGACTTTAACATCAATTCCTGCTTTTTCAACCATTAATTCCGCTTTCAGATAATCCGGCCTGTTTGTAATGATTTCCGAGGGAATTTGTGAGGGTACGGCGAGTTTGTAATTGATATCATCAAGCGATTTTCTTTCAAGCGAATTTGCATTCTCAGGGCTTTCGCCGATCAGTACGCTTAACTGATGTAACATTTGCTCTCTGTGTTTCTTCAATTCTATTAAATCGGTCTGGCCTTGAACAAGTGATTTGTTTGCTCTGACAGTATCAGCAGTTGATGTAAGTCCTTCTTTATTGCTTGCGAGCATCAAATCATATATTTCCTGTCTTATTTTTACAATTTGCTCCTGTAAATCAATCATTTTATCAAGATTAATTATATTGAAATAAGTTGAGCCTACTGCTGATGCAACAGAAATGTATGCAGCGCGCTCATCCTGTTTTGAACCTTCGTAAAGTTTCTTAACGGCTTTTGTTTTGTTATGATTTTTCAGGAAAATATCGGCTTCATATTGTACAATAATCGGCAACCCGAAATTGATATCAGTGCTTGTACTTCCGGGCATTTTGAACCATCCGGGACCAAATCCTGCTGTAGCAGAGGGAAGCTCATTTGCAAACTGTGCTTTAACATTCTGGTAATATTCTTCAACATTCAATGTTGCCATTTTTAAATCGTAATTATTTGTAACAGCTTTTTGAATATATGATGTCAGAATATCATCGTTAAAATTATCCCACCAGTTCATATTAATATATTCAAATTTATAGTCATCAGAAGTTTTTTTGTTTTTTGAAACCATGCTTTTAAATTGTTTCGGGGCAGCGGTAGAAGCTTTTGAATTTTCTTCAACCGCGAATACAGGCATGGTGTTCATGCTTATAATACTTGCCAGTAATGCTATTGATATAACCTTTTTCACTTTTTTCATCCTCTTCATAGATTTTTGTGGTACTTATTGTCCTTTTTGTCAGAGGCTTTGCCTCCGTTTTTATCCTCTTTATTAATTTTTGTCTTGGATTTTTGGGTTTTCACCGGAGTAACGTCCGGCTTAAACTCACGGGCCGGGCTCGTTTCACTCGCGCGGTGCCCTACCAAAAATCCGCACTTGCATTTTTAATAATCATATGTTAGCATAATATTGTTGTAAATGCAACATATTTTTTTTGCAACATAATATATAAATAATAAAACAAATTATAATTAAGAATATAAGATATGAAAGATTGTAAACTACATTATACAGACAGCATACATTACGAACTCGAACAGACTTCAAGGTTAATGAAAAAAGTAACAAACCAGTTGTTTGAAAAGTTGGAAATAGGTTTATCTCTTGATGAATATGCTGCATTGGATACTGTTTCCGTTAATGCCGGGATTTGTCAGAGGGATCTTGCAAAGCTTATATTAAAAGACAGAGCAAATACAGGCAGAATTTTAGATTCGCTGGAACAAAAAGGATTTATAACACGATTTATTGACACAAAGAACAACAGGTTAGTAAAAAAAATGGGCATAACCGAAAGGGGTTTGAGAGAACTTGACACAATTAATAAAAAAGTGAAACAATATCTTGAGAGTGTTACAAAAACGATTTCTGATGAAGATATTGAAAGAGTTCAGGAAACATTAAAATCTTTCAGGTTAGAGTTGGAAAAAGTAGTAGAGATAAATATATAATTAAATAAGAGGTAGAAAATGGAAGAACAAAATACAAATGTAGAAGAACAAAGTGTTCAAACGGACGAAGAAGTTAAAAAACCGCACAAGCCTTTTAAGAGATATATTGCAGGGGCTGCAATTGCTGTATTACTTGTCGGTGTAGCTTATTTTGTACATGATCTTTTAATGTACCAATCAACAGACGATGCTTACGTTGAAACAACAACAGTTCAGGTTGCTCCCAGAGTCAGCGGCCAGATTATTGAATCTTATGTAACTGATAACCAGACGGTTAAAGAAGGTGATCTTGTCGCAAAAATAGATCCTGCGGATTATGAAGTTGCTCTGGCTCAAGCTGAGGCAAGGTATGAAAGAATTTTGCTTGATCAAAAGAATGCTCAGGCTAATTTTAAAGCAATGCAGACAAATATTGATGTTGCAAAAAAAGATTTAGACAGATACACAAATCTTTATGAAAAAGGTGCTGTATCCAAACAGACTCTTGACGCAGCTCAGGCAAAATATGACTCTGCTCAGGCAAATTTAACAAAGGCAGAAGAATCATTGTTATCTCAGGGAGGCAATAAAGTTGCCGATGCAGATTTGAAAGAAGCAAAAGCTTTGAGAGATAAGGCTAAGCTCAATTTGAGCTATACAAATATTTATGCGCCTCAAAACGGTACTGTTTCTTCAAGACGTGTTGAAAAAGGTATGTATGTAAATGTCGGTGCTCCTTTGTTTGTGATTGTTCCGGAAGATGTATGGGTTGTTGCAAACTTCAAAGAAAACCAGCTTCGCCACATGAAACCGGGTCAGCCTGTTGATATTAAAATTGACACTTACCCTGATCATGTATTTAAAGGAAAAGTTGACAGTATTCAAAGAGCTTCCGGTGCAAAATCAAGTTTGTTCCCGCCTGAAAATGCTGTCGGATCATTTGTTAAAATCGTTCAGAGAATTCCTGTAAAAATAGTGTTTACGGAAAAGTATGACACTGAAAAATATAACGTAGTTCCGGGCATGTCAGTTGTTCCGAAAGTAAGAGTAAAATAAGTGAAATGTTAAGAGTGAAGCGTGAAGTGAAAATCGCTTCACTTTTTCACCCGTCACTCTTAAAAAGGATTTACAATGTCAGAAAATAATACAAACACCGCAGTACAACAAGAAGAATGGACTCCGAAAACTAATCCCTGGCTTATAATTATGCCTGTAATGCTTGCAACGTTTATGTATGCACTTGATGAAACAGTTGCAAACGTTGCACTGCCGCATATAGCAGGTTCATATTCTGTCAGCAATCAAGAATCTATTTGGGTTTTAACAAGCTATTTGATGGCAAGCAGTATTGTTATTCCCATGATTGATTATTTTTGTAAGCTGCTCGGCAGAAAAAATTTATTTATGGTTGGAGTATTTGTATTTACTCTTGCATCTTTTTTGTGCGGGGTGTCAACGTCAATCGGCATGATTGTAATAGCCCGTGCTATGCAGGGTATCGGCGGCGGATGTTTAATGCCTATGGCGCAGGCAATTACCATGGAATGTTTTAAGGGTGAAGCAAGAAACAAGGCTATGGCTGTATTTGGTCTTGTAGTTGTAGTAGCCCCTATATTAGGGCCTGTTATGGGCGGGTATATCACGGAAAACTGGTCCTGGCCGTATATTTTCTTTATAAATGTACCGTTTGGTTTTTTCTGTATAGCACTTGCCAAAAAATTTCTTGAAGACCCTCCGTATGCTAGAAGACAAAAAAATATTCATCTTGATAAATTAGGGTTTTTATGGCTGTGTGTTTGGCTGATACCTTTACAGATAGTTTTTGATAAGGGGAATGATGCCGATTGGTTTAATGCACCGTGGATCTGCTGGCTTTCGGCTATTGCCGCTCTTGGATGTATATGTTTCTTTTATATGCAGGTTAAGGGGAAAAATCCTCTTATAAAACTTGATGTTTTAAAAGACGCAAATTTTTTCTGCGGAACTGCAATGTTAATTCTTTTAAACGGAGTATTGCTTGCATCTCTTGCTATATTGCCGCAGTTATTACAGAATATGATGGGATATGATGCGTTTACAAGCGGACTTGCCATTATGCCCAGAGGAGTGGGGGCGTTTACAGCGCTTGCAATTTTTGGCGGGGTCGGCGGACGATTAAGCTATAAAACATACGGTATTATCGGGCTTTTTTGTATGGGATTAGGCGGATGGATTCTGGGTTCTTTGAATCTGGAAATCAGTATGATGAATATTGTTGTACCAAATATTGTGTTTGGACTCGGGCTTGTATTTACTATGATGCCTATTACAACATTATCCTGTATAACATTAAGAAATGATCAAATGACCAATGCATCAGGATTTCAGAATTTGTTGAAAACAATCGGCGGTGCAATCGGAACCTCTCTTGTTGCAACTATGATTTCAAGATTGTCGCAGGTTCATCAGAATGGACTTGTAAAATCTATGCATAGTACAAATACTATTTTTGCTGATAGATTAAGTTCTTATGCTTCATCTTTTATTCATCAGGCAGGTGATATGATGAATGCAACTTATATGGCGGGTAAAATGCTTTATAATCAGCTTATTCAACAGTCAACACTCTGTGCATATATGACAACTTTTAAAGTTTTTGCAATAGCCTGTTTTATTTTGATTCCTTTTATGTTTTTATTAAAGAGTGAGAGAAAAGCTAAAACAAATTAAGTGAAGAGTGAATAGAATTTTGCTTCAACCTTCACGTTTCACTCTTCACTCTGAAAAGGAAAATCAATGCCTGAAACAAATCAAACAGCCGAGGAATGGAAACCGTCCGTAAATCCGTGGATTATGGTTATACCTGTTATGCTTGCCGTGTTCATCTATGTTCTTGACGGAACAATCGGCAACGTAGCATTACCTTATATGGCCGGAAGTTTTTCTGCCACAAGAGATGAATCTATGTGGATTTTGACAAGTTACCTTATTGCAGCGGGTATTGTAATTCCTGCAGTTGATTTTTTCAGCAAGGTTTTCGGCCGTAAAAACTTTTTTATAATAAGCATAATGATGTTTACTATAGCATCAATGCTATGCGGGCTGGCTAAAAATATTGAATTCATGATTTTTGCCCGTGTTCTGCAAGGGTTTGGCGGTGGCGGAATTCTGCCTATATCTCAGGCGGTTATGATTGAAAGTTTCCCGAAAGAACAGCGCGGGCTTGCGATGTCTGTGTTCGGTATGGGAGTTATTCTTGCACCTATTATAGGACCGGTTCTCGGCGGATGGATTACCGATAACTGGACATGGCCGTGGATATTTTTTATAAACGTTCCGTTCGGGTGTATTGCAGCTTTGTTATGCCACAAATTAATCGAGGATCCTCCGTATGCAAAAAGGCAAAAGAATGTTAAAATAGACGGGAAAGGCTTTTTCTATCTGACGGTCTGGCTTGTTACACTGCAGACTGTTCTCGATAAGGGAAACAACGCTGACTGGTTTGGTGCCGTATGGATAAGATGGACATTTGGAGTTTCGGTTGTTGCTTGTATTTTGTTTTTCCATTCACAGCTTACCAACAAACATTCGCTTGTTGATTTATCGGTTTTTAAAGACAAGAATTTTTCTGCCGGAACAATTATTCAGATTGTAATTCAGGCTGTTTTATATGCATCTCTGGTTATTTTGCCGCAATTTTTGCAGAGCATGATGGGATATACAGCATTTTTAAGCGGTGCAACCATGATGCCGAGAGGTTTCGGGAGTATGCTTGCAATGCTTATGACTGCTACTCTTTCTAACAGAATTGATAACAGGTTTATTGTAATGGCAGGGCTTGCATTAATAGGCGGGTCAACACTTGTATTCGGAACATTAAATCTGCAGATTTCTAATATGAATATTGCTGTACCGAACTTTTTTATGGGTATGGGCATGGGTTTAGCTATGGTTCCGATTATGAATTTGTCTGTTGATACGCTGAAAAACGAACAGATGACTAATGCAACAGGTATTCAAAATTTATTGAAAAATATAGGAAGTGCAGTCGGTACATCTTTAGTTGCTACAATGCTTACAAGGTTTGCTCAGGTGCATCAGTATATGCTGGTTGGCAAAACAAGTGAACTTAATCCTGCCTTTATTGAACGGGTTCAGTCAACTGCCGGAGCGCTTGCAGGTTATACCGAACACACTGTTGCTCAATATATGGCGCAGTATTCAATTTACGGACAGCTTGTTAAACAGTCAACACTCTGGGCATTTATAGATTCTTTCAGAATATTCGGTGTGCTTTGTCTGGCTGTTATTCCTCTGCTTCTTTTAATGTCAAAACAGAAAAAAGAGTAGCATTAAATTTGTTTAATTTTATGATATAATTTTTTTAAGGAGATATGTATTATGAGAGAAAAAGCTGTAGATTATTATCTAAATCATGGCTATTCATGTGCGGAGAGTGTTTTAAAAGCTGCATCTGACGATGGTTTATGCCCGAAGGAGCTGTTATCATGTGCGACAGCTTTTTCAGGCGGAATGGCATCTGGCTGTGTATGCGGGGCTGTGGCTGCTGCGCAGATTGTAAACGGTTATAATTTCGGCCGTGAAAATTCTAAAGGTAATGAGGTTCTAGCCAGAGAAAATGCCAAAAAAATTGTTGAAGAATTTAAAAAACGCAATAAAGTTACATGCTGCAGAGTATTGTCAAAGGGCTTTGAAGGTGCTGAGAGAAAAGTTCACTGTTCAAAATTTGTATCTGATGCATGTGAAATTCTTGAAGAACTTTTAAAGGCTAAAGTAAATGCTTAATATATTTGCAATATTTTTAGGCGGCGGATTAGGTGCGGTTGCAAGATATTTAATAAGTTTTAATATGGCAAAATATCTTGAAATTAATCTGCCTGTTTCTACTTTTCTTGTTAATATTATAGGAAGTTTTATAATAGGTTTTTTGTATTTTTTGTTTATTGAAAAAACGGATTTAAGTCCTGCCGTTAAACTTTTTTTAACTGTTGGTTTTTGCGGTGGGCTTACAACATTCAGTACATTTTCTCTTGAGCTTTTTGAAATGATTGGTAATCATCAGTTTTTTCATGCTTTTTCATATATAATTTTAAGTGTTACAATATGTTTAATGATGACAGCTATAGGAGCGTATTTTGCAAAACTTGTTTAACTTTGACAAACTGAATTTTATAACGGCCGGTATGCCATTAAGAACAGGTAAGGGAACTTATCCGCAGGCTTTTGATATTTTGACGGAAATGAATTTAGATGGCATGGAGCTTGAATTTGTCCACGGTGTCAGAATGAATGACAACCATAGAAAATTTGTAAAAGAAAAGTCAAAAGATTTTGTAATCACTGCTCATGGCCCGTTTTACATTAATCTTAACTCAAAGGAAGTAGAAAAAATTGATGCAAGTATACAACGAATTATAGATACCGCATCTGTTGCTTCGCAGGCAGGTGCTTTCAGTATAACTTTCCATGCCGCATTTTATATGGGCGGCGATAAAGAAACGGTTTATAATCAGGTAAAAAAACAAACCGGAAGGATTATTGATGTTCTGGAGCGTGAAAAAATAAATGTCTGGATTCGTCCTGAAACAACCGGAAAAGCTACACAATGGGGCGATTTAGATGAAATTATAAATCTTTCAAAGGAATTTGATCAAGTGCTTCCATGTGTTGACTTTTCGCATCTCCATGCAAGAACTGCAGGTGAATATAATACGTATGATGAGTTTTCAAAAGTTGTTGAAAAAATAGGAAATGAATTAGGACAATATGCTCTTGAGAATTTTCACGGGCATCTTGCAGGAATTGAATACACTTCTAAAGGCGAAAAACAGCATCTCAACCTTCAAGAATCCGATATGAATTATAAAGACCTGATAAAAGTTTTGAAAGAATTTGGTGTAAAAGGTGCATTGGTGTGCGAAAGTCCGAATATTGAAGACGACTGCAAACTTTTAAAAGAGTTTTATAATTCGTTATAGCAATTGTCGGGCTAAAGCCCGACCTATTAAATTATAAAAAATAAACTCGTCCGGATGTATGATTTAATTAAAGTTTTTTTAAGAGATGCCGTATAATTGTAATAAATGAGGCATCCTTTATGTTTAACAATGTGAATAATCCTTTCGGCAACAGAGCGATATCTTCTTCCACATCATCTGACAGTCATGGCAGACGGCAAAAAGAAGATCCGAAAGAAGAATTAAAAAAATATATTGATGAAGATGAATCCGATGAAGTTTTAATCGGCGGCCAGCCTATTTTGACGGAAGAGGAAGTCCTTGCAATGACTAATCAGTACATTGCAAAACTTAAAAACGAGCATGAAGGTAATGAAAAAGTCCAAAAAAAACTTGACAAATACCTTGAAAATTTTGACGTTAAAAAGTTTATGAAGAAAAATCCTAATATGACAAGTCCTGATTTTTATATGGTCATGTTTAATGAAACCGAGGGACTTGTAAAATAGCTGTAAAAACTTATACCAGAGAATAAACATCATCTTCAAGTAATGATTTTTGGAATTCTTCGCATTCATTGATTAAATCCGTTAGAATTGCATATTTAGGCGAATGAAGCACCTGAGAAACATCTGTTTCAGGGTTATAGTCTATTACAAAATAATCTTTGCTGCGTTCTTTTATTTTTATCAAACCGACATCTTCAAATATTGAGAAAAGAAGTTCAAATACTTTGTAAGATTTGCCGAGAAAACTTGCAAAACGTCTTAAATCAACTTTGCCTCCGTTATTGTGGCAGGCAAATTTTAACATTCCGCATACTGTTTTTAAAAATTCTTCTTCATCTGTTGATTTAACGTCATAATTCATAAAGTGGACTGCAAGCGGATTAGTTTGATTTAAAATCCTGTCAAAAGTTTCTCTGTCTGCAGGATAATCAAAAAACATCAACGAATCACACGGGCGGAGTGTATCACGGTTAATTATTCTTGCAAAGAGTGCTGAAAACGGTTTTAATTTATCAGAAACAGTTTTACTTTCGGCAAAGATCAGAATATTTTGTTTTGAATTTTTTACATAGTCATTTACCTGCGGTAAAATATCTGTTTTTTTGCGGTGGTCGTAGAGTTTTTGGCGCAATATATTTTCTTCTTCTTTTAAATATTCGGAATGAATATCATCAATTATAAGTTGAACTGATGTGTTTCCGTTAAATTCATTAATCTGGGGATGAAAAGCAATATCAAGCGTGTCGCCCTGTACAAGAGATATATCACCGTCTTTCCAGCGTATACAGGTCAATTCTGCTGACCCTGCCGTACATATCAATCGAAGATGGTTTTTATTCTCGCCCATCAGGCGTTTTTCTTTTATTTTAAGATTTTTAACCGCAAAAATTGGGCTCGGGTTTGATGCTCCAAATGGTTCCAGTTGAGAAATCTGCTCTACAAGTTCAATATCAATATCATCAGGCGTAAGTTCAAGATCTATATTTATAAAAGGTTTCAGGTCTTTGCCCTGCGACATTTCTTTAACGGTTTTACATAAAGCTGATTTAACGGCTTCGAATGACGATTTTTCTTCACTGAATGAAAGACCTGCCGCCATAGCGTGCCCGCCGAAACCGTCAAAAAGTTCTGCATTTGCTGAGATTGCATCATAAAGGTTTATTCCTTCAATGCTTCTGGCAGAGCATCTGAACTGTTTTGTTTCGTCTGAATACGTCATTAAAAACGCCGGTTTGTAATATTTTTCAACAAGCATAGATGCAACAATGCCGATAATTCCTATATGCCATTCTTTATTAAAAAGTACAATTGCAGAATTTTTATTGCCTTCTTTTTTTACCATTTCATCGGCTTCCGCGAAAATATTCTGGCAAAGTTCCTGACGAACTCTGTTAAATTCGTTCAGCGATTGAATTGCCATTTCAATTTCCTGTTTGTTATCGGAAATAAGAACCTTCAATGCTGCTTCAACCGTATCTAATCTTCCTGATGCATTAATTCTCGGTGCAATACCGAATGCGATTTGTTCTGAGGTTATTTGTCCTTTATATCCTGCACTTTCCAGCAGGCGCGACAGTCCGTAATGTTTGTTGTTAGAAATTAATTCAAGACCTTTTGCTACAAGGTATCTGTTTTCGCCTATGAGAGGAACAACATCGGCAACCGTTCCTACTGCCACATAAGGCAAAATTTCAGGTATAAATTCAAGTTTGTTATATTTTTCTAATAACGCCTGAGCTGTTTTAAAAGCAACTCCGACACCTGCAAGAGATGTCAGGCTTTCTATCTGTTTTGCGCTTAAATTTTCATCAAGTGCATCAGGAGCTTTTGGATTAATAATTCCGTAAGCTTTCGGCAGAATTTCGGGAGCTTCGTGGTGGTCTGTTATTATTACATCTATTTTGAAGCTGTTTAGGAAATTTACCGCATCAATATCTGATATTCCGCAATCGCATGAGATTATGACTTTTGGTTTTACCTGTGTCATAATTTTTACGAGTGCTTTTGTATCAAAACCATGCCCTTCTTTTTCCCTGTCAGGTATAAAGTAATTTACATCAGCTCCGAGGTATTTAAAAGTTCTGTACAGAAGAGAGGTTGAAGTAACGCCGTCTGCGTCAAAATCTCCGTGGATAACAATTTTTTCTCCGTTATCTATTGCAAAAGAGAGTCTTTCTACGCATCTTTCCATATCGGTGAATACTTTCGGGTGCGTTAATTTCATTTCAAGCGGATGCAGGAATTCATAAATTTCTTCATCAGTTTTTATCCCTCTTGAATTTAGAAGTCTTTTTATAAGAGATTTTTCCTGCCCTTCGTATTTATTAAATATCCACTCTTTCATCAATTATCTCCCTGATAATAGTATAGCATAAAAATTAAAGGGGGTTTACATCAGTCCATCCCCTTTAATTGCAGATTATTTTTTATTTTTAAATTTATTTTTGTCCGTTAAATGCCTGCAGACCAAGATATTTTGCGGCAGATCCGAGTTTTTGTTCAATTCTTAAAAGCTGGTTATATTTTGCCATTCTGTCAGAACGAGAAGCGGAACCTGTTTTAATTTGCCCGCTGTTTACGGCAACTGACAGATCTGCAATGAACGTATCTTCTGTTTCTCCCGAGCGGTGGGAGATTATTGTTGTATAGCCTGCTGCATGTGCCATTGAGATTGCATCAAGAGTTTCGGATAATGTTCCGATTTGATTAACTTTAATCAGAATTGAATTTGCAACATTTCTTTTTATTCCATCTGCTAATCTTCTGGTATTTGTTACAAACAAATCATCTCCGACAAGCTGGCAATTGCCTCCAATACGTTCGGTAAGCATTTCCCATCCTTCCCAATCCTGTTCTGCCATGCCGTCTTCTATTGAAATTATCGGATATTTTTTTACCCAATCTTCCAAAAAGTCTGTCATTTCGCTGTTATTGAAAATTTTTCCTTCGCCTTTAAGTTCGTATTTTCCGTTGTCATAGAATTCTGAAGATGCAACATCAAGACAGATTTTAATTTGATCTGTGCTGTAGCCTGCTTTATCTATAGCTTCAAGAATGACTTCAATCCCTTCGGAATTTGAGCTTAAATTCGGTGCAAATCCGCCTTCATCGCCGACAGATGTTGCCATCCCTTTATTTTTAAGAACACTTTTCAGTGTATGGAAAACGTTGCAGCCCATTTCAATCGCGTGTGAAAAACTTTCAGCTCCGACAGGTGCAATCATAAATTCCTGAAAATCAATGTTATTATCGGCATGCGCACCTCCGTTTATAATATTCATCATCGGTACTGGCAGGGTTAATGCGTTAATCCCGCCTAAATATCTGTATAAGGCCATGCCGTAAGCTTTTGAAGCAGCTTTTGCAACCGCAAGTGAAACACCTAATATCGCATTGGCTCCGAGTTTTGATTTATTTTCGGTTCCGTCCATGTCAATCATGAAGGTATCAATTTCTTTTTGATGAGAAGCTTTTTCGCCGATAAGCTCCGGTGCAATAATATTATTTACATTATCAACGGCTTTTTGGACACTTTTGCCCATATATTTTGACTTGTCGCCGTCTCTGAGTTCTAATGCTTCAAAAATTCCTGTGGAAGCACCCGAAGGTACAGCTGCTCTGCCTCTTACACCGTTTGTTAATTTAACATCAACTTCAACTGTTGGATTGCCTCTTGAATCTAATATTTGTCTTGCATAAACATCTTCAATATACGTTGACATATTTTATCTCCTTTTTTACAAACGCAGGTGCAGTTTACGGCTGTTTGCGTTTTTGTTTATTAACCCTGTTAGAATTTTGTCATAAAACTTTTATCTTTGCAAGTAGCGAAACGGTTTATCTATAGATAGAAAAAAATATTTAATCAAGGTTAGACAATTCTTTGTGCAGTCTGCTTTTGACTTTATAAATAATATACTTCATGCTTCCGAAATATCCGAAAAACATTATAGCAGAAGCGCTTATCCACGCAATCGGTCCTGCATAGAATATTCCGACATAACCGAATTTTATTGCCAGATAAACTGCTGCAAATACCCTCATTACAAGTTCGGCAATACATGCCAAAAGCGGAAACAAAGTTTCTCCCATGCCCTGCAGGGCGTTTCTGTAAATAAAAATCTGGCCAAGAAAAAAGTAAAATATTGTGCTGATTAATAAATAATTATGCGCAATATCAATAATTTTTTTAGAGCTTGTTCCGATAAATGCCCCTATAATATCTGTTCCCCAGATGCGCATTACAAATGCCATAACAATACTTAATATGATATTTATCACAGAAGTTTGTATAACGCCTAATCTTATTCTTTTAAATTTCACAGCTCCGAAATTTTGTGCAACGTATGCCGCGAGTGCTACACCGAATGACATCATAGGCAGGGTTGCAATCTGCTCAATTCTCAATGCCGCTGTAAATGCTGCAATGACATTTGAACCGAATGAGTTGCAAACACTTTGTATTATTAAAACACTTATCCCGATAATCGAAAATTGAACAGCCATGGGTACGCCTACACGCAAATGTTCATAAGCGGAATTAAAAAAGTTTTTGTCAAATTTAATAAACCATTCTTTCCTGTGAATTCTTAAAATTGGCATTTTGTATTTTACAAACAAAAGGCATAATATAACAGAAATTCCCTGTGATAATAAAACAGCAATGGCAGATCCGGGAACCCCCATGTGAAATACCTGTATAAAAATTAAAGCGAGTACAATATTAGCAAGCGATGCTATAATTAAGAAATATAAAGGAGTTTTGCTGTCTCCAAGCGCCCTTATGATACTTGAAATCATATTGTACATAGTTGTGATTATCAAACCTATAATGATTATTTCAGCATACCAGAAAGCATTATGATAAATGTTATCTGGAATATTCATCCAGTGTAAAATCGGATTAATGAATAAAGAACAGACAATCGAAAATGCAATAGTTACGACTGTACTTAAAATTGTTGATACAACGACGGAATTTCTGACACCTTCAATATCTTTTGCTCCGTATCTCTGTCCTGTTATGACGGCAAATCCGTTGGTTAAACCTACAATAATAAAAGTTATAAGAAAAAATACCGGTGCAACCGCACCTACTGAGGCAAAAGATTCAACCCCGAGGGTTCTTCCGACAATAACAAGATCCGCAATGTTGTATAATTGCTGGAAGATATTGCCTATAAGCAGTGGAACGGAAAATAACAGTATATGTTTTAATGGGTCTCCCTTCGTCATGTCGGTAATCATAAAATTTGTCTACCTTTAACGTTAGTTCTTCTTGTTTTATTATAAGCGAAAATTATTTTATTATTCAATAAAAAATAAAAAAAGCTTGAAATTTAAAATTTTTTATGAGAATATAGAACTCGGCAATTGCTGTAATAAATATATGGCAAGGTAGCTCAGCTGGTGAGAGCGCACGGCTCATACCCGTGAGGTCGAGAGTTCGAATCTCTCCCTTGCTAATAAAAAAGAGATAGGTTAAATCTATCTCTTTTTTATTGGTTCATGTACTTTAACGGGTGTATTTTAACGGGACATTTTACTTGAATGTTGTATTTTAAAGTCCGATTTGCTTGGAAGTAAAATTTCAAAATGTCATCCTGAACTTGTTTTAGGATCTTATAATAGTGTGGCATTGAGCCAATTCATACAGGTCGGAAGCTGCTTGATTATAAAAAATCAAATTGGACGAAATCGGGCTTTATTATGACACAAAATTACAAAGAATATTTTTAAATTAGGCTAGACACTTCCAAAATCAAAGAAATTTCTTTGTACTATTAATATCCAATTTACGTACTTATTTTTATTCCCTCCACGCCTTTAGCATTCCTTGTTCCGGTTTAGAATAAAAAATTTTTTCAAAAACAGTCTTTGCGGTGTTTCGATTTCCTGATAATTTATCGGAAAAATGATCTATTCCGAACAAATCTTTGTAATCCGCTTTACCGACAATACTAACTTCTGATACAGGTATATCATCAATATATATAAACTCCAGATCAGTTTTTTTTTGCTTAAATAGCGGACTTAATCTTGCTTCATATCCTTTGGTTACGGGTTCCAATTCTTTTGGCATCATATCAACATATTTTTTTAATGCAGTTTTCTTACCATATTTTTGAACTAGTTGATTAATAAGTAATTTTCTGTCTTCAGGCATCGCTGTAAAATTTATCCATTTTTGAAGTTCCATTTCTGCATTTTTTCCCAATCCGTCATTTTCAGTTTGTTTTTGTGTTCTTATTCTTAGTTTTGTTGAGTCCAAATTTTTGGTTGGTATTTTTAACATTACAATCTGTTCGGAGCTTCCTGTACAAAAAATTTTATCACACAAATCATTTCTCAAACTTTTACTCCAATATTTCCCAAAGCTGTCCAATTCTAACATATAGACACCATCAGGCAATCTGCCTCCCATGGGTTTAAGAACTCCGGATTCAAGCATTTTTTGATAATTTTCCGGAGACGTCATATGGTATAAGTATCTTGGAATTTTATGTTTCCCGATTTGTGTTGACAGCTGGACGGTATCGGTTTGCAAAGGTGCGGCTAATCTTAACTCATTAATATTAACCTTTACAGGTTTTGTCGCAAGCAAACTTTTGCTCGTTCTTGTCCAGGCAACAATTTCTTTACCTATAGTTGTTCCGATTTTTCCTATACCCATAAAAAATCCTCTTTATTTCCCCTGATATTTATATAAACTCTTTTTGTTCTCAAAAATTGCTCAATTGTTACAAAATATTTTTGTACAATTGAGATTTATAGCAATATTTGCTATAATATAAATATATATTGTTATAAATGAGGTATTTTATGAACATATCTTTAACACCAACATTAGAAAAATTTGTACAGGATAAAGTTGCATCGGGCTTATATAATTCTGTCAGCGAAGTCATTAGAGAGGCATTAAGAATGATGGCTTCTAAAGATAAAGTATCTCAAGAAAGAATTGCGCAGTTGAATAAAGAGATTGAAGAAGGCTGGAATGATACTGTAATTTTGGATGGACATTCTGCTATGGAAAAATTGATAAAAAAATATGAATGATTTGGAACTTGAAATTACAAGTAAAGCATATAATGACATTGAAATAATTTCGGATTATATTGCTAAAGATAATAAAACTGCTGCAACAAAATTTGTGAGATTATTTAACAATGCATTTAAAACTTTATGTAAACATCCTTATCTCGGGAAATCAAGAGATGATTTTACATATTTAGATGTTAAATTTTATGTTGTAAAAAAGAATTACTTAGTTATCTATAGAATAATTGATAATAAAACCTTAAGAATATTAAGAGTTCTAACGACTTATCAGGATATTTGTTCAATATTTTAATAGTCAAATTGATTGTTAAAAATAGTCATATAAACTGTTATTTCATAAATAAATAATTTTCCATTTTGAATATTTAGTAGTTTATAATACTTTGCACAAACTCAGGATCATAGTGATTTACAAAGATACTTTCGCCTTTGTCCAGACTTCTCAACGTATTCATATCATCATCAGAGAGTTCAAAATCAAATATTTCAAAATTTTCTTTCATTCGTTCTTTGTGTGTAGATTTTGGAATAACAATGACATTTTCCTGTGTTAAAAATCTCAGTGCAACCTGTGCAACAGATTTATTATATTTTTCTCCGATAGATTTCAAAATTTCGTTGTTAAAGAAATTATTTTCGCCTCTTGCCATAGGACTCCACGACATAAGCTGTGTATCAAATTTATCCATATATTTACGCAAAGTTTTTTCCTGCTGGAATACATGGGTTTCCATCTGGTTAACCATCGGCTTAATTTCAACAAAATTACACAAATCAACAAATCTGTCAGGGAAAAAGTTGCTGACGCCAATTGCTCTTGTCTTGCCGTCTTTATAGGCTTTTTCCATAGCTCTATAGGTTCCGTAATAATCGCCGAACGGCTGGTGGATTAAAAGCAAATCCACATAATCTGTCTGTAATTTTTGCAAAGATTCTTCAATGGATTTTGCGGCATTTTCTTCGCCTGAGTTTGTTATCCAGACTTTTGTAACAAGAAAAAATTCGTCTCGTTTAATTCCTGATTTCTTGATAGCAGTACCGACACCTTCTTCATTGTAATAAGCCTGTGCCGTATCAATCATTCTGTAACCGACATCAATAGCATCAGTTACACATCTTTCGCATTCTTTCGGGTCAACAAGAAATACCCCGTAGCCTAAAATTGGCATTTCAACACCATTATTTAATTTTATTGTCTGCATATTTATTCTCCTTTTAAAATTTTATCTACCATTTTAACACCCGCATCATAAGCTTTTTGTAAATCTTTCGGGAACTGTTCTTCTTTTTGTTTTAATTTTTTATTTTTATCAAATGTTTCGATAACATATTTGTCATAATCGCTGAATTGATATGTATCATAAGCAAAAATTCGCTCAGGTTTTGTAAATACGGTTTCTATCATAAACTCTGTTCTGTTGAACATATCAGGATACATTTGATTAGCAAGTTCTTCTGTAACATTCATGGTATAAATCATGGCTGTTTTAAGCTTTTTAGGTGCGATTGAGGGATAACCCTGCTTGTATTCAAAAAACGGAAACGTAAGGCGCTCAATAAAACACCTCATCATACCAGTTACATCGCTGCAATAAATGGGACTTGCCAGAACAATCCCGTCTGCTTGTGAGATTTTATCTAATAATGGCGTTAATTCATCTGGATAAGCACATCTGCCAAAGTTTTTTCCGTCTTTTAATTTGCACGAAAAACAGCTTCTGCATCCTTTAAAATCAATGTCATAAAGATGAATAATTTCTATCTCTGCGCCATTATCTTTTGCTCCTTTAGCAAAACTTTCGCACATTTGAGCCGTATTCCATTGCTTTCTCGGTGAACCGTTTATAATATATATTTTTTTATTTGACATCAATAATTTCTCCTTTATAATCTATCGCATTAACTGTTCCGAGTTTGTGAATATCCTCATCCGTCCTATTACCATAGATTGTGATTTTGATTAATTCTTTTTCGATGTTGTTAAATTCTTCATCTGTGAGGATAATATCTGCTGCGCCAAGATTTTCTATAACTCTTTCATCTTTTCTCATACCTGGAATAGGCACAACGTGAGGATATTTATGAAGCATCCACGCTAAAGAAATCTGCGCAGGTGTAATCCCCTTTTTATCTGCGACTTCATTTAACAAATCCAATAGCGGCTGGTTTTTCTCAACATTTTCGGGAGCAAATCTTGTAATTACACGTCTTACATCATCGCCTTTGTATTGAGTATTTTTATTATATTTGCCGCTTAAAAAGCCTGATGCCATAGGTGAAAATGCTACAAAACCAATGTTTAACTCTTTGCATAAGGGGATAACATCACGCTCAAACATTCTCTCCATCATTGAATATTCGCTTTGAATGGCAGTTAAAGGGGTAACTGCATGGGCTTTTTTAATTTGTTCGGGAGTAGACTGGGACTGTCCCCACGCACGGATTTTGCCTTCTTTAATAAATTCTCCCATCCAGCCTGCAACTTCTTCTACATTAGAATCTAAAGGCACTCTGTGTTCATAATAGATGTCAATGTAATCTGTCTGCAATCTTTTTAAAGAGTCATTCAGAGCATTTGTAACCCCTTTTTTGCTTAATTTACCTTCGGGAATTTCCTGCCCCGGCTGAAATACAGGAACAAATTTTGTTGTAAGTATAATTTTATCTCTGAAAGGCTTAACCGCTTTGCCGACAAGGGTTTCGTTTGTATAAGGCCCATAAGCTTCTGCCGTATCAAAAAGTGTGCAGCCAAGGTCAAATGCTTTATGCATAAGTCTTATGGATTCTTCCTCGGTAGGTATCGCCCCGTAACCGTGAGAAAATCCCATACAGCCGATGCCGACTGCTGATACTTCAATATCTCTTAGTTTTCTGTATTTCATAAGTAATTCTCCTTTATTTCAAGTAAGGCTCAAATATAGCAGTGAGTTGAACATCGCAAAATCTGTCTGTCCAGTCTAACGGTTCAAATTTTCCGTCGGACATACACCAGCAAAGCATCATGCCGTAAAGTTCGCTGATTATAATGTGGGTTAATAACTCAATAGGAGTATCTTCTTTAAATTCCTTTGCGTTTTTCAGGATACTTTCAAGCATTTCGTAATCATAGAACCATTTTTTGCTGTCCATTGTTTCCGGTACATTATTAGGGTCAATTACATTTCTTATCCATTCGCGGCATACTTGAATCCCGCAAAATTCAACCTGTTCCATAAAACGTTGAAAATAATGCCTGAGTTTGTCGAATAATTCAGCGTTTTCCATTTGCTCAAGTTCTTCAGCAATTTCTCCGAAAGGTGTTCTGCTGATTTCCATAACAATATCTTCTTTGCGTTTGAAATAAACATAGAAGGTACCTTTTGCAACTCCGGCTTTTTTTGTAATATCTTCGACATTTATTGCATCAAAGCCTTTTTCTTTAATAAGTTCCAACCCTGCGGATATAAGTTTTCGTTTAGTTTCAATGGCTGATTTTTGTCTTTTATTCATAAAATACTCCTGATAATAAAATATTATAACAAATAAATGACTAAAAGTCAATGACTAATAGTCATATTTAACAAGAATAAAAAGCTTAAAAATCACGCGTTCAATAAGACTTGCAATTAATCAAGATAAGTATTTAATTGAAATTTTTTTCAAAATCTGAGCGGAATTTTTGAGCGATTTACGGTTTTCTTTTCGTAGCCGAAGTTTGAAAGCATCCGGCAGGTGCTTGTATAAAATATGCTTTCGTCCAGAGTCGGACCAATATTTATACAATTTACCGTCTTTTTTAAAAATTTATATTCGATATAAGGAACAAAAAGCCCGTTTTTCTCACAAATTTTTGTTTGTTTTGCAAAATTTGTACCGAAATTGTTGATAAAGATAATTCTATATTCTTTTTCGTCTTTAAAATGCGGATTTTTAAAGAACAAACTTATAACACTCAAAATATCAATGAGTTCAAAAACCGTATCAACTAATTTGTCTTGATTTTTGGAATGTTTAAGGGCTTTTTCATACTGTTTATTCCATTTTTCGAAAATGAGTTTCAGAACGGTAATCTGTTTTTTCTTATCGTAAATTATATTTCCATAGACAGAATTGAAACCGATTTTTACCATATCGGCTATCAAATCTTTTTTACAAAATCCGATATTGTAGCCTGTATAATTCTGGCCTTTAGCGTAATTATTCCACAGGGTCAGGTTATCGCCTTCGGTTGAAAAAGATATTGTGTAGTATTCATATTTGTATCCGAAATCATTAGAACCGTTAATTATATTTGTATATTTTGTGTAAAAATGCTCTTTAATTTTTGAAAAAAGCCGTTGGTTAAGTTCAGGCATTTCATCAACAAGATTAAAAATAAGTTTGTAGGAGTATGTTACTTCTTCTTTGTCATTGAGATAAAGTGCGTTAGAAAATCTTATTGTGCCTGATTCTAAAATGCTTAAAAGTTTTTCGGGCTTAGTGTAATGATATAAAATACTGTTTGAGCCATCATCCAGAATTTTCCGCACTCTCGGTATTTTTTCAAGTAAACTGTCATAATCAATCATGCCGTAACTCCTGTATATAATTATACCATATTTTTACACGTTTATGCCAATACTTTATATTTTTATAGTAAAATATCAGTGTAAAATGTTACAAGAGAAAGAGGTTATTATGTTGACAAAAAATTCTAATGTAACTGTTAAATTTACAGGAATTGATTTTAGCGGTTATTCATCAAAAGTTTCTGAATTCGTAAGTGAATTTTCATCAAGAGCAAACAAAGAAGGCCAGTTTTTAAACTGGGTAAATTTACCTGAAAATCAGGCTAAAAGAGTTGATGAGATTTATGAACTTGCAGAAAGTCTTAAAAAACAAACAGGTGCTAAAAAACTCAGCGTAATGGGTATCGGCGGCTCAAAACACACAGTTGAACACATGTTGTCAATCAACGGTTTGAATGTCTGCCATGACGTTGTCGAATTTTATTCAGATGTTGATTCTGCAAGTTTGGAAAGATTTTTATACAGATTGGGAAATGATGTAACTTCATCAAACTACCTTATTGCATCAAAATCAGGTTCGACTTTTGAAACAAAAGACGGATTTTTAAGAGTTATGGATATGTTGATTGATGCTTACAAAGCTCAAGGCAAATCTCAAGAGGAAGCTGAAAAATGTGCTAACAAACATTTTATTGCAGTAACTGATAAAAATTCGGAGAAAAGTGAACTAAGAAGAACATCAAACGAAAACGGATGGCTCGGCGATTTATATATCCATGATGATGTAGGCGGACGTTTCTCGGCATTTGACGACCATGCTTTATTCACTCTTGCATACGCAGGTATGAAAAAAGAAGATATGGTAAAAATGTTAAATGCTGCTCAGGAAGTTTCAACAGAATCATTAACAGCAGATTTAGACGTAAATGATGCATTGAAAGAAGGTATTTTCTGGGCAGATGCTAAAATGAACGGTATTTTAACAACAGTTCATCAGTATATGGGTTCAATCTTTGAAAATACGGTTTACTGGCATGCTCAAATGCAGAACGAATCCGTTAAAGATACACTTAAACAGGTTGCAAAAGTTCCTGATGCAATGCATCACTCTGCAGAAGCTCACTTTAATCCTGCAAACAAATTTGCATTTGCTTTGACTGTACCTCAGGACAACGGTGTTTGCAGAGAAAATGCAGAAAGTTATGTTGAAGCTTTGACAAAATCTTACACATCAACGGGAGCATTTTTCTTAGAAACTGCAAAAACTTCTGGCATGGGCTTAACTCCTGAAGCAGCAGGCGCAATAACTCAATTAAGAGCATTTGCAACAGTTTATCAGGAAATTGTTGAAAAAATCAGCGAAAATAAATCGTTCCCTGAAGTTCTTGACAGCGTATTACAGCCGCACGTAGAATTCTACAAAAAGAATCTTAAAGGCGGAGTTGTAGTTCCGGGAAGAGTTTCTAAAGAAGCGTAATTAAAACAAAATAAAAAAATAAAAAAAGCGAGAGCATATAAATGTTCCCGCTTTTTTATTGATGTGTTATCATTCTTTATATGGCAACAAATTTTGATTTTCTGAAAAAAGTTGATAAGAATTTATACGGAATAATTTCAGAAGCCGAAAAACTTTACAGAGATGAGTATTTTGAACAATGCATGACCCAGACCAGAAGATTTGGAGAACATGTCTGTAAAAAGGTATTAGGTACAAATCGTACTACAGAAAATACGTTCGATGATATGCTTGCAACATTAAATGACTGCTCGACAGGTACGGAAAACGAAAAAGAGTTTATAAATGATTTATATTTTTTGAAAAAGCACGGCAACAGTGCTGTTCATTCATCTTCCGTAAAAAAAGACGGCATGACAGCTTTAGAATGTCTTAAAAGAGCTTTTGAAATTGCAATAAGCTATTCTGTATTTCATCGCGGGGCAAGTTCAGGCATTTTGAGGCTTCATTATGACACAGAACTTCTCGTAACAGGGCAAAGGAGCGGGAAAACTCTGTCAGAAAAATATACTGAAGAAAAGGCTAAAACTGCTGTATCATACAAGCCAAAAACTTCCGCAAAGTCACGGAAAACAACATCAAAAAAATCAAAAAAACAATCTTCGGTTATGGTCTGCAAACACCCGAAAACGGGGATTTCACTTTATTGGATTTTAACAGGTGCGTCTTTTGCGGTTTCTATGATAATAATGTTTGTTTTATACATATCTCTTCACTGGAAATAATTTTATTGTATAATCGGAAAGTAAGGAGTTGAGATGTATTATTATACCGATTTGCATATTCATTCAAAATATTCAAGGGCTACAAGCAGAAGCTTAAATCTTGAGGAGCTTGCAATATGGGCAAAGAAAAAAGGCTTAAGTCTTATCGGAACGGGTGATTTTACACATCCTGCATGGTTTGCGGAAATTAAGGAAAAACTTGTTCCATCCGATGACGGAACATTTAAGCTGAAACCTGAAATAGAACGTGAAATCGGTGCCAATGTAAAATTTATTTTGACTGTTGAAATTTCAACGATTTATAAAAAATGGGACAAGACCAGAAAAGTTCATCATGTTGTTTTTTCGCCTGATCTGCAGTCTGCTGAAAATTTCAGAAACAAACTCGATGCAATCGGCAACATTAAATCAGACGGACGCCCGATATTAGGGCTGGATTCTCGAGATTTACTGGAAACTGTTCTTGAATCAGGCGAAAATTCATTTATAATTCCCGCACATATCTGGACTCCGTGGTTTTCCGTACTCGGCTCAAAATCAGGATTTGACTCTATAGAAGACTGCTACGGAGATTTATCCGAACACATATTTGCTGTTGAAACAGGGCTTTCATCTGATCCTGAAATGAACTGGCATGTTTCAAAACTCGATAAATTCAGGCTGGTTTCAAATTCCGATGCGCATTCGGCATCAAAACTTGCAAGAGAAGCAACCGTTTTTAATATTGATCCTGATTACTATTCTATTATGAATGCATTAAAAACAGGCGAAGGGTATACGGGCACGGTTGAATTCTTCCCTGAAGAAGGTAAATATCATGAAGACGGACACAGAAAATGCAATGTTTGTATGACACCTGAAGAAACAAAAAAACACAACGGGATTTGTCCTGTCTGCGGCAAACCTATGACAATAGGGGTTTTGTACCGCGTGAATGAACTTTCGGACAGAAAAGAAATTATAACCCCTCCTGAAACTGCAGGAAAAGTATTCAGTCTTGTACCTTTGCAGGAAATGATTGCAGAAATTAAAGGGGTCGGGGCTTCCAGTAAATCAGTGGCTTATGAATACGAAAGGCTGATACATACTTTCGGCTCTGAACTTGCAATACTGCAGGATATTCCTGTTGATGAAATATCTAAATCCTCAACGCTATTAGGAGAAGCAGTTTCACGCTTAAGGCAGGGAAAAGTTATAAAACATGCAGGTTTTGACGGTGAATACGGCGTAATAAGGTTGTTTGAAGAAAATGAGCTTGTAAAAAAAAATTCCGTAAACCTAAAGCTTGCAATTGATTTTCCAAAAACAGCACCTGTGAAGCAGCCGCAGACTGCAGCTCCTGTTCAAACAGGCGGACAAAAAGAACAAATAGTTTTGGGGCAACCACGCAAATCAGGTCTTGATGAGTACCAGCAGAGTGCAGTAGAAAATGAAAGCAATCAGCTTTTAATCGTTGCTGGCCCGGGTTCGGGTAAAACAACAGTATTAACAAGACGCATTGCATACCTTATCAATAAAAAAAATATTAAGCCGGAAAACTGCCTTGCAATAACCTTTACCCGCAGAGCCTCGGAGGAAATGCGTCAAAGACTCGGTAAACTTTTGACATCGGGAGCAGATAAGCTGAATATTTGTACTTTCCACTCGCTCTGTTTTTCAATTTTGAAAGAAAATTACGAAACCGCAGGGTTGAACAAAGATTTTAGCGTAATGTCCGAACAGGAAAAAGCCTTATGCAAGGATGAAAAACTTCTTGAAAATGCTTTAAATTTTGAAGATTTAATTACCCTGACGGTAAAATTGTTTGAAGAAAATAAAGATTTGCTCAAAAATTATCGTGAACGCTTTAAATATGTATCTGTTGATGAATATCAGGATATTGACGAAAATCAGTATAAATTAATTCGTCTTCTTGTACCGCAAAACGGTAATATATTTGTTATTGGAGATCCCAATCAGGCGATTTACGGTTTTAGAGGGGGGAATGCAAAATTCTTTAACGATTTTAAAGAAGATTACCCTGATACACAAATGATTAATCTTAAAAACAATTATCGTTCTACAAACAGTATTGTGGATGCGTCCAATCAGATGATTAACTGTTTTAACATCGTATCTGCCTTTGACAAGCCGCATGAAAAAATTACAATACATAAAGCTCCGACCGACAAAGCAGAAGCCGAATTTATCGCAAGTACAATTGAAAATCTTATAGGCGGGCACAGCTTTTTCTCTATCGATTCTCAACGGAGTGCAGGCGATGATACGGATTATTCATTCTCGGATTTTGCAGTTCTTTACCGTACATCTTCCCAGCTTCCGCCGATTATAGAAGCCTTAAAAAGAACAGGTATGCCGTTTGTTAAACTTTCAAACGATCTTTTATGCGAACAAAAACCTGTTATGGAACTTTTGAACAGCCTGAATGAAGATTTGGCGGTTTCCGAACAGATAAAAAACAGCAATTTTGAAATTGATGATTACATAATAAAATATTTGCTTAATATTGCAGAAAATTCAAAGGATAAAAATGAATTTATTCATCAAGTTTCGCTTCTTACAGAGGCAGATGCACTTGATAAACGCGCAGATAGGATTGCTCTTATGACTCTCCATGCATCAAAGGGTCTGGAATTCAAATGCGTGTTTATAGCAGGGCTTGAAGACGGTATACTTCCACTTTACCGCGCTAAAGAAGAAAAAGAAATCGAAGAAGAACGCAGACTTTTATATGTGGGTATGACAAGAGCGAAAGAATGGCTCTTTTTATCACACGCACAAAAAAGATTCTGGCTCGGAACAACTAAAAATCTGCCTGTTTCGCCGTTTTTAACAAAAATTCAAGATGATTTGCTAAAAATGAGTAAATTTGAAAAAGAATACAAAGAAAAAGATAATACAGAACAGTTAAGTCTTTTTTGAAGTTGTTAAAAAATCCGCTGATACATACCGTATCAGCGGAATATTTTTTATTTATTTTTTGTCTTTATTTTAAATTTTTTGTCATACGATGTTCACAAAATTCTTTGGACATTTCATTAATTTTTTTTGCTAAACTGTCTTCTGAATGATAAAATTCGTTAATAACTTTCCTTGATAAGCCGAGAAAACTTTTTACTTTTTCCACTAATGTCGGGTGGGGATTTTTCATTTCCAGACTTAATTTGAATAAAGGTTCACCCCAAGTATGGTTGTAATCGTTGCTTGGAGCTGATTTATATTTCAATCTCCCAATAACATCTTTTTCTCCTGATGCTAAATCCTGTATTGCTTTAGAGTTAAAAAAAGCATCTTTTAAGTTTTTAGTCCATTTTCCTTTTGTAATAATTCTGCCTGTAAAAGCAGGTTTGCTGATATTGACAGTTGTATTTGACGGGGTAACTTGGTTAATTTTCATAAATTCTGATCTCCTTGTAATAATAGTTGTCTGTAACTTTTTTTATTAAAGTACTAAAAATAAATAAATTAAATAAAATGTTAATTATTATTGCGCATTTTAACACAATTAAGGTAATTCTAAAAATTTGCGCAGTAAAATTTCAAAAATTTTGGACTAAACATGTCAAACTCGCGATACTTTTCCGCAAAATCCCTGATACATAACATTCCCATATTAAAATATCCAAAAATAAAAAGGATAATAACAAAAGTCATTATCCCTTTTATTTTTGGAACTTCACATACGGTTTAACACTCCAAACTCGCCAAATCGCTTAATTGACTATGTTTCAGGCATGTTGAAATTACGCATTTTTCAAAATCTATGAACAAAAATTTACCCACCAAAAAACTGCAAGATTTTATTAAATAGCCTCTTTTAATATTAATTGAGAATTTTGTTCAACAACCTCTGTAGCGAATAAATTTTCAATAACTTTTCTAACATAAGATATAAAATCTTTGCTTATGAGCCTAGTTTTTTGGGCAATTCTGCAAAATCTGCCCAAGTTGTGCAGTTACACTCTTTTGCTTTTTGCACCAATGTTTTAATTTCTGCATTACTTATATTTTCGAATTCTTTACCTAATGCTGGAATTTCGGGAACATATTCCATTTTTACATATGTGTATGGATATGCTTCTGCATTTGGAACTTTTGAAACTTCATCTTGGACACATTTGATATAACGAGTTTCCTTTTTCAGTAACTTAAATTTGGACAATGCAGGAAATACAGTTTCTCCGCCATGTTCCATATTCACAGAAATTTGACTACCTTTTGGTACGACAATTTCGTACAACATACCGTCAGGTAATCCCAAATATGGAGCAGTTTGTGGCTTGAAATGTGCAGCATACGCAAAACCACCAGACGGAATTATTTCATCTCCGACTTTGGCTTTGCTTATTATTTCAAAATCGGCACCGCCACCATCACAATTTCTGCTCCTAGCTCTAAATACTGTACTTTGATGCGGTTGTGGTTGAAGTTTCAGAAAATCACGATTTATTTTTAGAGATCTAATATTACTTTCTGTAAAAAATTCTAATCCTACTGCTTTCATTTTAATTATATCTTCTGGTCTTCCTGCAAAATCTCTTTCTATTTGCTTGTAGAATGACTCTATAGTAGTATTGTTTAGACTATTTCCACCGTGAAAACGATGATGCCCTATAACTGCTGTTGTTTCAGTATCTACATATGGAGGAGTTGTCTTTATTCCGTCAACCCATTTATCTATCTTGGGAGAAAAGGTATCGGCTTTCAAATTTGCAGAATATTTTAATCCGCTAACATTTACTCTGCTAATTGGTTTTGTTTCCAAAATGCTTGATTTCCCTAGCATTTTAGCATAACTGGCAGTCCGTTCTGCCAAATTCAATGCAATTTTGCTTAATCCCATACAAATATCCTTATTTTCCCCTATGTTTATATAAAGTAAATTATTTAATTAAAATTGCTATTTTTGTAAAGTTTATTAACCGGCAGTAATTCGTGCTTTAAAAAAGAGAGTGCGGAAGTTGGGTTCGCTGAATTCAAGTCTGCCATAATTTCTTCAAAGGATAAATGTATCGAAAGCATTAAAAAAGAGCCCGTAGGCTCTGATTTTAATCGTTCTAGTTGTTTTAAATGGTGGAGGTTAGGAGATTCGAACTCCTGACCCCCTGCGTGCAAAGCAGGTGCTCTACCAGCTGAGCTAAACCCCCACAAGGTTTTTTATTTAATTGTTACAATATCTATTGTACATGCTGATTTTTTTTTGTAAAGTCCCCTTTTTATTTTTTTAATAAAAAAGAGCTGTTGTAAATTCAACAGCCCTTTTTAAATTATTACTTTTCTTTATTTTATACTGCACAAACCATTTCAATATCGCTTGATGATACCACATTTGAAAAATTGTAGTTTTCTACAAGATCTCTTTGTTCAAAGTATACGCACTCATCAATTACAAGTTCATCACACTGTTTTAATGTCAATAATGAAAGATTTTTTGCTGTTTTTGAATCTGTTATCAATTTATGTACTTTCATGTTTTTAGGAAGTGATGAAACTTTTGTATTTTTAATGTTAAATACATTTGCTCTGATATCTGTATTTAATTTTTCAATATTGCTTTTTTCGATGCTTAAGGAATCTGTCCAAATGTGTTCAGGCAATTTGCCAATTTTAGCACCTGACATGTTTACACAATTTGCATCAATAGGTGTTTCAATTTTTTTAATTTCTGCGCCTGAAAGGTTCAAAGTATTTGAAACCCAGCCGATAGACAATTTTCCGATAACACATTTTGATAAATTCAAGCTTCCTTCAATGTGTCCCAGTTCAAGATTTTTAATTTCGCATCCTGATAAATCCAGGTCTCCGCCCTGATAATTGTTAATTAATTCCTGATAATCTCTTTTCATAATAAAAACCTCCAAATTTTTATATTCATATAATATACATATAAAAGTTAAAAATTATATCCTCCGGTTAAATGTTTTTTTTAGAAATTCAAATAATTTTCCACAAAATTACATGCATAATCAAGCCGTTTTTTATCATGCAAAAACCATACTCCTATAAGACATTCAAATGCTGTTGCAAGACGGTATTCTGCCTGTATCCGGCGTCTGCCTGCGGGGATGGGAAGATTTCTTGCACGGCGGACAATATCTTTTTCTTCATCAGTTAAAATATTTTCAAGATGATGAAGAAGTTCTGTCTGAAAAGAAGCTTTAACATTTGCGGTTGTAATTTTATGAAGTTTTGTGGAATTATTTGTCAGCTTAACTGTTTTTTCCCGAATAAAGATTTCCCATACAGCATCGCCTATATAAGCATAGTTCCTTAAATTCATTTCTTCCATAAAAAGAGTTTACTACAAATATTGTAATTGAGAAAAAATCGTGCAATAATTTTTATAAAAGAGAGGACTTATGAAACAAAAATTTTTAATATTAGGGATTTGCATAATTTTAACAGGATTATCTTCATCCGCATCAGATTCCGCTTTGCCTGAGACTAAAATTTTTGCTGAAAATCAGGATCAAACCTGCGAATGTAGTAAAAGTACAAAATGTCTGGATTTAATGACATCGATGTATAACAGGCGTGCAACACTTTATAATGTTTTAAATTTATCAAATGACCAGCAGAAATGTAAGGATGTTATTGACAAAAAACGTTATGAAGCGCTCGGAAAACTTTTTGCTCAATATGAACAGGAAAAATTTGTTCTTTCAAACATGTGTGTTCATAACGCAAGCAAAGAGGCGGTAAAAAAACAGGAACGTGTTGTAAAAGATATTGCAAAATGTATGAAAAAAACAGGTGAAAAATACGATAAAGAATTCAAATCTGTTTTGAATTCCGAACAGAGAGCAAAACTTAATACTATAAGAAAAATGGAGAGAAAGGAAATTAAATACTGTCTTAAGAAAAAGGCATTTTATGAACGTGATCCAAAGCTCCGTCCCTTTGGAGAAAAGATGTATTACGGCGAACAGAATAATGTCCTCTGTCCCGTACATAAAAAATGGCATTTGTTCGGGTACAAACATAAAATAGAAGAAACTGCAGAGTAAATAAATTAAACAAATGATGATTTTTAAATAAAAATCATTACAATAATTTATATGAAGAAATTGCTTGTTTTAATTTTAATTTCGGCATTAATGTCTCCATCCTGTTATGCATGGGGCTGGTGGGGTAAGAAAAACACGTCAACACCTGTTTCTACAGAAAATGTAGAAGTTGATTCTCAAGGCAGTGGTTATGTCGGAACTCTTCCTGATATTTCGAAAAGTTTTAAAACAACTGAATCAAAAATATCTAAACCTGTCTTTGAAGAAACTAAAAATTTCAATTCATCCGATGAAATTAAACCTATTCCGACGGAAAATCCTGCTTTTGTAAATATAATGCTTAAGCAGGATAAAAGATCGCCTTACTTAAACGATATATACGGTGATATTCTGCCCCAGCTTGAAAATATTCTTCTTTGCATAGATGAAAATAAAAGCGTTCAAATTTTTAACGCAAAAATATTTTTCTTTAACAAAACCGTAGAATATTTGCAGAATAAATATGCCGGCAAACCGGAAAGCAATTATACATCTTTTGCAAAACTCATGGAGCTTAATACACACACAAAATCTGTTGCAAATTTAAGACGGGAAGCTGAACAGTACAGACCTTATCTTGCCTATACCGGCTCAGGGTATTTGTACAATGAAAATGTAATAAATCAGCAGCTGGAATATTTGAAAACGGAAATTGAGGATACTATAGTAATATTAAGGGAAGAAAAATAAATAAAAATGAGGCGGATATTAAATCCGCCTGAAAAATCATGCGTTCACATAATAAAAAAGGAGCTGTAATTATACGGGGTTGATATTTGGTCTGCCTGCGACACCAATTAAAATATCGATAACTTTAGGCATCTGGCATTTAAAAGAATAATTGCCGTTTTTTAAAGAGCATTTTGAGCAGTCGCAGTTAATTGAATAACATTCAATAGCTTGTTCTGTCCAGCTTTGTGTTATAGATGCAGAAATTTCTCCGTTATTCTGCGGATAAAATTCGTCCTCAACCATAGATACCTTACCTGTTACTTAACCCATTTATATTTTAACCTTTTATTATTAATATTTAATCCTCTGTTTGAATGAACTGTATAATAAAAAAAATCGTTGAAACTTTTCAACGATTATGTATTGTTAATAAATTTTTAAAGCTATTCCCAAATCTCGGCAGCCGATCTTAACTGCGGGGTTGCGTTTTAGCGGGCAAAGCCCTCATTGTGAAACTTCACAAGTTTTGCAAGATGCCATTCTCTTGCACTGATTTCATCTATGCGATTTTTTATGTCTTCAAGTTCCGCAAGCAGGGTTTGCAAATCTTTTCTTTGCGGTTCCTGCTTTGCGAAACGTTCTTCATCTTCCAGCCAGAAAAGCGGAAAACAATTATTTTCAAAAAGTTCTTTGTCGTTCATAACACTTCACCCTTAAGTTTTCAAAGATACACATTTAATCAACAGTTATGCATTTTCTTTTTTTTGATATCCTGTTATAAAAGAATGAATCATATCAACAAGATCAAAATGTCCGTATTTAAAAGGATAAGGTTTTTTTGCATATTCGCTGTCGGTAATGTTTTGTAATTCTCTAACCTGTTTGTAATCCAGTGAATTAAAGTCGAAACTTGTCATTTCGCCGTAATCAAGCATTAAATCTTCCATATCCGTAAATTTTTGTTCATCCATGAGTACACACTCCTTATTAAATCTGTCAACAAAATTTATATCGGTTTTGTCAGACAGAAACTTTAATATTTTGATGATATTTGTTACATATTTTTACAATCTCATCTTTTTGGAGGTTTGACTTTTGAGTGAAAATCATTAACATGTATGGGAGAAGTTAGTAATTGAGGTAGTATTATGGCTAATAACAATCTGCTTTCCGGCGTTTATGCCGGATTAACAAATACATATTCATATCTTGCATCGCAGTACCCTGATGGTTTAACACTAGAAAATTTGACCGAGGCAAGAACAAAGACAACAAATTTAGGCGCCTTGAACCAGACGTTTGCATCCTATCTGCAAAACAATTTTGCCTCTATTGATAAGGACGGAGACGGAATAATTACGGCAGATGAAATGAATAATCTTTCAAACAGAATATCTGCTCAAGGTTTGACAAAAGCTGAATTAACACAGCTTTATGCATCGGGCGCAAGCGGAATTTCAGAAAGTACAATGTCTAAAATATTAGAACATTTTGACGAAATGGACACAAATCATGACGGAAGAATTACAAGTGCTGAAATTTCTGCTTATGATGTCAATTGTGCACGTATAGAAGTTGAAGATGAATTTAATAATAAACGTGCAGCTGATATGTCGGTATTTTACGGAGACAGTTCGGCATCCTCTGACACATACAGTTTATTGAGTTATAAATACAAATCAAATAAAGATTAAATCCCTATATATATTTAAACTAAACTTAGTAACGATACATATTGGAAAGGAAATGGCTCTTTTATATTAAAGAGTCATTTATTTTATGAATTTGAATTATCAAAATTCATAAAATATTCAAAAATTTTTTCGTTATATCTGTTATCAACGGCGCTGAAAGGCAGAACAACTCCCCCGAATTGTTTTTCCACATTTTTTATGACATTAAGTGTCTTTGATTTTGGCACATAATCCATTTTTGTAACTACTGTAAATATAGGCAGATTATATGTTTCAACCCATTCTCTCATCTGAAAATCATTTTTTTGAATATCATGTCTGCCATCTATCAACTGAACAAGCGAGGTTATTTGTTCTCGTTTAAGCAAATATTCTTCCAAGTATTTCTGCCATCTGTTCTGTGCTTCTTTTGAAACTTTTGCATAACCATAACCCGGTAAATCTGCAATCATAAATTTGTCAGAAAACTGAAAAAAATTTATTAATCGTGTTTTTCCGGGAGTGTTAGAAGTTTTGGCTAATTTTTTGTGGTTTGCAAGTCCGTTTATAAAAGACGATTTACCGACATTAGAACGTCCGAGAAGCGGAAATTCAGGCAGTGTATAATCAGGACACTGACTCAACTTTTCAGCACTTATTAAAAATTTTGCCTGCATAAATTTTGTTGCCATAAACTAATATTAACATAAAAACTTCCTGGTTTCATGCTATCTGATAACACCCTCTCCCGTAGTAGAGGGAAAATTATTCAGCTGAATTCTTTCGCCTGACGGCTCAGAATAACGATTTTTACAGCAGTTCTTTCAAATAATTCGGAAGAGCAAAACGTGCATTGTGATAGTCTCTGTTATAGATTTTGCAGGTTTTCAAAATATCTTCGTATCTGTCGTCTGCAAAGTATGACAAGGGTTTGACTTCCTCAGAACAGAATGCCCAAGCCCAGTATCCGCCTGGGTAAGTCGGAATATTTGATGTGTATGTTGAACATATCGGAAATACTTTTTTCAATAAGTTATACATTTTTTTGATTTCTTCTTTATTTACAAACGGGCTTTCTGATTGTGCTGCAACAATACCGCCTTTTTTCAGTGAATTTTTCACGTTTGTGTAAAATTCTTCCGTAAACAAACCTTCTCCGGGGCCCATAGGATCTGTTGAATCAATTAAAACTATGTCGTATTCGTTCTTTTTATCTTTAATAAATTCAATAGCATCTTCAACTTTTATTTCAACACGCGGATCGGAAAGTCCGCAGGAAATTGTCGGTAAAAATTCTTTGCATGCATCAATTACCATTCCGTCAATTTCGCACAGGACAACTTTTTTGACAGATTTATGTTTGAGGACTTCTCTAACGGTTCCGCCGTCTCCGCCGCCGATTACAAGAACACTTTCGGGGTTTTTATGGTGCATCATAGGAATATGTGCAATCATTTCATGGTAATGGTATTCGTCTCCTTCTGTTGTCATCATTAAATCATCAAGTGTTAAAACACGCCCGAGCGTGCTTTCGGTTTCAAAAACTTCTACTTTCTGAAAGTCTGATTGTTTTGAAAATAAAATTTTACCTGCTTTTATTGCAATCCCGAAGCCTGCGGGGGTAATTTCGTGATAATATCCGTTTTCTATACCATTTCTAACCATTTTTTACTGTCTCCTTTTTTATTAGAATTATACAAGAAAAAAGCTGTATTATTATGAATTATAATTGATCAGTAAAATTATTAATTTCCTGAAAGGCAAAAAATTCTTTCATAGTAATACCAAGTCCGCTGCAAATTTTCATAATAGTATAAATTCGAGGCTCTTTCATGCTTCTTTCCATTTCACTCAGCCCGCCTTTTGATATACCGCTGCGATAAGCAAGCTGTTCCTGATTAAGATTATGTTCTTTTCTCAGTGAAATGATTCTATTACAAATTATCCTATTAAAGTTTTCATCAGTCATTTTTATTAATATAACTTCATACTTATGAACTTTTTAATGATAATAAATTATTTTTGTGTAATAGTTCATAAATATGAACTAACCAATCTATTAATTATTAATAACTGTAATGCTTAACTTTTTCAAACTAAAAATGCTGATTTGCAAAATACTTACTTTCTGGATAATACCGGCTAAGAACAGAAAGCTGGTTAGAGAATTTTTATTCTGGTTTTCTCTGGAGGATTACATCAGGTTTAAAAATTTAAATTATTATACTGTTTCTTTAGGGAATAGCTGTCTTTCGAGAGTTTTACTGGTATCAGCAGGGGTGAAGCCAAGACGGTTTTACGGAGAAAAGTCATGTCCCTTTGATTTGTATTTTTCAACAGATATAAATAGGACAATACAGCTTATTAAAAATGATTTTTCCGATTTTTTTGAGCATATAGATCCTGCAGCCTTCCCGCATGACAATAAATTAACAGTCAAACAGTTTAAGAAACGATATCAAAGAAGAATACAAAACTTTCTTGAGATTCAAAAATCAGATAAAATGGTTTATTATGTTTATGCAAACTATGGTGAAATCCCGCAAAAAAATGACATAACAAAATTATACGAAGTTTTAAAAAGCAAACGCGGTACAAAACCGTTTGAGTTAATAATTCTGTCAAACAGGCGCATTGATGCTCCAAATGTTATCCAGATACCTTATGACATACAAATTGATGACAGCAGAGCTATTGAATTTATTATTAACAGGTACAAAGATTACAATAATAAATATACTCTATTTTCAGATTATATTAAAGGAAAATTTCAAGAAATTATTCACCCATAATATGCAAATGAAGGTGGAAAACTTCCTGTCCTGCTTCTTTGCCGGTATTAATAAGTGTTTTATATGATTTTAAACCGATTTTTTTAGTTGTTTCTTTGACAGCCATCAACAATTCGCCCATAAGTTTTTTATCTTCAAGTTCGTTTAATGATGCAACATGAATTTTTGGAACTACAAGCAGGTGCACGGGAGCTTTAGGGTTAATATCTTTGAATACGGCTACATATTCATTTTCGTACACAAATTCGGTATTAAAATCACCGTTAACAATTTTACAAAAAATACAATCTTCCGGCATAAAATTACTTATCCTCCTAACTTTTTACACTCTTATCTTCTATTATTATATCTTAAAAAAATGTAAATTAACTTGCCAATTAAATTTATGTAAAGTAAAATAGTAATTACTTGGAACCTTTGGGGAGGATTTATAACATTTATGCCGGAATTAGCAAGACAACAATATGACAGGCAGCAATACAGGATTAATCAATACCACGCAACAGACTATTCAGATAGCGTAAAAGTTGTACGCAGACCTGTATATACAAGACCTAAAGTCAATACAAAAAAAGTTCAGAGAAATTATTTAATTCATAAAATAGTTTCTGTAGCGGTTGTATCTATTCTCGGGTTTACAATTTTGCCTTACGGATTTAACAATGTTACAAAATTTATGTTTAATCCGACTCCTTACAAGGAAGTTAAAGCAGATTATTATAATCTTTTGTTTCCGACATCTGCATATTTGTCTAACCACTGGTTTCTGGGAGAAAGATCACTGGAAGGCGCAAAGGTAAAAAAGGCTGAAATGGCTGCGCTTGTTGAAGGAACAGAACTCACCGGATTGGAAAACAGTTTGAAAAATCTTGCATCTTTATATCCGTCAATTCATCCTTCAATATATGTCTGGGATTATGAGACCGGCAATTATGCAAATATTAACGCTGATGAAATTTTTCCGACAGCAAGTATAATAAAACTTCCTGTTCTTGTTCAGCTTTTCCGCTCAATTGAAAAAAATCAGCTTACGATATATGATGAAATGCCTTTGACTGAGTATTACAGAACAGAAGGTTCTGGCAGTCTTCAATTTAAGGCGGCAAATTCCAAATATTCAATAGACACTCTTGCAAGAATGATGATTACTGAATCCGATAATTCCGCAACAAACATGATTATGGCAAAACTCGGTTCAATGACTGATATTAATTCAGGTATTAGGGAATGGGGGCTGAAACATACTTATGTTCAAACATGGCTTCCTGATTTAGGCGGAACTAACCATTCAACTGCCAGAGATATGGCACAGATTCTTTATAATATTGATAATCCTAAATTTTTGAGTACAAGTTCCCGAGAAAAAATCTTTGATTATATGGGACATGTTCATAACAACAGGCTTATTGCGGCAGGTATACCTTCTAATGCAACATTCCTTCACAAAACAGGCGATATAGGGAAAATGCTCGGAGATGCAGGAATAGTTTTTGCACCGAACGGTAAAAAATATATTGTTGTAATTTTTGCAAACCGTCCGCATAACTCTCCGCTCGGCAAAGAGTTTATTGTAAAAGCGTCTGAAACAATTTATAACAATATGGTGTATTAATATGCTGAAAAGTCTTCTTGAAAGCCGTAGGTGTTTTAAGCTAGTGTGCGGAGCAGGTAATGAAGACGCTTTAGAGGTTGAAAAACTTGTTGCATTATATTCCGCTGCAGGATGTAAGTTTTTTGATTTATCTGCAAAGCCGGAAATTGTCGATGCTGCTAAACGCGGGCTTCGGGGAAGAGAAGGTTATTTGTGCGTAAGTGTCGGAATTAAGGGCGATCCGCATGTCAGAAAAGCCCGTATAGACTTGAATAAGTGTTCCGGATGCCGCAAATGCGAAGAAATTTGTCCGCAGAAAACAATTAAACATAGTAAAGTCCTCGCGGCGCGCTGTATTGGCTGTGGAAAGTGTTATTCCGTATGCGGGCACGATGCAGTTTCTTTTACGTCTGAAGTACGTGATTTGAAAGATGTTCTTCCGCCCTTGATAGAAAAAGGTATTGACTGTATTGAACTTCATACTATGAATGAAGATGATAAAGAAACTTTTGAAAAATGGGAATATATAAATGAAATTTATAACGGAATGCTTAGTATTTGCACAGCACGTGCGCACCTGTCGGATGAAAAAATGCTTGAACGCATAAAACTTATGATTGCAAACCGTGCGGATTATTCAACAATTATTCAGGCAGACGGATTTCCGATGAGCGGAGGGAAAGACGATTGCAAAACAACCCTGCAGGCTGTTGCAACGGCTGAAATTGTGCAGAATGGAAAACTTCCCGTTTATATAATGCTGTCGGGCGGAACAAATTCGAAAACAGCTGAACTGGCGAAATTATGCGCAATAAATTATCACGGCATTGCAATAGGTACTTTTGCAAGAAAGATTGTCTCCCGTTATATTGAACGCGATGATTTTTTAAGAAATGAATACGCTTTTAATGAAGCTTTAAAAATTGCAAAGGCGCTTGTAGAAACAGTTTAAAAAAATAAAAAAATTATTCCTGCCATTTTTTAGGGTCAAATTTTAAATCTTTGACGCTTAATTTAAGCGATTTTAAATAAGGTTCTAATTTAACAAGTATTTGTGTTTTTCGTAATGTCAATTCCTGTGCTACGATTGCATTTTTACATGCGATTACCATAACTCCGCCCCCGAGCATTGAATATGGTTTTGATTTTTTCGCAAATTTTTCACCTGCCGCTTTGCCCCAAAATTTGTAGAGATTGTTGCGGGTAATGGCTTTTTTGATTTCTTTTTTGCCGAGTAGTTCTTCGATTAGAGATTCGGTTTTTACAAAATCTGTGTAGAGAACTTTTTTCAAAATTCCTCCACCGCTTGCGCGGTTCTTCTTCCCTTTATAAGGGAGGCAAAGTTTCATTTTATATTTTTTTTGTGATAGTATTAAGAAATGGATTATTCTAAGTTAAATGATATCATAAAATCGTCCAAAAATATATTAATAATTTCACACGTTAACCCTGACGGAGACACATTAGGCTCAATGTGCGGATTGTGTTCGGCAATACTTGATATTTACAAAAAAAGATGCGATATGCTCGCAATTTCTAAAATTCCTGATGTTTATTCGTTTCTTCCGCATATTTCAGATGTCAAAAATGTTGATGATGTTGACAAATCACGAGAATACGATCTTGTTATAAATGTGGATGTGGCATCTATCGAAAGAACTTGCGATGCGCAGATTCTTTTTGAGAAGGCAAAGTTTACCGTAAATATTGATCACCATAAGACCAATAATGCTTACGGGGATTTGAATTTTATAAATCCTGATGCAAGCTCGACAGGAGAGGTTTTATTTGACTGTTTTAGAAATATGGCCTGGAAGATTAATTATGATACGGCTGTTTGTTTATACACGGCAATTTTGACCGATACTGGATCTTTCAGGTTTGATAATACAAAACCTTCTACTTTTGAGACCGCGTCAAAACTTGTAGAACTCGGAGTTCAGCCTTCTGATATTTATAAAAGAGTTTATGAATCGGATTCAAAGACACTTGTAATGTTTCAGGCATATTGTATAAGTAAAGCAAAATTTCTTGATGATGATAAAATAGCTTATACGGTTGTTTATAAAAAAGATATGGAAAAATTCTCTGCCGGTGATGATTGTATGGAGGGTTTGACCGAAAAATTACGGGCAATTGTTACAACACGTATTGCATTTGTTGCAAAGGAGATGAAATCCGGCGGTACAAAAATTTCAATGCGGAGCAAGTTTGCCGATGTCGCAGAAATTTGCGCTGTATTCGGCGGCGGCGGGCATAAATTCGCCGCAGGCTGTACCATAAAGGCGCCTGTTGAACAAGCCGTAAAAAGAATGCTTGATGAAATTAAAAAAAGAGAAATATAAGGAGGCTCTGTTTTTTTGTAATGGGAAAAGACAGACAGAAAGATTTTAATTTAAAATTTAAAGGCTTTATAAGAGGTGTAAAAAGATTAATTATATCTGTTATAAAAAACGATTTCTACGGTATGGCTGCAGAAATGGGGTTTATGATGGTTATAGGCATTTTCCCTTTTATGCTTTTTCTCACTGCCGTTTTCGGCTGGATGGGAAACAAGGCTATGATGGAGCCTATATTGAGATTTCTTGCAACGTTTATGCCCCAGCAGGCAATGGATTTGATTAAGACGGTTCTGTCAGAGGCTATGATTTTTTCTCACGGGCGTATAATGGCTATAATAGGTTTTTGCGTAACTCTTGTATTATCTACAAATGCAGTTGCCGTTGTATTAAAGGGAATGAACAGAGCCTATAAGGTTACGGAGACAAGAAGTTTTATATATACACGCGCTTTATCATTGTTAATGGTGTTTGTTGACACTATGGTAATGTTTTTGAGCATAAACCTTATAGTATTCGGCAAGGCGATTATCAATTTGATGGTAACTCATTTTCACATGTCGGCGACAGTTGCTATTACGCTTTTAACTCTGCGCTGGCCTGTTGCTTTTGCGGCTTTGTATTTAATGGCGTTTTTGAGCTATTATATTCTGCCTGATCTGCGCGGGAATGACAGATTTAAAAGAAAGAGTGCGATCCCCGGAACCTGGTTTTTCGTAACCTTCTGGTTAATCGGTTCGTGGGGTTTTTCGATTTACGTTAATAATTTGAAAACTTATAACATGGTTTACGGAACAATCGGGGCGTTTGCTGTTTTAATGGTATGGCTTTATTACACATCTGTCTTGGTTCTTATCGGTGCTGAGATAAATTCTCAGGTTTATAATCAGCTTGAGAGAAAGGCTCAGGAAATCAGAGATGATTTTGCAAAGCTTTCGGTTATAGAAAAAATTGTTAATAAAGTAGTTAAAAAAAATGAGGACAAACCTGAATAATTTTTCCACGGTATTGTTTTATTCCTTAAAAACGGTTAAGTCAAGCAATTGTATGATGCCATATAACTCTTGAATATATATAATTTAAAAAAAGAGGAATACAGTAATGCTTTTAACAGACCATGTACAGGCGATTATAAAATCTGCAAAATCAATAGTTGTAGCGCGTAATTATCCGGAGCTTAACCCCGAACATTTGATGCTGGCTCTAATGCTTGATCAAAATGATCTGCCAAAGATTCTTTTTGAACGTGTAGGTATTGATAACCCTGAAATTGTTGACAGGCTGAATAATTATGTTTCCAAACGCGCTTATTTTGCACGCGGGAAATTTTCTGACGTAAGGTTGTCAACTGATACCATTGTTTTAATGAAAACTGCGCAGGAAGAGGCTGAAAAACATAACGATGAGCAGGTCAGCATAGAGCATTTAATGCTTGCGTTATTCAGGATTGATAACAAAACTTTAAATCATCTGTGGGAACAGTCAGGAATAAACAGGCTCGATCTTTATGAAAAAATGACAGAAGAGGTTAACAATATAGTTAACGTTGAAGAAACTGTCCCTGAAGGAAGTGAGATAGCAGCTGGAAATAATACTGAAAATTCATCTGCAACATCTTCAAGAACTGTTAAAGCAGAAGAGAAGAAAAATGAAGCTCTTGCTAAATACACGGCAGATTTAACCGAACTTGCAAGAAATAATAAACTTGATCCTGTGATAGGCAGGGATGATGAAATCCGCCGTACAATCCAGATATTAAACAGACGCTCAAAAAATAATCCCGTTATAATAGGCGAGCCGGGTGTAGGTAAAACCGCAATTATAGAAGGACTTGCGCAGAGAATTGTATCAGGTGATGTTCCGGAAAGCCTCCGCAATGATAAAATTTTATCTCTTGATTTAGGCGCTCTTCTTGCCGGAGCCTCTTACAGAGGCGAATTTGAAGAACGTTTGAAAGCGGTTCTTAAAGCTATTGAAGAAAAATCTGATGATTTGATGCTCTTTATTGATGAAATTCATACTATTATGGGTGCAGGATCATCTGAAGGCACTGCAGATGCCGGCAACCTTTTGAAACCGATGCTTGCAAGAGGGGGAATAAGAGTTATAGGTGCGACAACAATTGATGAATACCGTCAGTATATTGAAAAAGATAAAGCTATGGAACGTCGTTTTCAGCCTGTTGTCGCGGAAGAACCATCTGAAGAAACAACAATAAGCATTTTAAGAGGGCTAAAAGATAAATATGAAGGATATCATGGCATCAAAATTCTTGATAATGCAATTGTTGCGGCTGTAAAACTTTCCAAACGCTATATTGCAGACAGACATCTTCCCGATAAAGCTATAGATTTACTTGATGAAGCCGCGTCGGCTTTAAGGATTGAAATAGATACAATGCCGGAGGAAATTGATGTCTTTATAAGAGAAAAGATGCAGTTAGAAATGAATAAAAAAGCTTTGGAAAAAGACGATACCTCTGAATCTGCAAAAAAACTCGAAAAAATTACAAAAAAAATATCTGATCTGGAATCCAAAATAGAAAAATTAAAAGAACAATGGCTTAAAGAAAAAAAAGTTATAGATTCTTATGCCGCAGTGAAACGTAATCTTGAAAAATTAAAAGCTCAAATAGAATTAAACAAGAAAAATCCGACAATGGCTGCATCTCTTGAAGCAAAGTACAGCCAGATGCTTGATATGGAAAATAAACTGCGTTCTATTCAGGAGCAGGCCGGTAAAAAACGTTTGCTAAAAGAAGAAGTTGACGAGGATGATATTGCATCAATTGTGGCAAAATGGACAGGAATTCCCGTAACCCGTTTGATGGAAGATGAGTCAAAAAAATTAATCAGCATGGAACAGGTTATGCATGAACGCATAATGGGTCAGGATGAGGCGGTAACGAAAATTGCAAATGCTATACGTCTTTCGCGTTCAGGACTGCGAGATCCGAAACGCCCGATAGGTACATTCCTTTTTCTCGGCCCGACAGGTGTCGGTAAAACCGAACTCGGGAAAACGCTTGCGTATATTCTTTTTAACAATGAAGATGCACTTGTCCGTATAGATATGTCGGAATTTATGGAAAAGGCTGCGATTTCAAGACTGGTAGGTGCTACAGCCGGTTATGTCGGTTACGAAGAAGGCGGTCAGCTTACAGAAGCCGTCAGACGTAAACCCTATTCTGTTGTTTTGTTTGATGAAGTTGAAAAAGCACACCCTGATATATTTAACCTTATGCTTCAAATGTTTGATGACGGACGTTTGACAGACGGACAGGGAAGACTTGTCGATTTTAAAAATACTGTTATTATTATGACGAGCAATCTTGGAAGCGATATTATTCTTGATGAAAATTTCTCTGAAGAAGAGAAGAAAGAACGGCTTAATCAGGCTTTAAAACAAAAATTTAAACCTGAATTTTTAAACCGTATTGATGAAATAATTATGTTTAAAGCTCTTACGTTAAAAGAACTTTCCGGAATTGTTGATATTCAGACAAATTCGCTTAAAAAACGCCTGCTTGATCAAGATATTGAGCTTGATATTACACAAAAAGCAAAAGATTTTCTTGCAAATGAAGGTTATGAACCGCTTTACGGAGCAAGACCTCTTAAGCGTGTAATAAGACAGTTTGTTGAAATTCCTATGTCTATGAAAATTCTTGAAGGTGAATTTGTTAAAGGAGACAGGATTTCGGTCGAATGCAAAGATAATAATTTAACATTTACAAAATTATAATATTGAAAAATAATTTAATATAGTTTATAATAAATATGTATAATAATCAAAGGAGTGGAAGCATGGAAAAAATATTAAGAGATGAGAACTTCGGGGGGGGGGGCACTCTAAGCACTCCTGCCAATAGTTTCGGGGATTTAAGCTGGAGTAAAAAACTGGGTTTTACGCTTGCAGAGATGATGGTTGTCATGTTAATCATGAGCATCATTCTTGCCGCTATGGCCCCAGTAATGACAACACGCAATAAGTCGGATTATTCATCTCCGTGGCGATATTCTCCACGGAATAATTCAGATGCCTATTTTGGAGCAGGGGACAATCAGGTAGCCTTGTTAGGCCAATCTGATGCAGATGATGCGGAGCGAGATACCAAATTTTTAATAAGAACAGCTGCAAACAGCGGTTTCAGTCATATCTTATTCAAGACCGGAGAATCAATAGTAGGCCGTTTGTATTTTGATGAGAGTAATTTGTTTATAAGTAATACAAATCCTTCATCTAATACAGGTTCAAATAATACAACTATAGGTGTTGATGCATTTATGAACAATACCTCGGGCCAGGATAATACCGTAATGGGTTATAATGCATTAACCTCAAATACCACAGGCGGCGGTAATGTAGCAATTGGCAGCAATAGTTTGCGAAATAACAGAACCGGTAATGACAATATTGCTATAGGTACCAATTCAAATTATGGTAATTTTACATCACCGGCAGCAAAGACAATCGCAATAGGGAATCAGACTTCAGCTTACGGTAATGGATCAATAGCTATAGGCAGTTCCTTAATTAGTTCTGAGGGAGATGGCACTTCATATACTGGTGCATATTCATCAGGTTCGCGTTCAATCGCAATCGGCAATGGTTCCAGCACCCAAGAATCAGATTCTATAGCCATAGGAACTGGGGCAGAATCAGGTGGAGTTTTATTAGGAGTTGATACAGGAATAAGTTCAATAGCTATAGGAAATGAGACTTCTGCTTTAGGTAACAATTCAGTTTCCATAGGTAGTAGTTCCTCCGGTCTAGGGTGGAATTCTGTTGCTATTGGTAATGGTACTGTATCAGGGACAGGCTCTGTGGGAGATACAGTAGCAATTGGATTTGAGGCAATATCAGAGGAAGAAGACAGTATTGCAATTGGTAATAATGCTGTTGTAGGAGACTATGGAACTAGCGGTATTGCAATCGGTACTTCAGCAAGTGTTCTTGGTAGCCATGGAATAGCAATAGGTGATGGTGCTAAGTCTGTTTCATCGCAATATGGAGGCGGTTATAATATAGCAATTGGCAGCGAAGCCATGGGTAATGCATCAGCAGGTCAGTATTCGATAGCTATTGGAGCTAAGGCACTTAATAAGATGAATGGCACCGCTGGTGCTGCTCCTAATATAGGTATTGGTTATCAGGCATTAATGAATTTAGGTACCGGTGCGGACAATTTAGCAGTTGGTTTTATGGCACTTTCTGATTTGGTTAGTGGTACAAGTAATACAGCGATTGGTTCTCGGGCTTGCCGTTATGTTACTGGTACCAATAAAACTTGTATAGGTGCGAATTCCGGACCATCTTCAAGTGATGTGAATGCAAGTAATTCAGATGATGTCGTCTATATAGGAAACGCCAATTCAACAGTTTATATCAAAGGGAATATAGTAGTTGACGGTCATGTATTATTAGGCCTTAATAAGTCTAGTTATGTTTACTTGCGTACAGCACGTAAAGGAAGTAATGCAGTTAAAAATCAAAGTTCTAAGTCAGTTATGGCTCTTGCCCGTAGTGAAGATTGGCATGGTGATGATGATAACTTTGCCAAAACATACCCTAATGGTTTATCATCGGATGGTAATGCGTTTTTTGGAGACTATTTGGACGAAATGAAGACTGTCTCTGACTATCGTTTGAAATACGTCGGCCAAGAAAACACAGCAGGCTTAGACAAAATTCGTCAGCTAAAAGTGTTTAACTACACCTTTAAAAAAGACGAAAAGAAAACCCCTCATGTCGGTGTAATTGCTCAGGACT
>URXH01000003.1 GCA_900551675.1 uncultured bacterium
GTCAACGTAACATATAATTATAAGATGTTAATAAATGATATGACAGATTTTCAGTTAGTAAAATTCCTTTTGAACAAAGAGTATATGCTTCAAAAGGAATTGTCTGATAAGTTGAATGAATATTTTGGAAAAAATACTAAGCCGGCGAATTTTTCTGCGAAATTAAAGCGTGAATATCTGACTTTCAAAGATTTGAAAGCAATTTGTGATATTTTGGGTTATGATTTAATTATTGAAAAACGGAAAAAATAGAAATTTATACTATGCTTCTTCTTTTTTATGCTTAACATCTTCTTTAATAACGATAAGGTTATTGATGATTTTCATAGCACAGGTCGGAAGCACTACATCATCAAGTCCTGATGCTATGCTGATAATTTTTCCGGCACCTAATACTACTTCTTCTCCTTTATAGAAGAATTTGTAATCATCTTTTCTGTCTGAACGAATTGTAATCTGGCTCATTTTTTACCTCTTTTGTTTATTTTATATCTAACATACTTGTTTGTTGAAATTTTGTCTTAGACCTCAACACGAATTTTTAAACTCACCGGTTAAGACGATGCAAATTAATATCTATTTAGCAGGAGGAATAGCACGCTCCCCTTTGCTGTTGTAGAAAATTCCCTCTGCCATAACTTCATTATAAATTTCTTCATCTTGTTTGAAGCTTTCAGGCGTATAAGGGTATAAATCTATGCAAACATCCATATCTGTTTCGATTTTACCTATAATCGGCCAGATTTGTTCTCTTTTTGATTTATCTTCAATATCAAAAATTGCCGCAAGTTCAATGTCTTCGCCTTCATGCATTTTGCCGTCAGTATGAATTCCGAACAAATACATCCCTTTAAAATCATTGAAAATACGATTAAAGGCTATTGATAACTTTACAATTACCTCGTCAACAGAATTTGCCATAATTTATCCTTTTATTTCAGATGTAACCTCTTTTCTGTCAACCGTAATCTGTTTAGATGTCGACAGATTTTTTATTGAAACTTTACCTGTATTAATCTCGTCTTCGCCTAAAATCAATGCAAATTTAGCAATTTTTGAGGCTTTTTCAAGCTGTTTTGTGAACTTTTTATTTGCAAGATCAAATTCTATTTTTAGTCCCTGTCCTCTGAGTTCTTCAGCGAGTTCAAGAGCGTCAGCCGGTGAATTTGATACGATATAGCCGTCAAGTTTTTCAGGTTCAATCTCAGGCAGTAAAGAATTTAATCTTTCCATGCCCATTGCCCAGCCGACAGCTGGAGTATCTTCGCCGCCGAGGTTTTTAACAAGACTGTCATAGCGTCCGCCTCCGCAGACTGCATTCTGGGAGCCCAGATTGTTTGACTTAATCTCAAAAACAGTTCTGTTATAGTAATCCAGACCTCTGACTAAAAGTTTGTTTTCAACATATTTGATTTTTAATTTATCTAAATAAGATTTTACATCTTTGTAATGTTCAGCGCATTCTTCGCATATAAAATCCGATTGAATAACTTTTTGAATTTCCGGTTTTGCAAAGATTTCTTTACAACTTTCAACTTTGCAGTCTAAAAGTCTTAGAGGATTTTTTTCATATCTGTTTTGGCAATCTTCGCAAAGATTATCAAATTCCGGTTTTAAGACTTCTTTAATCTTTTTTTTGTATTCTTCACGGCATTCGGGGCATCCGAGAGAATTAATTTCAACTTCAAGATCGTTTAAACCGAGGGATTTGAGATAATCGACAGCAAGAAGAATAACTTCAGCATCAGCAGCCGGTTCTTTAATCCCGAACATTTCAACACCGACCTGATGAAACTGTCTTTGTCTGCCTGCCTGCGGGCGTTCATAACGAAACATCGGACCTTTATACCAGAGTTTGACGGGAGCTGATAATCTTGCCATTCCGTTTTCAATAAATGAGCGTACAACACCCGCTGTATTTTCGGGGCGTAAAGTTATTGAACGTTCGCTTTTTTCAAAGGTATACATTTCTTTATTTACAATATCAGTTGTATCGCCTACTCCGCGGGCAAAAAGCTCTGTTGCTTCAAAAATCGGAGTTCTTATTTCTTTGTAGCCGTAGCGGGTAAATATATCAAGGGCATTTTTCTCAAGTTTGTGCCATTGTTCAACTTCCTGAGGTAAAATGTCTTTTGTTCCTTTTTGTACTTTAATAATTTTAGTCATAAAGTTATTATATAAATTTGAGCTGTAATTGTCAAATCTAATTTATGAAATGCTTGTACATCACTGTCTTTAATTAAATCTCGGCAGCTGTGAAATTTCATGACTTGACAAAAAAATATTTTTTATATAAAGTTAGTCATGCCTAACAAATTAACAAAGAAAAAAATGAAAATATCAACTTTTTGTAAATACGTAGACCAGCCTATGGTTTTGAATAAACTTGATCATAAAATGCCTGTAATACTAATCTGTGCAGGCGGAGGATACGGAATTTTCGACTCTTTCAGACATTCGAAAGATGATAAAAATTATGGCAGACAGAAAGCTGTTAAAAATGCAATTGTCATATCAAGTACAATCGGCACATCTTTATTAGGTACCAGAGGATTAAAAATCGGCGGGAAAAAGATTTTTAACGGTTTAATGGAACGTGTGCATATCACTGAGATTCAAAAGGCTCAAACTTCTGCCGTAAATGAATTTTTGAATAAGACAAATATTAAAGATTTACAAATTCTCGATGCACTGGAAACTGCTAAATTAAAAGAACTTTCTTTAAAACAAATTGAAATTTTACAAAACAAACTTCCTGTATCTCCTGCGAAACATAAACTTTTCAGTGTGATTTTGCCTGAAAAGAGAAATTTGAATTCAAAGGAGATTTTTTCTGAAATTAAACGATTATCGCTTTTGGGATTAATTCCGGTTGCCGGAGGAGTAGGAGGCGGTATAATTGCTGATAAAGTTACACATACAAAAAATAAAAAAGGAACGGCCGATAAGGTCAAAGAGGGTTTGTACCAGTATCTTGCAAATATATTCTTATGTAATGCCGGTGCCGGTGCTGCCCTTTTTCTTTCCGAAAAATTAGAGAAAGCCCGAAAGATTAAGCCTTTGACACCGATGAAAAAGCTTGCAGTAATTTTAACCGGAATTACAGCAACAGGGATTATCGGCGGGAGTTATATAGCAAATTTTGTAAGTAAAAAATGTATTAATCCATTGTTCGGTGAAAAAAATAACGGAAAAGGATTATACAATAAAAGAAGACCCGAGGCATTAGATATTGTTTTGCATGCCGATGATATTGCAACAGCCGGAATTTTGTCAGGTTTTAAGTGGATTGAGCCTGCTTTGCCTTTTATGTATTTTATATCTGGTTACAGAGCAGGTACTGGTTACAGAAATAACAGAGGCGCTCAATCATAAATATGGTATTTTCTACACACCTTCTTATACAAAACAGAACTCCCGCAAAGTTACGGGAGTTCACATTTTTAATATAATTTTTTAATTTTGTCAGATAAATTTGTTTTAGCAAATGCGGTTAATTTAACCATATTATTAAAGAGCCTGTCAGATACAATGTGTTCCATTTTGCAGGCTGTTTCAACAGCTTCTTGCCTGTCAAGTCCCAGCACTTCCATAAAAAATTCAGAGAGTTTTTCATGTTTAAGCAATATATTTTTTGCAATTTTTTCGCCTTTTGCTGTAAGTGTAATAGGTGAATAGGGTGCGTAATTAATAAGTTTTTTTTCAGATAAAACATTGAGTGCACCTGTAACAGATGCCTTTTTCACATTAAGTTTATCTGCTATTGCCGTAACTTTTGCATTACCGTTTTTTAATATTTGATTGTAAATTTCTTCAATATAATCTTCAAGACTTACAGAAAGCTTTTCCATTTACAAACTCCTGATAGTTTTTATTATATCACATGGTGTATCAATAATAAAATCTGCCCCTTCAAGATCTTTCTTATCTCTAAATCCCCATGTTACGCCGATACAAGGCAGACTTGCATTTTTTGCCGTCTGAACATCTACATCTGAATCTCCTGCATAAATTGTGGAATTTTTATCCGCGCCTAACTCTTTCATTGCCTTAAAAACTCCATCAGGAGCAGGTTTTTTCGGGACATCATCTGACTGGCCTATTGCAGTATCTACCAAATTTCCAAAATATTTTTTGCACAATTCTTTAACTGCTGAATCAAATTTGTTAGATACTACACCGATTTTAATCCCTTCAGCTTTTATATCCGATAGTATCTTTAAGATACCATCATATGGAGCTGTATGTCTGCACATATTTTTTGAATAATTCTGTTTAAAAACACAAAGACATTCATCAATATTTTCACAATTTTCAGGAACAGCACGTTCTATAAGTTTTCTGACACCGTTGCCGACAAAACACCTGATTTCTTCTAATGAGCGTCCGGGATAACCGAATTCGGAAAGTGCAAAATTTGTTGCATCTTTCAAATCTTCAAGCGTGTTTAATAAAGTTCCGTCTAAATCGAAAATAATTGTTTTTATCATAAATAAATTTTATCACAGAAAAAGACATCATAAATTTTCAATACTGCTATAAGGGTTTATTAGAGGGAAGGCATTTAACAGGATACTAAGTTACTATGGCAATAAGGCAGTAAGAGGTATCATTATATTGTTCCCTCTCCTATGGGAGAGGGTTAGGGTGAGGGCTGATTAGAAGGCAGGAGGGGGGTATGCATTTAATAGGATACTAAGATACTACGACGCTAAGTCAGTAGGAGGTATCATTATATTGTTCCCTCCCCATTTGGGGAGGGTTTGGCATTAACGTGTGGAGCGCTAGCTCATTCTTAAGTTAAGACTATACTAGTTTTTTCAATATTTATGTGTCGGTTTGAGCGCTACGCTCCTAAAAAGTCATAAAAATGATAGAATTGCAGAGGATATTTTTTTGTTAAATCTTCAAGAAAGTTTATATATTCGTTTTGCAGTTGTGTCAATTTTTCACGCCTTTTCGCGTCAGATACAAATTTTTTCAGACGGATTGCGTATTTCCCGTCCCTTTCTTTTGTGCAGACAATAAAATAAACCGGCACATCCATCATTAATACAAATCTGAAGGCGCCTGCAGGAAAATTAGCTTCGTGCCCCAAAAATTCGCTTGCGAAAATTGTGTCAGAATTGTGTGCGGAAGTTCTGTCGCCTGCTATAAACATAATTTCACCGTTATTAAGTCTTTCTTTTATATCGATAGATGTTGTCAAATCTATATTATCAACAGGGTAAACATTTATGGGATTATTAGCCGCAATTTCAGAAAGAAAATTTTTGAAAATTTTGCATTGATTAACCTCAAGAAACATATTTGCTTTAATCCAGTCGATTTCAGTTCCTGATTTAAAAAATGTTCTCATTGCATTAATGTTGCCAAGATGTGAGCATAAAAAGCACACGCCATTTTTAGCAAAAAAATCTCTATAGAGTGTCTGTTTATCGTTTTCATCGGCAAAATAAATGTTTTTAATCCCGAAATTATCTGTGAATATTTCCATTGTATCTATTAAACTGCAGGAATAGTTTAAAAAATGTTTGAAAGATTGAATTATACTGCCGTTTCCTGATGCAATTTTTTGAAATTTTTGTGAACATTTTCGGATTTGCGGCGCTCCTATAAATGCAAAAAGTGTTACAAAAAATACGATAAATTGGACAGGTTTTCTGCCTGCAATTTTATATATATACCACAGGAGCATAAGTCTTGTATGACCTGCAGCCTGTTCTTTAACTTCGTACCATTTTAAACTCATTGAGAATATTATTACCTTTGCATTATTTTCTATAGCTGATGTTGTCTGTAATTAATCCTATTTTTTTACCTCTAAGAGTGTATAATCGTGCACTCCGATATTTTCATGCTTTTTATGGAGATGAAGTCCTGCTTTTTCAACCATTTCCAGCATTCGTTTTTCTGAATACATTTTGCTTTTGCCGTTTGCCATACATGTAAAATAAAGCGATATATGAACAAGCGAATATTGTGCGGCTTCAAAAAATTGTTTATCGGTAAAAGGTTCAAGAATAAAGATTTTTGTATCATCAGTCATTGAATTTTTTATATTTGTCAAAATATGAATAACCTGTTCCTCAGAAAAACAGTCAAGAAACTGGCTCATAAACACAGCGCCCGAAATCTCCGGCATAGGATTTTTAAGTACATCAACACCGTGAAATTTTAATCTTTCATTTTTTAGATGTTTTTTTGCTTCATCGATATTTTCGGGAAGATCAATCATATTAACTGTGCAGTTTTTATCAAACGCAAGGCAGGCTCGTTCAAATTTCCCTGTGTTACCGCCGATATCAAAAACTTCAGCGGGGTTATTTTCAAAAATAATTTTCAAAACTTCGTCAAAACATCTGTCGGAATAGAAATGATCAAATTCAAACCAGCTCTTTTTCATGTCGGGATGCAGAAAATGGAGTGCATTGTAAATTGTATCGTAATTGCCGATAAATTTTCTGCATCCCAGAGGCTCTGATGATTCAAAAGAATTTGCAAGCTCTGAAGCTCCGAGATAGCATACATCTTTGACAAAATTGAAATTGACTTTTGTCATTTCATTATTTAAAAACGCAGATGCCACAAGAGAATTTGTGTATTTATCCTCCGTTTTAATCACAAGCCCTGCTGCACATGCAGCCTCAAGCAGTGTTTCTGCTGCGTATTTTGATACTTTACAGTTTTCAATAATTTGCTCAACCGTTGACGGGTTTTCTTCCAAAAATTCCAAAATGCCGAATTTCAGCATTGCATTAACTGCCTGAAAAGTCAGAGGGGCAAAGGCTATTTTCTGTGCGTCAGCCAGCGCCTTTACCTGTGGCGATATATGTTTTTTTATTCTTCTGTATTTCATTTTTTATCCTCATATTAGAAGTCAGGACGCGCAGGAATAAGTTAAGTTATTTACAGTTAATTGCTTATCCTCCTATCTTCTTATCTTCCTACCTTCTGTATCAATATTAAACTAAAAATATACGAGCTTACAAGTCCCAGTGCAAGGACTATGCCGAGCGAACTTATCAGCTTAAATCCCGCAAACCCCAGAAGTGCAAATGAAAATACAGTTGTCAAACACGACATTAAAACCGCATCGGCAGATTTTTTGTTCCCGCCGAATCTGAATACCGAATAATCAAGTCCGAAGCCGATTATCAAAAATATTGCAAGCAGATGGAAAAGGTTTACCGGACAGTTAAAAAGTCCGAGCATCCCGAAAACAAATAAAACAGCACAAATTGAGGGCGAAATTATTTTTAACGCGGATCTGAAATCGTAGATTTTTGCTAAAAGAAGATATAAAAATACAAAAATCGGCAAAAGCAGGCTCAAACATATTATTCTGCATTTTCTAAGCTGCGATGATATGTCTTTTTGGAGAGATATTAAACGTGCTCCGTTGATTGAAACACCTTCATAATCATTTAAAACCATTATTGAAGTATTTTTATCAATCAAAAAATTCTTTTTTAACAAATCAAAATTATTGTTAAGGGTTAAAAATCCTCTGTCATTTTTTTCTTTAGTCAGTTTAATTCTCTGTGATTCGGGCAAGAATACCGCATATTCCTCGATTTTGTCTTTGTAAAGCTGTTTTCTTAAATACTGGTTTGATTTCTGGCGTTTAACAGACGGAATATATCGGCTCAATGCCTGATAAGTAACATTTTCACTCTCAAGCTTATCTGAAATTGCTTCTTCTTTTTCTAATATATCTTGAAGATTCTCCCCCTTAACAACAAAAAATGAAATGTCGCTGCCGGTTCCTGCAAGTTCTCCGAAAAGTTTTTCCGCATTAACAAGAAATTTTGGCGGAACGTACATGTTTTTTATGTTGTCGTCAAAGCTTATGCGGGAAAATGCAAAGATAAGGATTATACAAGCAATTACGGGTATAATAAACTTGTTGGGAGGGTTGATTTTTTTAAATATTGAAACAAAACATTCAACCATTTTCCGTAATAGATCTGCCTTCCTGTCATCCTGCCTTTTTGCCTTCTTAAATATATAAGGATAAAAAAGAACAACGATTGAATATACGGTTACAAGTCCTGTTATCGTAAATACCGAAATTTGTTTTAAAAGTATGAAATTCGCAAATAAAAGAACCACAAAAGCGCCGACAGTTGTTAAAAGACTGACCGAAAGGCTTTTAAAAATTTCTTTTAATGCATCTTGTCCTGACTTGTTCGATTGAAGTGATACAAAATAATGAAGCGAATAGTCGACACAAATTCCGATTAGTGTTGTTGAAAATACAAATGTCAAAATATGTATATCTTTAAATATTAAAGATACCATGCTCCAGCCCGCGAAAATTCCTGCTCCAATGCTGACGGAAATCGGGATTAAAGGAATAATTGATCCGAAATAAAAATACACAAGGCATATTATAAAAATAATCGAAAGAATGCTTATCAGATTAATTTCAAAAATGGAATGACTGCTTGCAAAATAAGAGTGCACCGGAGCACCTGCAAGATAAACATTTGTACCGTCTTTTGAAAATTCTTTTTGAATTGCCGTAAGTTTTTTAACCTCATCATTTAGAACAGAAGGCGACAGAGCAATTTCGCTGTCAACATTCAGCATAATCAGACTGTAGTATTTTTTGTTAAATTGTACGGGAGTAAAATTTGAAACCTCTTTTCTATCCGAAAGCCCCATCACAAAATCAGTCAACAGAAGAAATGGATCTTCTTCTATTGATCCTATCGGCGGCATAATAGGATTATACAGAGCTTCCAGTCCTTTTTCTTCAACAACATCATACTGTTTGTTTATTAAAAGCCTCCGCATTTCAGGAGAAAGCAGATTGTTATGGTATTTTTCATAATCCGACAAAACGCCTGTAATATTTACATCTGATGTATAAAAAACGTTTTTATCGAGTTTTGCATATATGGTTTTTGCAATTTCTTCCGACTTTTCGGGATTTTCATTTTCAATTATAACGTTAATCCTTGCAGAAAATTTACTGCTCAAGTCTACAAGAATATTATCTTCCGTTGAGGAAAATACTGCTTTCAGAATATTTGTTTCGGTATCTGCAGGTCTTAAAAACACCAGAACCCCGAGAGTTACAAGCATTAACATAAAAAATATTCTTAAAATATTAATTAATTTGCTGTGCATTTAAAAGAAATATCCGTAATTCCGTTTTTTATAGTATCAATTTTTATATTATCAATATCTGTTTTGCCTTTAATGATAATATTATTAAGCTGTGAAGAAACAGCAGAACCTTTTTTAGGTTTCAGACCGACAATCCATTTTTCATTTTCGTTTTTGTAATACAGATTGAAATTTTTATCTAAATAGGCGTAATTTTTATTTGAAATAGCAACAATTACATCATTCATCTGTCTGTTTTGAGATGATGTGTAAGAGACAGTGGATTTTATCGGGTATAAAGTTTCAAAAATTGCGCCTTTATCTTTGATAAATTTAAAATTTCCGCCGGATTTTAAAACAGTTGAGCTTATATATTTTTCCTGCTCAAATTTGCAGGATGCGTTTTTCAATTCAGGCATCAGTTTAGAAATTTCTTTGCTTGTTGACGGATGATTAAAAATATCGTCAGATGCAAGGCATAAGTTTACTCCTGCTAAAATTAAAATTGTGAGAACTAAAATTTTATGCATACTCCTCCAGTTTTTCAACAAATTTTTTCGGTGCACTGTAGATACTTTCGCCTGTTTTGGCATCAATACATATCTGCATGCTTTTTGCTTTAAAAAGTTTTTCGCCTGTTTCATTATCAAAAATATCGTATTTTATATACAAAGCAGGTTCATATTCGGTTATTTCCGTTATAATTTTGAGTTTCTGTCCGAATTTTGCAGACTTTATATATTTCAATTCCATAGTCGCAACAGGATAAGCAATCCCCTCATTCATCATATCCAGATACGTATAGCCGACTTTGGACAAAAGATTACATCTTGCAATTTCGAGATATTTTACATAATTCCCGTGCCATACAACCTTCATTGAATCAGCGTCATAAAAAGGCACATCCAGTATCATTTCTGCCGAAATCTTTTTCATAGTATTATTATAAAACAAAAGTGCCGGAAGAAAAAATTTTATCACCTTTTGTAAATTTATAATCAATGGAAGTTTCCGATTTTTTCAGGTACAGGGTTACTTTTTCATCGGGTTTGATGATAGATGAAAATTTAACCTTCTTAACTTTTTGCGGTACAAAATCGAGATTAAATCCGTCTTTTATAAATTCTTTTACGAAAAATAATTGTACAACTCCCGGCAAAATCGGAAAATTTGTGAAATGTCCCCTAAAGAAATTACTTCCACGCGGAAAAATTAAATCGAATTTTGCATCTGTACTGTTTATTAAATAATCAATAACATAAGGATAAGTTATATTTGTATTAAAAATTTCTTTTATTCTTTTTCCGTTAATTTTTCCGCGTTCATTTACAGGCAGGTCAAACAAAAACCGCCATTTTTTGCAGCGTGCCGCTGCACCCGCCATATTAGATTTTATAGTTTTTACAAGTTTAAATTTTCCGTTTTTTTCTAAAATTTGTCTGCCTTTTTCATCCAATACAACTGCCGCACAAAGTCTGTCATTCAACTTCAGGCAATATGACTTTTCAATTAAATCAGATGAATTTAAATCATTTTCAACTTCCGCTAAAGAAATGCGTTTTTCCTGAATTTTTACAATCCTGTCAAGGCGCCCTTTGACTTTAAAACCTTTATCAAAAAATTCAAGCTCATCATCTAAAACAATTTCAGGTTCGTCAAAATATTTTGATTTTACTATAATTTTATCGCTCTTAACTTCCATACAGACGTTATCAAATGGTTTTAAAATGCTGTTATGAGATTGCCTGTACGCAATTACACCGGCTTCCGAGCTTCCGTAAATTTCCGTAACACCTTCAGATATTCCTTCAAGATATTCAAAAACTCTGTCATTAAGTGTTGCTCCGGCACTCAGTATCATTAGAGGTTTATTTTTAAATTTGAATTCATATTTAGCAAGTTTTTCAAGAAAAGACGGTGTTGAGACAAAAATAAATTTTTCGTAATCTTTTATATCTTCGGTATAAAAAATTCTTTCTTTATCAACCCTGTACCCTGCAGCTTCCGGAAGCATAACAGTAAATGTCATGCCGTACATGTGTTCGGGACTTACTGTTGATACGATAACAGTATCAGAGGGGAACTTGAAAAATTCAGCCATATCTCGGGCTTCTGTAATAAGCGCTTCATAACTTTTTTTAACGGTTTTTGGCTCCCCGCATGAACCTGATGTTTGGAATATAAAATGTTTTTTACTATCTTGCATGCTTTTTGTGCCTTGCTCTCAAAATAATTCTTACAATATATTCTACCCCGAACATTACACCGAGTGCAATATATGAAATACATGCATTATATAATGCCCAGATTTTCGCGGGCATGAAAACGGTTGCTATTGATATTGAAAGGTTTATGAACAAAAAAATACACCAGACATAAGTCAAATTTCGCGTGTAATTCCTTGTAAAATCATCCAGCACTCCGCCTTCCATTTTTTTTGCAAATTTTTGAATAACCGTTTCTCTGCAAAACAAAGATGCAAAAAATACACAGAAAATAAATGAATTTACAATAACAGGATAAAATTTTAACACATAAACCTTGCTGAAATGGAAAAGCAAAACAATACATAAAGTACCTGTAAACGGCAGTAAAGGTTTAAGTTTTTTTATAAAAACGGCTTGAGCTTCTGACATATTGCCTTCCGTTCTGCTGTTTTAAACCAGTTTTTCAACAGCTGTAACAATATCATCCAGCGTTTTAATCTGTTTAAAATTTTCAGGCGGAATTTTTTGTCCCGTAAATTCCTGCAGTTTTACGGCCAGATCAACGGCATCAATACTATCAAGTTCCAAATCTTCAAACAAATTTGCATCGTGCACAAGTTTGTCAGGCTCGATTTCAAAATCATCAGCCAGAATACTTTTTAAATTATCAAAGATTTCATCTTTTGTGTATTTTGCCACTTATGCCAATCCTTTTTTATTTTTGTTCAGAGCTCTTGCAGCTTCTGATATAGTCAGCTATAGTCTTAACAGAGTAGAAATGTTTTTTATTTTCTTCTTTATCTTCGCTTAAATCAATATGATATTTTTTTTTCAAAGCCATACCGAGTTCTAAAGCATCGATACTGTCTAAGCCGAGTCCGCTGATAAATAACGGCTCATCATCTTTAATATCATCAGTTGTTATGTCCTCTAATTCAAGCGATTCAATAATTAAAGTTTTAATTTCTTTTTCCAGACACATCTTAATTCACCTAATATATTTATAACTTAATTGATAAGTAAAGTCAAATTTGTTATTTTGCTGTTTTATGTGTTACTCCGTATCCAAACATGGCAAAGTCGTATTTTGCAGGATCTTCAGGGTCAAATTTACGGAGATTTTCAGTTATTTCAAGAACTGATTTAAAATCATTTGCATTACGTGTTAAAAGCCCCATTTCACGTGAAAGCCTTGCGACATGAGTATCAAGAGGGATTAAAAGTTCAGACGGCTTCATAAAGTCCCATAATCCGAAATCCACAGGACCTTTTCTGACCATCCAGCGAAGATACATACACATACGCTTCATAGCACTGCCTTTGCGGGCATCCGGTATCATAAATTTGAATCCCTGAGAGTCGTTATTTGTAGCTTGTGCATAAAAGAAATCCGTTACAGGTATAAACATATTACCTTCAATCGGATTTTGGTAACCGTATTTAAAAAGTTCCTCCAGGCCGCCGCTTTTGGAATATAAATTCCTGAGTATAGTAAAAATTTGAGCAAAATCATCAGGTTTACCAAAACGGTAATTAAAATCCCCGAGAATTTTAGGTTCAAAATTCAGAATAAAATTCAAAGGTTCATTCTGTGCGATCTCAAATAGAGTGTCTAATTTTTTCAAAAAAACTTCGCGTCTGCCGTATGCCACAAGAGAGGCAATAAAACCTGCAATTTCAATATCTTTTTTTTCAGTAAATCTATTCGGAACGCGAACGGGATCGTCTTTTATAAAATCAATATTTTCATAAGTTTCAGCTAATTTGTCAATTTCGGTTTTTGTAATCATTTCTCAGCTCCTTGAAATATTCCTTTAATATTTTATCACACTCTTCTTCCATAATTCCGCCATAAACTTTCATATTTGAATTCGCAAGTTTTCTCACATCAATAACGGAGCCTAAAGCGCCGTAGTTATGGTCATAAGATCCGAAATAAACAGTTTTTATCCGCGCGGAAACTATTGCCCATGCGCACATGGGACAGGGTTCAAGAGTAACATACATTTCACAGTCATCTAACCTCCAGCGTCCGAGTTTTTGTTCTGCTTCCCGTATTGCAAGAATTTCTGCGTGGGCTGTTACATCATTAAGTGTTTCTTTCTGGTTAAATGTCTCTGCTATAACCTCTCTGTCTTTAATTATCAAGGCTCCGACAGGAATTTCTCCCTTGGCGTTGTTTGCTAACTTGATTGCACGTTCCATTTATACATTCTCCGAAATTTTAGCAAGCTTGAACGTCAATTCAACGCAGAAACCGCAATTTTTATCGCTGTGTAATTTAATTTCGCCGTTCATTGCCTCTACAAGTCCTTTGACAATAAACAACCCCAGACCTGTGCCGCGTGTTGTTCTTGTTGTGTTGTCGTCAAGGCGGACAAATTTTTCGAAAAGCTTTTTCAACTGTTTTGGCGGAATAACTTTGCAGTCATTCTTTACAAATATTTTAGCAGTATCATCTAAAACAGCAGTATCTACTACAATTTTGGAGTCATCTGCTCCGTATTTCGCTGCATTTTCAAGCAAATTTACAAATACCTGAAGCAGTCTGTCTTTATCTGCTTCTATAAGTGGAAAATCTTCACCTATATTGAAGATAATTTCTTTGTTATCTTTATTTTTTATCAGAACCCGCGCTTCTTCAAGTATTTCAGGCAGCCAAACCTGTTCAATATTCGTCCTTAAACGCATGCCTTCAATATCGGGTATTGTAAGCAAATCTTCAATCAGACGTTTCAGGCGTTCGGACTGCTCTTTTATTATCCGCAATGATTTTTGCTTTGTTTCTTCATCAATCGTAATATCCTGACGCATTAATCTTGTTGTGTAGCCCTGAATGCTTGTCAAAGGTGTTCTGAGTTCATGGCTTACCGTATCAATTAAGTTTGAACGAAATTCATTCAACTCTTTGAGTTCAACGTTATTTTTCTTTAATTGAATATAGGATTTGTGGATTTCAGTTGCCATACGGTTGAATTCAAATGCAAGAAATATAATTTCATGCGGGGTGAATGCTGTTGTTAAAAGCCTTATCTGACGTTCGTAATTACCTTTTGAAATCGCAATAATCCCTTTAAACAACTGTCTTATATTGATATAAAGGTAATATGTATACAACCCGACAACAAAAATAATTGTAAAAGTTGCAAATAAAAAGGATAGAATAATTTTTAAACTGTTATTTGTAATAGCTTTTTTAGTAATTTTTTCGGTTGTGTTTACAATGATCGTAATTTCAGGGTCGACTTTTGAAACATACACAAGCGGCTGGTTTTTTACATCACCGAAAATTACGGGTTTATCTTTTTTCAATTTGTCAGGCAGAAGAGAAATTGTTTTTTTATAAGCATCTTCAGTGTAATTGTGTTCTGCAATCAAATAGCCGTCTTTTGTGAGAACGTAAATCTGTCTTTTTTCATCAGCTAAGGAACGAAATAATTCATCTTTAACCGCATCAAGTTTATAAGTTGCCACAAGATATTGATTATTAGATATTTTTAGGGGAAAAGTCGCTTTTTTATTAAGAGTATTCTGCCTGTCTATTTCAGCCAACTGTTTTTCATCTGCCAGCTCCAAATCTTCACAGTCGGGAAGAGTTTTTGCAATTGAATTAAGATAAGCGTTTTTTGCTTTTTTGGTCGGGAAATACTGCAGTGAAAAGACAGCCTGTTCAAGATTGCTTGTAACAGTTTTATTGAAAAAATCTATTTCATCCGATACCATATTCGCAATCAAAACAGCAGATTCTCTGAGCTGGTATCTCATAGACTGCTGGTTAATATTGTTTATAATAAAACCGCTGATTGTCATCGGAACAACAACAGCAAAAATAAATACGATTGCAATTTGTTCAACAATTTTTAAATGTTTCCCGAACATAAGACTTAACCTTCACCGAACGGTGTTAATTTATACCCTACATTTGTAACTGTATGCAGATATTTCGGTTTTTTCACCCATTCTGACTGCTCCGGAGAAATTTTAGAAGTATTTGCTGCGGTTCTTTTTGTATCAGGCTCTATTTTATTTCTCAAACCGCCCACATGAACTCTGAGCATTCTCACATCTTCATCGCTGTCATAGCCCCATACCTCATCTAAAAGTGTTGCAAGTGTTACCGCATTATTAAAATGCTGCATAAGACAGTATAAAATTTCAAATTCAGTTGGGGTAAGCTTAACTTTTTTATTTACTATAACAGCCTCAAGAGTTTCAGGAAAAATTTCTATATCACCGGCCTTCAAAACTTCATCGGAAAGTGCTGTTTTATCTTCAACAACCTGATTTCTTCTTAATAACACTCTTATTCTTAAAAGAACTTCCTGAATGTCAAAAGGTTTTACAAGATAATCATCAGCCCCGCAGTCAAAACCTTCTGTCTTATCATCAATAGTCCCTTTAGCTGTGAGCATCAAAATAGGAATTGCAAGTTTTGCCTGACGAATATTTTTGCATACATCAAATCCGTTCATCTTGGGCATCATAACATCAAGCAAAATCAAATCATACGTATTATTTAAAGCTTTATTAAGTCCTTCCATACCATCTTTGGCTGTATCGACAAAATAACCGCTTGCCCTGACGTCAAATTCCAGAAGATCCCTGATTTCATCATCATCATCAACTATCAATATACGTTTTTCGTTCATGCAAAATCCTTATTTTTTCTACAATAACCCTTTTTCATAATTCAATAAAAAAATTTTTTTTTCAATTAATTATAAAGAAATAAAAACTAAATCAGGGGCAGAAAAGCGCAAGGCAGACCTTGTTAAATGGAAGATAAGAAGGTATGACGATTAGAAGATAAGCTGTTTTAAAGTAAACAGCTTACCCTCCTATCTTAAATCTCCCAAATAAAAATAATAAATCACCATATTTCACTATTTAATACTTATACCTAAAGGGGATTATTTCCTATAAAAAAAGCCTTACAATTTAACTATAACATTTTGTGGAGTAACTTAACATGTTAATGGGAAATGATTGCCATGATTGCAGCAAGTACAATCGCTTGGAAATGAAAAATGTGAATAAAGACATTCTCGGGTGGCTTGAAGATATTATAGAAGAAAACAACAGCCGTATCGAGAGAAAGGAATGGAAAAGTAAATATAACAGCTATGTTGTGTATGACTATGAACCTTTCTGCACTGACGGATTTGAAATAAACCTTGTAATAACTTCATATAATCCTTCATATTTGAATTTCATAAAGTATTTGTACGATGAAAAAATAAGCACAATAGAATATTTAAACAGCTGCATAGGCGTATAAAACAACAAACAGACCGGTAATTTATCCGGTCTGTTTGTTAATGTAAATAAAACCCCATTTTTGTATGTTATGTCATCCTGAACTTGTTTCAGGATCTGATTGAGATTCTGAAATTAATTCAGAATGACAAAAATGTTTTTTATTTATAAAATATTTCCGTTAAATTGTTCTATTCTTCACTTTGTTCAGCGTTTTCCTGTTCTTTTACGAAGCAATCTTTGCAATAGACTTCTTTCCCCGGAATAGGTTTAAACGGAACCTGAGTCTGAGCTCCGCATTTTGAACAAACAGCTTCATACATTTTTCTGTGGCGTCTGTTGTTTTTTCTGCGTGTTTTTCTGCATTCCGGACATCTTTTCGGTTTGTTAACCAAACCCTTTTCTGCGTAAAATTCCTGTTCACCTGCAGTGAAGACGAATTCTGCGCCGCAATCTTCACATACAAGTTTTTCATCTTGGTACATTTTTCTTCTCCTGATTTAAAGTGGTACTTTAAAGAAACCTTTTGCAAAATTCCTTTAATTCATATAATTATACACTATTTTTGAAATTATGCAAGCATGAGCCATTTTTAGACAACAGATGTTGTCTATTTGCAATAGTATTGATATAATTGTATAATTAAAACAAAAAGGAGTTATTAATGAGAGAATTCGGAATTTTGGATAAACTCGGGCTTAAATACAATACTGATAAAGCATCTAAATATAATAGACGTGATAATATTGTTGCGGGGCATGATTATTTAAGGCATTATGAAATTTTCTTATCCGCATTGCGCGATGAAAAATTTACGCTTGTGGAACTCGGATGTTATACAGGAGCTTCGTTAAAAATGTGGAAGGAATATTTCCCTCATGCACATATAATTGGCGTAGATTTAAACGAAAAGTTATCTTCTCTTGAAGAAGACAGAATTTCGTTTATATGTTCGGATGCCGTTGCCAATACTCTTCCGGCGAAGCTTGCATCATTTAATGAAGATATTATGTGTATTATTGATGATTGTTCGCATGCATGGGGGGATCAAAGACGATCTTTTGAAATGTTATTTCCGCTTCTTAAATCCGGCGGTTATTATATTATAGAAGATCTGGAATGCGGCGCCGCCGGCGCCTATCCCGCTTATCCGCCAAAAGTTCTTGATGCACAGGTATTCTGGGATTACGCAATGGATAGAATGAAAATTCTAAGAGTATCAGAAAAACGAAATCCTATAAATTTCAGACCATTTTTTTCACAGCTTCCGGAACATATTCAAAAAATTGAAAAGTCTATAGATATGGCATTTATTGTTCCCGGTTCAATTATATTCAGGAAAAAATAACTTTATCTCAAAAAGTCTTTCCAGTAGCTTTTGGAAGAATCTTCAGGGCTTATATCAGACAGTGCATAATAACTGCAAGAGTAAGCCAAACTCGATGTATATGAACATTGTGAAGATAGGTTGTCAAGCTTTTCTATAGTTTGGGCAACTGTCCATTTATAAGTAAAAGGGACAAGATTTCCTTCGGAAGTAAACGCAAAAACAAAAATATCATGTCCGAGAGAATTCGGTCTTTTGCTTCCGTTAGTATCTATACATAATTTTGGATCTGCAAGACTTTTATTAGATGGCGCATCATCCATTAAATAAAAGGCTCCATTTGGTGCTCTGTATACATTCGTAGCATCACAATAATATCCAAGAATTGTTTTTTTATTAAGCGCCCTTGGTTCATAAACCAATCTAAAAAAATTGGTAATACTTTTTGAACCTTCTAATACCGAAGCCCCTTTTATCTGTGTCATTAACATATCCAATGCAGCTTGAGAGTCATTATCCTTCGCATATTCAAATATATTTATATCTTCCTTAGCCTTCAAAAGCATAACTGCCTGAGATAGCTCACTGTAAGATTTTTTAAACTGTGTATGCAGGACATTTTTCTGATAATTTGCGATCAATGGCGGCATTGTCATTGCTGCAACAACACCGATTATACCAAGTGTTATTAAAATTTCTGCCAATGTAAATGCTCTCTTGTCAGGTTTGTTTAAAAGAGCTGTTTGTTTATAACCTTTATAAAGTGTAAATGCAGATTTATTATAATAAAAAGAATTAAATTGCTTTTTACACCCAAATAACCGTAAAAATCTAGTTATATCTGCATCCTGTCGGGGGGGGGGCAGTTCAAAGCATTATTAATTCGCATAATCCAACCTTTCATTTATCTGATAACCCTTACCATCATTATTGCCGATAAAGTAACATTTGTCAAGATTACAGGTTAGAGCCTTATTAGCATAACTAAAATATGCTGTTGTTTAAAGTTTATTTTTTCAGATTAACCTATATCAAAAATACTGAAACAATTTAAGTATTTTTGATACTTGTAGTGTAAACTTGATATAAGTCTCTAAATACTTGTAGATAGTGATGGTGCAATGCTGATGAATTGTCTTACAAGATCTGCATCCCAGAGTTTTCCGGCGCCTTCTTTTAAAATTTCGCAGGCTTTTTCAACGCTCATCCCTTTACGGTAAGGTCTGTCTGAAATCAGGGCATGGTAAGTATCGGCAACAGCAACAATCCTTGCGGCAAGCGGAATTTTATCGCCTTTCAAGTGTTCCGGATAACCGCTTCCATCCAGATGTTCATGGTGGTATTTTACAATCGGAATTAAATCGCGCAGAGCTTCATTTGGTTTCAAAACTTTTTCGGCGCCTATGACAGGGTGTTGTTTCATAATTTCCCATTCATCATTTTCGAGTTTGCCTGGTTTTTTGAGAACATTTTCCGGAATACCGATTTTGCCGACATCATGCAAAAGTGCACCGAGCTTAATCCTCTGTACTTCATCCTCAGGCAGATTAATCGCACGTGCAAGAGCTTCAGAGTATCTTGAAACAGATGTCGAATGGCCTTTGGTATAAGGATCTTTCGCATCAATTGCACCTGCTAAAGAATTCGCAAGCTCCATAAGGTGATTTTGAGAAACAATTTGTTCATTATTGAATTTATGGACAAGTTCTTCTTCAAAATCAATACCGAGTTGTGAATGACGTTTTGCAACGACTTCCGCAAATGAATTAAGGGCATCATTATCCCAGAAATTGAAATCTGAAGAGCTTATAATTGCAGACATTCCTTCTTTGTAGCCTTTTGCCTGCGATATATACATTGCCTGTTCCGCGAGAATTAAAAGCTTTTCCTGATCGCGGCTGCATTCAGGGTATGTTGCAATCCCTACGGAAACCTTGACTGGGCCGACATCGTCCACAAAACAGCAGGACAGGCAATAAGTTATATATTCAGCAAGATATTTTGCATCAGGGGTGTTGGTATCAGGGAGAATTATTGCAATCTCATCACCGCCGTAACGGCCTGCTTTATCTGTGCTTCTTATATTCTGTTTAACCTTTTCTGCAAGGAGTTTTATTACCTCGTCGCCTTTGGCATGTCCGAGTTCTCTGTTAATTTTTGAGATATTATTAACATCCAGCATTACAATAGAAAGATTTGATTCATTATCCTCAGCTTTTTTAAGTTCGGCTTTCAAAACTTCCTGAAATCCTCTGTGCGTGTATAAGCCTGTAAGTGTGTCAGTATTTGCATATTTATTAGTCTGCTCAAGAAGTTCGACATTATCCATAAAAAGCGCGCAGTAATTTGCGATAAACGAAAACAGATCAATGTGATTTTCAAGGTCGTCTTTCCCGATTATCATGACTCCTTTGCATCCGCTTACCGAATTTAGCGGAAGCATAAGAGCTGATGAATTCTGCAGATACGGAATATTTAAAAATTTATTATCATATTTTACCACAGCAGAAGCTGTCTTAAAACATTGAACTACCGGATTTGCTTCATCGGACAGGAGAATTTTTGATGTATAAGTGCTCCCCATAGGTGTAAACAGTTTTATATTTATGCATTTTGACTTTTCATGAAAAACTCCGAATGCCGTAAATACACTGTTTAAATTTTCTGTAAATAAATCATGAACAGCCGTAAAAAGGTCATGCACGCCGGTTTTATTCGCAAATGCATCTTTCAAACTGTGTACAAGCTCTGTGTAATCTATAACTCTGTGTGAGTTAACAGGTGATGTATTCATATATCCTGCATACATTCTGTTAGCTGTTTTGTTGGTATTAAAGTTATTTATTCTTGCAACTATACTTGATGTTTCGGCAGTTATAGGATTTGTAATTTTCTGTGTTTTTTTATCATTTGTTTTTAATGCAGGTTTAATATCTGTTTTGCCGGGGGCAGCTTTTTTCAAAGCAGGTTTTCTGAGCTCATTTAACTGTTTTGCAAGAGGATTGGAAACAGTTTTATGAGCTTTTTCAGGCTTTTGAGCCTTTGTTTCTTTTATCAGTTTTTCTTTATTTTCGTTCAATACTTACACCTACACACATTTTTTATAAAACTGCTGACAAAATATTTTTGCCTTATATGATGTTGAGTTTTACATTACTTAAACTATTTTATAATATTTTTCTGTAAAAACAATACGCCGTTTAGACGGCATAAGATGCTGTTTAAATAAACAGAACAATACAAGTTAATATAAAAAACTATTTTACAATTCCTATTACATTTGTAGTATAACTCATTATTTTATATTTTACTACTGATTTGGGCTGAATTTTTACACAAATTAATGTTTATGATATAATAAATAAAAAATACACCCGTTTGCAGGAAGTTTTTCTTTTTGGAGTGCAAATAAATATTTGTGGGTTAAATTCGAAAAAGAAAAGGTTGCTTTTTAATTTATAAGGGAAATTTATGTTAAACGAATTAAGTCAAAACTACGGAATGATTATATCAGGTGCAATTCTTTTAATTGCATATATTTTTATCGCAGCGGAAAAAGTTCAAAAATCTGTTGTGGCTCTTGCGGGTGCTTCATTAACCATGCTTTTGGGTTTAATTCCGTTTCACGGACATTATGACAGTAATCTTTCCCAATATATAAAATCTGTATTTGAATATATTGAATTTGATGTGATATTTCTGCTTGTCGGAATGATGATAATTGTGCATATTGCATCGAAAAGCGGAGTGTTTAAATGGATGGCGCTTGAGCTTTTAAAATATACTAAAGGTCATCCGAAATTTGTTTTGTTTGCACTTGCCGTATTTACCGCTGTTGCTTCGGCATTTCTTGATAACGTAACCACCGTTGTTTTGATTATGCCTGTAACCTTTATAATCGCAAAAGAATTTGAATGTGATCCTGTGCCGTTTTTGATAACGGAGGTTCTTGCTTCCAATATAGGCGGTACGGCAACGCTTATCGGAGATCCGCCGAATATTATAATAGGAGCAAAGGCGGGATTAAGTTTTATGGACTTTGTAAATGAATTGACTCTTATTGTTGTAATAATTTTTGCGGTCTGTACGGGAGTTTTAATATATATGTTCAGAAATTCTCTTACTGCATCAAAAGAAAAAATGGAACATATAGCAAATCTTGATAATTCTGAAACAATTACTGACAAAAATTTGATGATACGTTCAATGATTACGCTAGTGCTTGTAATCACTGGATTTGTAACCCATGATGCAACAGGTATTCCTGCTTACGTTTTTGCTGCTGCAGGTTCTGCTTTTCTGCTTTTGTTTGAAAATCCGAAGGAAGTTTATAAAGATGTAGAGTGGCTTACTATTTTTTTCTTTATAGGTTTGTTTATAATCATCGGCGGTTTTGAGGCAAACGGAGGGATAAGTTACCTTGCTCAGAAGCTTATAGAATTAACAAACGGAAGTTTGGATGCGGCTGCTATGTTAATTCTCTGGGGATCGGGTATTTTATCGGGAATTGTTGATAATATCCCTTATACAGCTACAATGGCGCCGATGATTGCCGAAATTCAGCATGCTCTTCCGTATTCGGGCGCAGGTCATTATCCTCTGTGGTGGGCATTATCTTTAGGGGCATGCCTTGGAGGAAATTTAACAATTATAGGAGCTGCGGCAAATGTTATTGTGAGTGAAACTGCAGCAGTAAACGGCCATCCTATTTCTTTTATGCGGTTTATGAAATATGGCGCGCTTGTAACATTTATTTCCCTGGTGTTGAGTTCTGTGTACCTGTATTTGAAGTATCTGCACTAAAGGTTTTTCTTTAACTGTGCCGGCAAGCAGAAGAAGTTTAGATTCAAAATCGTTAATGGCATTGAGCATCTCATTCATCAAAATTGCTGTCTGACAGTATGAATCTGCAGCTTCCGGTGAAAATTCTTGTGTAAAACCCGCAAGATCTTTGTTAAGTTTGATAAGGTCAAATGCAAGTAACTGCAGTAAAAGTCTATCCTGTTGCTTCATAGTTCTCCTTAACATTAATATGTTATATAACATTATATTATGTATTATAACATATTAATAACATATATAGAATTGTTTTGCAACAAAATCTATAATGTTAATAATGAATGTAAGAAATGAATTAAAAAGTATAATTTCAAAACAGGGTAAAACTTTCAAAAAAGTTTGTGAAATTATTAGTAATAGAACTAACAACCCTAAATTTAACGGTAATAACATTTCATCAAAAATATCAAGAAAAACTGTTACAATTCGTGAAATTGAATTAATCCTCAAAGAACTCGGCTACCGTATAGAGTTCGTTGAAGATAAATAAACTGCGATATAATTCCCGAAAAACTGGATTTGAAAATTTGTGTGCGTTGCGGAGGTTCGGTGCTTCCCTGCATCTAAGTAATATAAAATAATTTAAACAAGTAACTATTATTAAAACCAATCTTTTAAAGGTCTTATTTCTCCGCACTCAAGTTCGTATTCCTCAGCTTCAGGACTTCTTAATATGCTGTCAATTCTAAGATGTTCTTTTATTGGATTTTGCAGAAAAACTTCTCCTGTTTCGCGGTCAAAAACTTTTGCATAATTTAATCCGACATTGACACAATAAGGAAGGCGTATTCGATTTTCATCTTCATCATACCATGCAAGTCCGTGCGTACGGCAGACAATCCCTCTGTATTTGTAAACACTGCACATATTGTTAATCAAAAACGGACATTTATATAATTTCGGATTTTCACGCTTCAATCGTTTAATTTCTTCTTTTATATTATGTTTTATTCCAAAAGGAAGCTCAACAAACCCCGACATTAAATATTCAAGTTCAAGCCTTGAAAAAGGATATTCCCCGACTTCACAGCATAAAGAACAGCCCGGTTTGCATTTGATAAATTCGCACTGTTCTTCAAAATATTTGTCAAGTCTTTTATCTAATTTTTCAAGGAATTTTTCATATCTTTTAAGCATTAATGAACCTTCACGAGTGAATATTTTCTGCCGTCCAATATTATGTCAAAATCAAGAGTTCTATCTACCTGAGGCATTTGTTTTTCTCTCACGACAACAACAACATCTCTGTCATCCAAAATATGGCCGAGTTTTGCCATTTCCTGTTCATCGTTCTGCGAGATGAAGTAAACTTTGCTCTTATTTTCTTTATCAACATAAGATCCGTAATAATAAAGTACGGAATATTTTCTTTCGTTATTTAAAACAACAATTTTTTTGTTATTTTCTTTAGCGTATTTTGCAAACTTCATCAAATCATTCTGTCCGAATTCGTAATCCATATTGTAAAATAATTTTGTTCCGAAAGCGGAAGTTATGATTATAAGGAGTGCGTAGCAGGCAAAAACGCCTTTCGGGGAATTTTTCACCGCGCATATTATGCTTGAAATTCCGAAAATCGCTACCATAATTATACAGAACCATTTTATAATCAGAAAATCAGCATACATTTGAGAGGGTAAAAAATACTTTGAAAAACATGTTACAAACGCTGCCAGTATACAAATTCCTCCTAAAATATAAACTGAAATATTAACAGGTTTTTTATATTTTTCGTTGAATATATAATTCTCCCACAACGAGCCGATTATAAAGGATGTGAAGAAATATACAGGGAGAATATATGTTATAAGTTTTGTTCTTGAAGCAGAAAAGAAAAGCAAAGTTACTGCAAAACCTATAATATTGAACAGCAGAAATTTTTGTCTGTCTGTCATATTTTTAAAGTCAAAGCTTTTGATGGTTACAAGTTTTGCAATCCCTGCCGAAATTGCTGAAAATACCCATGGAATTAATCCCCAGAATATAGTTACAAAGTAAAACCAGAAAGGCTGTTCTCTGTCAATCTGGCTTGATGAGAAAAATCGGTTTATATGGTGTTTCATAATGTATTCGTTAAAAAATAAAGGATCGTGGATTTTGAACATAATAATATGCCATGGAAGCACAATTAAAAAGAACAATAAAAAACCCGGTAAAATATATTGCGGTCTGAAAACCTGTTTAAAAGTTTTGTTTGCAAGAGTTACAAAAAACATAACGGCAAACGGAACGACAAACCCTGGAATTCCCTTTGCCATTACTGCGAGCCCTGAAAAAATATAAAAAAGCCACCACATATATTTTTTGTTTCTGTCTTCAACAAATTGAGTCAAAAGCCCGAACATAACGGAAAATCCGATACATGTTGTTACAACAATATCAAGGATAGCAAATTTTGCAAGCATTACAAATTCAAGAGTTGTTGCAAGAATTATTGCTGATATTACGCCAAAACGCCTCGATACAACTTTTTTACCCGTAAAATAAACAAGCAGAGCTGATAAGCTTCCGTATAGTGCGACGGGAAAACGCGCCGTAAATTCTGTTACCTTTCCAAAAATTGCAAAAGATAAACATTCTCCCCAGAAATAAAGAGGGGGTTTTTCAAAAAAGTATTCGCCGTTTAAATAAAGCGTTAAAAAATCCCTGCTGTGAAACATATCTCTTGCCATAGAAACATAGCGGGTTTCATCAACATCCATTAAAGCGTAACTGCCTATATTAAAGAAAAATACAAAATAGCATAAAATTAAAAGCCCTAAAAATGTAAATAAATCACTATGTTTTTTTATAAAATCAATAATTTTTTCCATAATATCTCTCTTTTTTAAATCACACATATCAATTTTAGCATAAATATATGTTAAGGTTCCTTAAATATAATATTAATACCATAAAACGCAGTTATAAGTATTATGCTATTGCTTTTTCTATAATAATTATTTAGAATATTCTTATGATAGAAAAAGCTAAAAAAGAACTTGAAAAACTCCTTGAAGGGAACAAAAATTTTGTAAACGGCACACCGACCGCTAAAAACATGTCGCTTGAAACTTTGAAAAAATTCGCATTTCATCAAGAACCTTATGCGTGTGTTTTGACCTGTTCTGACAGCCGTGTGGTTCCTGAAATTATATTTGATTGCGGTATCGGTGAACTTTTTGTTGTAAGAGTTGCCGGAATGACTACAGGGCCTAATGTTGTTGAAAGTGTTGAATATGCGGTAAAAAAACTTGAGGTACCTTTACTGATACTTCTGGGCCATGACGACTGCGGAGTTATGAAATATGCAAAGGAGCACTATCCAGAGCCGATGAAGGATTTTGCGTCAATCTTAAAATGTGTATATCCTGTCTTGAATCATAAAGAAAATATAGAATGTCATAACTTTTTTGCTCAGGAGCATACTAAATGGGTTGAAGATTATTTGATGAAACATTCAGTTATTATTAACGAAGCTGTTAAGTCCGGGAAATTACAGATTGCAAAATGCCACTTTGACCATTCGACAGGATTGGTTAATCTCATATAAAGGCTTATGACCATAAAATGATGAAAACAAATTTAGTATGGTGTTATTATCAATAAAAACGGCACCTTTTTAAGGTGCCGTTTAATCAGTTGCCGGAAGATTCATTATTACCCCATAATTCATCATATTTTATCTGATTTTTTTCGTGATAGCGGGGAGAAGTTTTTCGATTTGTGTTACGGATTTGGGCATCTATCTGCCTTGCAATTAGAAGCATTTTTTCTCTATCTTCTTTTTTCTTTTTTTCTTTCATTCCGTTAAGAATTGAAAAAATGCTTGCCGTAATCAGTCCTGCATAAGCTGTTATTTTCAAGATTTTTAAGAATTTATTATGCATAAATTAAAACTCCATGGGTTTTCCTTTCACAAATTCCTCATAATCTTCAACCGGTACAGTGTTCGGCGCCTGTGCTTTTTCTTCTAAACCGCGTTTTAAAAGATCAGGTTCTTTTTTGCGCAATTTAGGTTCTGCCGTTACTATATCCATATTAAGAGCTGTTTTTATAAGCTGAATTGTTTGCTCTGTCGGTGCTCCTTCACCGTTCAAAACTTCCTGTGCGTGATAACTCGGCCAATCTTCTGGAAGTTTATCAATTGTTGTGTAGCCGAAATTGTCATCATGACGTTTATCGATTTCGTTTTCCAGAATATTTGTTACGTATTCTTTCTGGGTTTCAAAGTGGCACGGCAGAACGATTTTATTCCCGATAATTTCTTCGGGATCGCGTTTTTCATATTTTTTTAGTAAATCAACGGCAACCTGAAGATGGCCAAGTTCAAATGCAAGAAATTCTTCCCATATTTGTTTGAGTTTGTCGTTTTCTTCATCTTTGTAGCAGTTGTAGTATGTGCACACTTCGGTAAATTCATGGAGAAGAAGTTTTTCATAAGGTGTTTCATTCGGGTCTATCAAAGATTCATACATTGTTACGTGTTCTTCTTCTACATCGCATATTTCGCCGAAAGTTCTTCTCAAATCGTCATTAGGGTACATCATGCCGTGTTCTGCGTAAAAATTATGGGTCTGCTGTTCACCCGATACAAGAGTGTAAATATTTACTTTTGTCTGCGGTGAAGCTGTAGTTCTGTCATAATGTTTGCGGAGTCTTACTCTGTTGTCGTTGTGGTGGTTTTGTGTCGGGCGGCTCAAAACAACATCTGTCATTCCCTGCAGAATATTATCAGGGTCAATTCCGTCAACCATATAAGCCCACTGGCTGTATCTGTAAAGGTGGTCAAAGTCCTCTAAAAGTCCGAAATTGAATGTTTCTTTTACATAATCATCAGGTTCGTTCTGCGCCATCCACGCTGTTAAATCGACTGCAACCTGTTCATAGCCTAAAGTTGTTTCAAGAACTGTCTGGCACGCAGGAGTCAGCCAGTTCACCGTTGTCTGCTGCATATCTTCAATTTTTCTTGATAAAGCCATAAGTTTTTTAACTTCCATATCAGGACAGCATCTTGCAAAGTTATGTTTAAAATTCCATGCTTCAACTTCAATGCCGTTCATTAAAATTTGTCGTGTTCTTGAATAGCAGCCAACCGAATGTTTGTCGAACGGTCTTTTAACAATATCATGCCAGCTTCTGAGCTGTTTTTCTACGGGAATTCCCTTTTCTTCTAACGGATTAAATGTCATTTTTTATTCTCCTTGTATTCTGGAAGATAGGAAGTTAAGATGTTATGAAGATAGGCTATTATCGGTGCTTCGCACAAATTTTTAAGTTTACCTTCTTATCTTCTTACCTTCTTATCTTCATTATTATTTCTCCAACGCATAGGCAAAAAGTTCGCCCGCGCATTTGTTGTAATATCTTCCGTCATCTTTTGCAAAAAGATTTTCAAAGTGGCTTAGTGCAGTTCCGTCTGTTGAGTATGACGGGTTTGTCATCATAAGATGGTGTGTAGATGTGTCGTATCTTAACGGGAACAAATCATTCATCTGCATAAAACTCGGAAGTTTGTCGCTCGCCAGATAATATCCGAAAAGTGCTGAATTAATACGGTTTAATTTTTGCTCATACGAAAGTCCGCCTTCGTTGTTATCGTTTGTAACTTCAACACCGGGCGCATAATCTCTGTAATATTTCAGGTGTTCAGATAAACTTCTTACAGCTTCAAAATTGTCGCCTGTTATAAAATCAGTTCCGGCATTTAAGCCCATCATTCTATATCTTTCAAAATCATCGGAACTTTTTTCTCCTACAAAACTTATATTTGTTTTGCCCGTTCGTAAGCGGATTTCGTTTAAAATATACTGCATCTGGCGGTATTCAGGCAAAGCCCCGACTCCTGTGTAATTTGCCATATCATAACCGCCGATATGCTTGGCTGAATCTATAAACATACATTCAAAGCCCAAATTCATAAGTTTTACGCATTCGGTTATATAAATTTCAACGTGTTCGGGGTTTTGCCAGCTGAAAATTTCATCATCGCGGTAAGGTCGTGCAATTTTTATCTGATCTGCTGAAATCACATGCCTGAAACCAACCTTTATACCTCTAAAATGGGCTAAATCAACAAATGCCTTTAATTGTTCTTCGGGCGTAATTTTGTCGACAATTGAATAATCAATTATATTGTCGCTGTAGCTTGCATTAAGTCTCAGACCGTAAATCGAGTTTTCTTCAAAAGGCCCTTTTTCATAAGCATCTCCGTAAATATTCTGCCAGATTTGAGAAAGAATTATACAGTTTGCAAAGCTTTTTGCAGAAGGCGGAATTGCAGGCAGTAATTTTATACAGCTTAAAATCCCTTTGCAGGTGCACCCGTTATCCATAACGGCAATTGCACGATCGTTAATCTCTATATAATTCGCAAGCCTTCCCCAGTTATCCCCGTAAATCGGTGTTCCTATATAGTCAGGGAATTTATCGTAAAAAATATTGCTTTCCGAAAGTGTTGCAATAATTTCAACAGCCTCTTTTACAGACAGCTTTAGCACATCAGCAGGCACGATATTGCCGAGCCAACGTTTTGAATAAGCATTTCCGACTCCGTGAAAGGCTATATAATTACTATAATCGTTTCGTTTTAATCGGGTTGTTTCTCCCAGAGCTTTTAACAATTTATTTACAGCATTATTTTTCATAACATACTTACTTATAAGTAATTAATGAAAAAAAATCATTACCTGAATTGTTAATTTAACAGTAAAATGAAATTGTTTCGACATCAGGTTTGTTATATTCATCAAGAAATTCCGAAATTTTTTGCAGACGCATATTCATATCAGGATATTTTCTTCTATAGTCCATAAGTGTTCTTTGAATGTTAGAAAAACCTTCAGGACAATCACATAAATCAAAAGCAAGTTTTATTTCAGCGCGGTCATTCATATTGCAGTAAAAAGGCAGTTCTGCTTTCTCGGATGCAAGAATTAATTTTTTAATCAAATCTTTTCGTCTCGAAACTGCAAGATAGTCAAATTCTGCAGTTTGTGATACATCATAAGAGTTTATAAATACTTTAAACAATTTGGCAAGAGTATTGGGATTTGTATCATAAGCGTCTGATATCTCGTCCACAATTTTTATCTCATCACCGTCTGCCGTAAAGTTGTTGGGATTTTTTGTATCAAACTCTTTGCCTAAAGAATTTAATGTTTTAAAATCTTCTGCTACTTTATCATAAGCCGATTGAGGAAGTTCAACAAATCGTTTTAAATAAATAGTGTTATAATATTCCAATTTTTCTACGCGGGGCATCCGACGCATAGGGAGTCCTGCAGGCAAAATATCTTTAGACTTAAATGCATTTTTCATAATTTCCATATTACCGATTCTGGCTATAACATTACCGTAATATGTTTTTAAATTTTTAACTGCTTCATCTTTAATAATGGATATCGTGCCAATTAGCGGTTTTGCACGATTTGCTATTTTAAAAACATAATCATCATCAATTGCGTAAACAGTTCCATGACAACCTCGTCCCATTTCGTTTGCCGGGGACATTTTTTTTGCCACAATCTTTGAAAAAACATCAACAATTCCCTTTTCTTCAACCGTATCATAAACCGGTTCATTTAAATATCTGTTAAGTTTTTTGCCGAATTCTGAATGATAACCGCAAAAACTCGGGCTGTAAATGTTTACCTGCATACACACTCCACATTTTATTTTTACTAATATAAAACAAAAAGCAGAAAAAAATTGCTAAAAAAATTTTTTTTGGTGTTAAAATCAAATTATAAAAAGAGAGGAAGTAATTATGATTAGTGAAAAATTAGAAAAAGCTTTTAACGTACAGATTAACAAAGAATTTTATTCTGAATATTTATATCTTTCAATGCAGGCATATTTTGAAAGATTAAATTTGAAAGGTTTTGTAAACTGGATGTCTGTTCAGGTTCAGGAGGAACGTGCTCATGCTATGGGTATGTTTGATTACCTTAATCAAAGAGGCGGAACAGTAAACCTTGAAGCCATTGAGAAACCTGAAACTGATTGGCAATCACCGCTGGACTGTTTTGAACATATTTTGAGACACGAACAATATGTTACAGCTTCTATTAACGAACTTGCAGATGTAGCAGATGAAGTTAAAGACCGAGCAGCAATCTCATTTTTAGACTGGTATATAAAAGAACAGGTTGAAGAAGAAGATAATGTCGGACAGGTTCTTGCTACACTGAAACTTATCGGTGATGATAAGAAAGCTCTCTTAATGCTTGACAAAGACCTTGCGGCAAGAACATTTGTTCAGCCGGTAATTGAATAGTCCCTCCGGTATGGAGGAGTGTTATATATAATTCACATCTCCCTCGCCCTTTTCAGGGAGAGGGCAGGGGTGAGGGTAAAAATGCTAACATTCCAAAAAGTTGAGAATAATCAAATAAAAGAACTGGCAGGTCTGGCTTGTGTTATCTGGCATGAATACTGGATCTGCCTGCTTTCACCCCGACAAATTGATTATATGGTGGAAAATTTTCAATCTGAAAAAGCAATAAAAAATCAGATTGAAAATGAAGGTTATACTTATTATTTTATTATAAAAAACGGTGAAAAAGCCGGTTATTTTGGAATTTCTGATAAAAATGACTATCTGTTTCTGTCAAAGTTATACTTAAAAAAAGAGTTCAGACACAATGGTCTAGGTACAAAAACTTTTGAAAAAATAAAACAGATAGCAAATGGAAAGTCTGTAAGGCTTACGGTTAATAAACAAAATATAAATTCAATCAATGCTTACAAAAAATGGGGATTTAAAACAATAGATTCCGTAGTAACAGATATTGGTTCGGGCTTTGTAATGAATGATTATATTATGGAAGTATAGGGTACTGAAATTTCAGCAGAAAACAAATATATACTTGACATAAGTTAGACATCTAATTATAATAAATTTGTAAGTCCTATGAAAAAAACTCTTTCATTAATATCTGAAATACATGAAAAGGGAAACCGTTTTATCATTGACAGTTTACACAATAACGGTATAACAGGGCTTGTTCCGAGCCATGGCGATATTCTTGTTATTTTATATAAATATGAAAAATTAACAATGAAAAATATCGCAGAGAAAATTCACCGGACTAAACCGACTGTAACCGTACTCGTTAATAAACTGGAAGAGCAGGGTTACGTTAAAAGAGTCAAGTCAGATAAAGACAGCAGAGTTACATATATAATTCTTACCGAAAAAGGAAAGGAATTTAAGCCTATATTTGAAAAGATTTCTGATGAATTATGCGAGATGCTGTATAAAAATCTTTCAGAAAATGAGGCTGAAACTCTCGACAAAATTCTTGAAAAAATGAGATAAAATTTTTTGGATAAATAGTTAGATATCAAATTAAAAAAAGGAGGCTTTTATGACTAATTACAAAACAGCAGAATTCGGAAAAATTGACGGACTTATCAATAGAGATAACGGAAAAGTATTTTTGCATGACATTCTCGGGCTGACAGGCAGTGAGATTTCGCTTAATACCGTTCCAAAAGGTTTTAAAGTCCCTTTTAACCATAAACATAACCAAAATGAAGAAGTTTATATTATATTAAAAGGAATCGGTGTTATTACGGTCGATAATGTAAAAATTAATGTCAGGGAAGGTTCGACTGTAAAAGTTCTTCCGCCTGCATCACGCACTCTTGAAAATACCGGAGATACCGAAATGAGTTTTATTTGTGTTCAGGCAAAAGAGAATTCTCTTGAGCAATTTGGGCTTGGCGATGCTGAATTATGCTGAACTCTAATTTAGAAAAATGCGCTTCCGCAATAAAGCGGAAGCTTTTTATTATTAATTTTATGAGGAATATAGCTCAAGGATAATGTCTATTTATTTTTTTATGCTAAAATATTTATATTATTGAAATATTTTGAGAGGGATAACTAATGTCAGTCATTATAATGATTTTGCTAATCGGACTTTTAATTCTTGTCCACGAACTCGGTCATCTTTTTACAGCTTTACTTTTTAAAGTTAAAGTTGACAAATTTGGTATAGGTCTGCCTATCGGTCCGACCCTGTGGGAGAAAAAGGTTGGAAATATAACATTAGTTGTCCATGCTTTTTTATTCGGCGGTTATGTATCTTTTCCTGATGATGACAAGGATTCGGATTTACCGCAAAATTCTCCCGACAGATTGATGAACAAGCCTGTATGGCAAAGAGCCGTTATTTTTTCAGCAGGTGTTATTGCCAACGTAATCTGTGCTTATGTTCTGGTATTATTAACGGCTGTGATGTGGCATAATATGCCGTCAGGCAAATTTGATATTTATGTAAACGATATTGTTGCGCCTAAAGAAGCAAGCGTTTGGACTTCAGGACTGCAAAAAGGCGACAAAATTCTGCAGATTAACGGTACAGATGTTAATACAAAATACGGGATTAATTTGTATGCTATGTATAGTGCTTCTTATGACGGCAAAACGCAGGAAGAAATTGTTCAAAAAAATTACGAAAATTTAAAAAGTATAAATCCGGCATTTAAGGAAAACGAAATAATTCCGCAGGGTCTGGTTGTTAAAATCCCCAATAACATTGAAGAAGAAGGGAAAATAATATTAAGCAAAAATGTTTTAAATGCTGTCGAACTTTTTAAACCCGATGAAATTAACCTGTCAGATAAACAAATTAAACTGCGTGATGAAGTCAAAGGCAAAAAATTTGTTGAAACTGATGGGACTTATTCGCTGAATGATTTAGCTTATGCCTTATCTGACGGTAAAAGACCTCTGTATTTGAAGGTTTTGCGAGACGGAAAAACTGTTGATTTAAAACCTGTATGTTCTGACAAAGACGGTCTTATAGGAATTACTCTTGACAGAAAAGAGATATTAATTCCTGTTACAGGTCTAAAATCAGCGTTTAGTGCAAGCTACAATTATCTTTATAATGAGACAAAATCGATGCTTATAGTTTTAAAGCAGCTCTTCACAGGCAAGATCCCGTTGAAAAATATGCATGGTGTTGTTCTTATTACCAAAATGGGCGGCGATATTATAAGCAGTGAAGGTATATTTTACGGACTATTACTTACCGCTGTTATTTCAATGAATCTGGCAATATTAAATATTCTGCCTATACCTGCGCTTGACGGCGGACATCTTTTATTCCTGCTTGTTGAAAAAATACAGGGAAAACCTGTTGATGAAGAAGTTTCAAATAAAATAATGATGGTATTTTTCTCATTATTGATACTGCTTCTGGTATTTGTATTATTTAATGATTTATACGTGCTTATACAGCCGTTATTCGTAAAATAATAATATATCGAAAAATTATTTTATACTCCATTTTTCTTGGAGTCTGTTAAGTCTTCCGCTGCTTTGCAGATTTTCAATTACATAATTAACTTTATTCATTAACCTTGCAGAGTATTCATCTTTACGGAAAGCTATCGCGTAGGGTTCTTTTGAATATCTTTTCGGTAAAAGCTTTACTGATTTATCGTTAACCGTAAATCCAAGAAGTATAGTATCATCTGCGACAATTCCCTGAGCTTTCCCTGCTTTTAAGGCTTTGTATGCCTGCTTATAATTTTTATATCCTATAACTTTAACTTCCGGAACATTGGTGCGCAGATTTCTTTCGCTTGTTGAACCAAATACTATAATTAATTTTTCGCCTTCAAAATCGCTCAAAGATTCTGCTTTGCTGGAGCTTTTAACTAGAATAGCCTGTCCTGCAATGTAATACGGTCTTGAAAAATTTAAAATTTGCTGTCTTTGATTTGTAACAGACATAGTTGCAATCAGTATATCAACTTCACCTGAGTTAAGCTTCATAATTCTGTTTGATGCAGTAACAGGAATAAATTTAACTTTGTTTTCATTGCCTAAAATATTACCGGTAATAATTTTTGCCAGATCAATATCATAGCCGATAAGGTTACCGTCTTTGTCTCTAAATCCGAAAGGCGGAGCATCATCTCTAACTCCGATAATAATTTTATCACGCTGGATAATTTTGCTTAAATCATCGCCGGCCGTATTTTTTTTTCCGCATCCGCAGCATATAAGGCATAAAAGTAATAAAGCAAGATAAAACTTTTTCATAATAAAAATATAATACTTGAAACAAAAAGAAAAAACCACCATTAAGTGGTGGTACAAGAAGCTGTATTGATTATATCACAAAAAATATTTATTTCATAGTTGATGATATTAGTTTTTTTCAAATAGCCCGACAGAATAACCTCTTACGGTAATGTTTCTAAGGAAGAATAAAGTACATAATCTAGTATTAGTTTGTTTTTTAAAATTTTTTCGGGATTTTTCAAAAAAAATCTCATAACACAAGGAGGTAAAAATGACTATTAAAAAACTGACTGTGGCAGCTGCAATTGCCGTTGGAATAGCAACGTGTTCCTTGAATCAGGCAATGGCGGCTTGTCCATGTGAAGCTCCGGAAACTCCGGCGCCATGTGCAGAACCCCTGCCTGTAGTAACAGGTCCTGCATGTCCGTGTGAGACTGCAAAACCAAACACATGTTCAAAGTGTAAAAAGGCAATGCCTGACTGCGACTGCCAGAAACCTGACCCATGTGCAGATCCGTGTGATCCGTGTGAAACTGAAAAAAAATCAGACTGCGGATGCCCTGATGAAATAAGCTGTGATCAGCCTGCAGATCCTGCGTGTGCTGTTTGTCCTCAAACAGGCAAACCTGACAGAAAAGATATGAAACAGGTTTATGGTTATCCAAACGCAATCTACGGTACAAATAACTATATAGGACAGCCTGCAAATTCTATCTTCTCGACAGACACACCGCTTGCAGGAACTCCGAGAGTTCTTTCATCAAATATTAACGGTACAACAGTATCATCTCAAGGTCAGGTTACAGGTGCCGCTACTCAAATGCCTTGTTTGAATGAAGCACCGACAAGACATAACGGTATTCCGATTGACAGAAACGACAGGTTAATGGACGGAAACAACTGTCCGATTGATTTTCAGTCGACAAATTCAATTGATGCTGTTAGAAAATCCTTTGTTCCGTATGAAATTCCTAACCAGATTATGCAGACAACAGGTGCAGCAGCAAACCTTGGCGGATGCCAGTTCCCTGATGTTCCGAACGGTTTCTGGGCAGCATGCGACATTGATAAATTAGCTATAAACGATGTAGTAGTCGGATATCCTGACGGATATTTCAAACCTAACAGAAATATCTCACGTGCAGAATTTGCAACAATTCTTGTTAAAGGTTTCAACCTTGACAAATGCGATATGCCGAGAGAAGGTTTGTTTAAAGATGTTCCCAAAAGCAACTGGGCGAATGCTGCTATTGCAAAAGCTGTTGATGAAGATCTGTTAAAGGGTTACCCTGATGGCAACTTCAAACCAAACCACCCTGTAACAAGAGTCGAAGCTTTAACAACAATTGCAAAAGGCATGACTTGCGATATTGATCAGTGCAAAGCTGATGAAATTTTAAGCAAATATGCTGACGGTAATTCTATTCCTAACTGGGCAAGAATTCCTGTTGCAAAATCACTCGAAAACGGTGCGTTAAAAGATTCGCCAAATCCGAATATGATTATGCCTAATAAAGAAGCCACACGTGCGGAAGTTGCTTCTATGATGCAGACAGTCCGCGTAGCTCTCGGTTACGATACTAACCCGAAAACAGCCAACAACATCTGTCCTGCATGCCCTGTTAACAAAAATGCTTTTGTAGAACAGGAAGAAATTGTTAAGATCCCTACATTAAAAGTTAAGATGATTGACCAGCTAACCGCAAAATCATCTCACGTAGGCCAGTACTTCAGAGCGAATACTCTTGAAGATGTAACAATTAACGGTGTAACATACCCTTGCGGTTCAACCGTAACAGGTCAGGTTGTTGAAGTTATAAGACCTTCAGGTTGTGATAAAGGTGCTTTGAAACTTTCATTCACAGACATTAAAAACGGCGACTGCAAAACCAAACTGCCTAAACAAATTTTGCAGGCACAGGTTAACAAATCAAAACAGGTTAACCCTGTTGCAAGATTGGTTGAAATGCCGTTCACACTTGCTGGTTCTCTTGTAGGTGTAGCAGGCAGAACAGTCGGCGGTGTTGTTACAAACCTTGGTAACGCCGTAGAAAACGTATCTAACGATGCAGGTTATATGTTAGGACACGTATTCCAGGGACAATTCGGTGCTGCTGCACGTAATTTAGGCGATGGCTTATGGGAAACTGTTAAAGCTCCTGTCGATGTTACAAGAACAGCTTTATCAGGTACAATGGGCTTATTCCAGACTACAGGCGACGAATTTGCTTACCTTGTTGACCCGCGCGGATACAAAATCTCCGCTGTAAATCCAAGAGAACACATTACTATTGCATTCGGCTGTTCAGAATAAACAGCATCAAGCTATGCGATGATGCAAAGCCGGCACAGTACAATTTGTTCGAAGCCTGAGAAAACCGGTATCTTTTTTTATAAGATACCGGTTTTTCTTGTTTATATAATTAATTACATTTTTGTATTAAGTTTTTTCATTTTTGCAGGAACTTTTTTTGCCTCATCTACACGTCTTTGATGAATTCTTACCGCAGATGGCCTGTCAACATCTTTAGGGCGGTGAATCAGAGTATAAATTTGTCCTCCGCTTAATTTTTTGCCCGTAAGACCTTTTTCATTTATTCTATATTTTATATATGCTTCTGCGTATTTGAGCTGTTTTTCACGTGGAAGCTTACAGTATTGCGCATAGGTGCATTTATTCTTTACGGGAAGATTATCAAATGTCGTCTTGTCCATCTGTATCAAACCCGCATATTTGCCGGTGCTGCTTTTTATCTGCGGATCAAAATGAGATTCTCTGTATATTATTGCGGCAAGATCTTCTGGTTTACAATTAAGCCTTTTCGCGGCTTTTGTAATTTCTTCGAAAAATTTTACTGATATGTTAGGATCAATTTTAACTCTGTTTTGCTTTACTTTTGACTCTGCTTCCATTACTATCCGCCATTCTTTATGAAGTTTCTGTGCTTCGGCCGATACATTTTGCATTGAAGATTTAGCTGATTTTTCGGCCTTATTTTTAACATTCCAAAGACTGTTTTTAACCCAATCAGGATGAAAAACGTTATCTAAATCCAATTTAAACATCTTTGAATAATCTTCCTGAGGCGCCTTCATAGGCGGATGCCAATTAATTCTTTTATCATCACTCATACAAATTAACCTTTCATACCTCAATATTAACGGAGTAAAGGTTAAAAAACTTTAGAATATATGAAATTTTTGTTACAATTTGATATTTTTCCCCAGTTCAAGAATAGTTTTGATATCTTCTTCGGGAGTTTTGCCTGTTGTTGTAAGATAATTGCCTGTCATTATCCCTTCAACGCAAGTTCTTAAAGCTTTTTTCTGATTTTCATCGGATAATTTCATTCTGCCGCCGCATAAACGCAAAATTGAATCAGGATTTGCTATTTTAAAAATTGCAAGTGTTCTCAAAATATTTTCTTCATCAATTTTATCAAAGTAATTTTCAAAAGGTGTTTGCGGAATCGGCATCAATATATTTACAGGAATTGAATCAGGATGAATATCACGTAATTCAAGAGCCATTTCAACTCTCTGTTCTATGCTTTCGCCCATGCCTAGAATAACCCCGCAGCAAAGCTCCATTCCGTATTTTTTTACAAGCCTGCAGGTATTTACTCTGTCATTCCAGCTGTGGGTTGTACAAATTTCGGGATAATAGGATCTTGCAGTGTTAATATTGTGGTGAAATCGTAATAAACCGTGTTTTGCAAGTTTTTTTGCCTGATCTTCATTCAAAATGCCAATAGATGCACAGCTTTTTAATCCTTCAATTTTGTTCACTTCAGCGATCATTTCAAGAATTTTGTCAAAATCGCTTTCATCAGGAGTTTTTCCTGATGTTACAACTGCAAAACGCGATGCCTTATGAGCTTTTGCATCAAGTGCCGATTGGCTTACTTTTTCAATATCTATAAGCGGATACGATTCTATTTGAGTTCTATAATGTGAACTCTGCGCACAGTATTTACAATTTTGAGAGCATTTACCGTTTCTTGCATTCACAAGCGAGCACAGTTCAACATTATTTTTAAGATATTTTGATGACAAGTTTAAAAGTTCGTCCAGTTTCAAATTGTATAATTTTAAAAGTCCGGTTTTATCCATAAATTCTCCGGAATTAATAATATAACCTTGATTGACTAAAGTCAAATCCTATGGTAAAATTGGCTCACAAAGGAGTGGAAAATGTTTTGTCCAAATTGCGGAAAGCAGGTTAAAGATTTCGATAATTTTTGCAGATACTGCGGTGCTGATTTAAAGAATGATCAATGCGATGAAAAAACAAAAGCAGCAGACGAAGAATATATTGTTCAGCATTACAATGAACCGGAGGCGCAAAAATATGAATTTCCGCCGGATAACGGTGAAGAGCTTGTGCTTTATGATGTGAAAAAACACTGGATGGCGCTTTTCTGGCCTGTTTTTTTGACTCCTGTTTTCTTTATTTACTTCTGGGTAATTTTTCTGAATACTCACAGTATTTTCAGCTGGATAATTGTTTTATTGATTTTAATTCCTATTATTTATCCCATTTTAAGATTTAATTCCGATAAAATGATAATCACAACAAAATTTGCACATATAAAAATTGGTGTTATAAATCCGGTAGAAATTGATATCCCACTATCCAAAATAGAAATGCTTGATATTTCGCAGACAACTATGGGCAGAATTCTGGATTACGGTACTGTTTCATTTAATCATAATGCTGAAAGATACGATTACAGCTATATTAAAAATCCGGGTGATCTTGAATATATAATTGAAAATCCTGCAAGATTTGTTAATGAATCGCTAGAAGAAGATAATGATTAAGGTTATAACCGGGTAAATATTCTTTGTTAACTGTTCTTTTTGTCTATTCTGTCAGCCAGAAATGTTGATATAACAGGAATTGCTATATAATATATCCCGCCTAAGATTAATGCAGGTTTTACAACTTTTATTCCGTCAAGATATTTGTCCAGTTTAGGAGAATTTTTATTTATCTCTGAAAATTTTTTCACAAATTTTTCTGTCGGCTTGTCTATTATTTTACTCAGCATATAACTGCCTGCGATACAAAATCCTGTTGACAAAGCCGCATTATATATTAAAGGTTTTTTGCGGCTTTCTTCAATTTTTTTATTTTTTGCCGTCTGAACCATAAAAGTTCCTGTTGCAGCTATATCTGTTAATGACATCATATGATGTTCAAAATTTGTATTATGAAATTTTTCAGACATTTTTTGTACAAACTCTGAGTCAATTAATTTACCTATACCTTTTGATATATAGGAAATTCCGTCATTATACCCGCCCGTGAATGATAATGATCTCTTTTTCTCTTTTTCCGGAAAGACTTTTGACATAATCCCGGGTATCAGGTTACATGTCAGTACAGATTTAGGTGCTGCAAGAACAAAGCCCAATCCAAGCTTAAACAACTGTGTCGCAAATGAATAACGTCTTGATTTTACAAGTTTTTTTTCACCTGATTTTAATATATTTATTGTTTCTTTTTTCAAATATTTTCGCGGATTTTTGTCTATTTTGCCTATTGCTTTTGAAATCGGCAGAGATACACCAAGTACTGTTAAGAAGTTTACAGCACCTGATGCAAGAGATTTAGCACAGGCATATTTTTTATTTTCTTTATCTGTTTTCGGTGTTAAGAGAATAATCGGCGATCGTACCGCCGTAGAAAGTACAAAAGATGCGCCTGCTCCGAAAAGCAGACTGTTATCAGAGGCAAATTCCAATCCTTTTTTTAATATTCTGCTTGTATAAATCGACTGTACTTTCATCTCAATTCATTATACAATGCTCATAATGAAAATCACAAAATTTATTAAAAAAGAACTGCAGGGATGGAAGGATTTTGAAATCTTAGGATTAATACTTGTTTTTATCCTAATTTTAATTAATGCGTTTTGTTTAAATGACAGTCCATTTGCAGTTGTTAATGCAATTTGCGGAATTTTATACACAATTATTGCCGGCAAAGGTAAAATTTCCTGTTATTTTTTCGGCCTTCTGGGTTCTGCCTGCTACATCCGGCTTTCGTTTACAAACGCTTTGTGGGGCAATATGTTTTTATATTTGTTTTATTATATTCCGATGCAGATTCTCGGAATTTTTAAATGGAAAAAGCATCTTAAGAAAGAGACAAAAGAAATTGTGAAAGTAAAATTAAATCCGATAGAACGTTTGCAAACAGGACTTGCAGGAATTTTCGGATGTATATTAACAATACTGATTTTATATCATTTTAACGACAAAAGTCCTGTAATTGACGGTATTACCGCATTTTTATCTATTCTCGGCATGTATTTAACTGTAAAAAGAGCCATTGAACAGTGGATAATCTGGATGGTAGTTAACGGTCTTTCCATTTTAATGTGGCTGAATCTTGTAATCAGCGGATCTAAAGCATATTCAACAGTCTTAATGTGGACAGTATATTTTATACTGGCTGTTTATTTTTACGTTGTATGGAAAAAAGAAATGTCTAATACATAAAACATCATTTCATACAAAAAACACGACAGCATTTGTATTAAAGTTGTCTTTTTATCCATTCCATAATAATATTTACAATATATTCCTGCTGGCTTGCGGTTAATAGAGTATTTTTCGGAAATTTGTGCCATTTATATAAGCAGCCGCGGCAGCATGTAGCAGTTGCATGCTGTGCAATAAATACCGGATGCCCTTTCATAGGTGTTTGCTTCCCGTCATTTGGAATAACAGCAGGTGCAAGTCGTTTTGAAATAAAATCGCAGGCATGGCTTCTTATTGTATCCAAACCTTTTTGAGCAATATAATCTTTTTCTTTTTGTTTGAGTTTGAATTTGCTTCTGAATTCGGATTTTGCGAGTTTTTGAAAAATATCGTCCATATAAACCGCCTTTTGTAAATAAATGTAACATATTATCAAAAAAATTTAAAGATTTGTGTGAAATCTGCCGTAAACGCATGTGGTAAAGGCTCTAAAAAAGAGTGTGTACTTTCCGGATATAAAATATTCGGAATAACAAATTAATATATCGTGTGTATAAGTAAAATATATACAAAGTATATTAAAATGTTAACAAATGTAAAGAAGAAATACATCTCTAAAACCGTGTAAAATCAAGGCTTTTAAAAAAAGATTGTAAAAATTATCAGAATTGACGCAATTTTTGGTTAAAAAAATTTTTTACATGGACATAGAGAAGTATAAAAACAAATTGTTCGCATGCTTTTATAAAGCACGAGCAGTTGAAGAAAGGATTTGAATATGTGTGCATTACTAGACCCTAATTACGTATCTCAAATTGGCGCAGGTCAATTACAGAATTTAATTGACCAAGGTATAATTTCAAAAAACGAAAATGGAGAATATATTGGTAAAGACCAATATTTTTCCGAAAGTTGTTTTGTGAAAAAGCCTGTTGCTGCAGAAAGGGCCGGCGGAGCTCCTGTTGTAAACGGTAATGCACCTGCCAATCAGGCAAAAGGTCTTGAAAAACCTGTTGCTGGCACTGTTGTTGAAAAAACAACCAATCAGCCCAAAGGAGAAGTTGTCGGCAAACCAACAAATACTTATACGGTACCTTCATCTATGCTTATAGAAAGAATGGGATTGACTGATGATAATTTAAAAGCTGAATTTTTGGAATTTATATCAGGTCAAAAAAGTTTATTATTAGATGGTGAAGGTAATATAAGCTTTGACGGGGCAAATAAAACAGCATTAAATGATGCTTTAAAAGCTTTTGCCGAACAACATAAAGAACATTTCGTTGATCCTAATGCAGATAAGTATGTTCAATTTACAGAAGATTCTGCTCCTGAAATTATTAACAAATTAGGACAAGACGGTTCTATTGCAGAAAGCCCTGTATCAGAAAGACGTTATGCCGTAAAGAATGAAGAAGCACTGCGTTCTACATTGGATAATAAAATTGGTGAAACAACTTATGAAAAAGCAGATGCAAGATCCGCAACAGTTGAGGCAGGTTTAACAACTACAACTAAAACAAGAGAAAATATTCTTGATGTTCCTGCAAATCTTCGTGAAAACAGAAAAGCACGTAATCAGCTTGAAGATAATGCAGAAAGAGAATATGCAAAAATGGCAGCAACAGCTGATCCTGCAAAAAGAGATGCAATAGATTTATATATAGCTGAAAGAAAATATAATAAACAAATCGATAAAAAAATGGCAGATATGTTGGAATATAAAACAACAATCGGCGGTACAAAAGAAAAGAAAATTCAACGTGATGATGCAGATGTTGTTCAAATGTATATAAACAAATATGCAGATCCTAAAGACAGAGATAAATTGAATGTCTTAGTTAATGATATTCAAAATTCTGCTAATGCAGAAGATCAACAAAAAATTATGGATGCTTTAAAAGAATCTAATGTTATAGGTATCCCTGACAGTTATGAAAAATTAACACCTGAACTAAAGAAAAAAGGTGCTCTTATAAGTATGGCAAAAGCCAGTGGTTATGATCCTAATACTTTGTTAAGATTAATGGCAACATCTGAAGTTATGAAAGCCAGAACTCCGGATGAAGTCGCAAAAGATGATGAATATTTTGCAAAAGAACAAGCTAAGGATTATGTAAAAAATCAACAAGTAAGACAAGATGTTCCAAATACAACGGTTCATTTTTCAAAAAGTGCAAGAAAAGATGCGCCTGAAGACGGTAAAATTCATACCGATATTGGCAAAAAAGGTCGTGCTCTTGTAAAAGCTTGCCCAACAATGTTATGTGATGAAATTACTGATCCAAGTCAATTTAAAGTAGACGAAGATAACGGATATTTTAAAGCTAACATTAACGGCCAAGATAGATATTTCAAATTTAGTCAGGACAAATGGAAAACATTTATGGGTATATGTTGTGATCCTTCAAGAGCAACAGATGCTGAAATGAATGTTTTATTCGGAAATGATAAAAATGCGAAAGAAAATTTCTTGAAAGACTTGAATATGACACTTCAAGAAGGTCGTAGCATTTTAGATATGAAACTCCCTTCTCCTTATGGTGAAACAGGAACATTAAAATTTGAAAATATAATCGGTAATTCAAATAATAAAATTGGTAATGGTGAACTTAACTCCTTAAGAGATATGGTTGAATCTGCAGGTTATAGTGTTGATAAAAACACAACAGCCGGTAAACGATTGTTACACGTATTGAAAAATGCAGGTTTAGGAACTGCAATAGGTTTTGCTACCGGTGGTTTAGGCTCTTTATTATCAGGACCTTTATCAATTGCAGGTACTACAGCTTCTCAATTTGTATCATATTCAGGTAAAACTGATGATAGAGTAATATCAGTAACTACTGAAGATCGAGTTATTCATGATACAACAACATTTAAATATGAAGTAAACGGAGAAGAATTTTCAAAAACAGTTAATAAAGATATAACCGTTAAAGGTGAAAATTTGTCTGTAAATGTTAAAGGTGAAAACTACAGCGGACAAGTTGAGGCCAAAGGTCAAAAATACAGCGGTTCAGATAATAATTATCTTGATAATGCTAAGAATGCAGGTATTTTAGGCGCTATTGGAGGTGCTGCATCAGGTTTAGCTTCAATGGGCGGAGTTCATGAAAGAGGCCGTAACGTTGATGATGTATTTGCTCTTACAAAAGAAGTGTCAAATACCGAACAAAGTGAAGAAAAACTTGCACTTGAAATCCCTCAATATACATCAGTTGAGACAAGAAGTTGCCAAATGGAAGTCGGTCAAGATGTTGAAGCATTACCGGCTGTTAGATGGCAAGGTCCTGCAGCATATCATGTATTATACAGATATGAAGATGGCACACCTGTCAGTGCAAGAGATTTCGCAAAAGCCTATAAAGGTAAAATAAATGGCGAAATGTCAAACCACAACTTCTATTTATTCAGAGATTTGGAAGTAAATGGCAAAAAATTAGTTCCTGTCGATAATTATAAGGAAGTTTATAAAACAATTCCTGAGGGTGTCCGAGGTAATATTGCAGGAGTTAATGTAAATCCGAAGGGCAAGAAACTTGTAAAAGCTCAAGGTACTATAAGTTCATAAAAAAAGGAAAGGAAGAAATTTCTTCCTACCTTTTTATAAATATAAATTTTTGTAAATATTTTAAGGAAAACAGTAAAGATTTTGCATATTAAACCGTTTATATACATGTAATATAAAGTGTTTAAGTGCAAGAAAAAGAAAATTGAGGTCAATTATGAAGACACTGGGAATAAAGAAAAAAAGAGTAGTTGCATTTATGTTAAGTTTGCTTTTGGTAATGCAGCAATCTTTGACATATCAAGTAGTTGCTTCAACTATTACTGATGGCGCAGGAAATCCCATTCAGTCTAATTCAGGTTCTACGACCAGTGGAACTTGGAACCTAAGACCTGATGCTGTAAACGGTGTGACTGGTTTTAAACAATTTGATAAAATTGACTTGTCACAAGGTGATGTCTTAAACTTTATATACAGTTATTTGAACCAATACCAAGAAGGTACAGGTAATAATTTAACATTAGGTGATAAATCAGGTAATATAGATACATTTGTAGCTTTGGTTAATCAAGGTGTTAATATAAACGGTATTGTTAATGCTTTGCAAAGTCTTAATGGTCCGTTAAAATCTGATGGAAATTTAATGTTTATCTCTCCTGGTGGCATGGTTGTTGGTGCATCAGGTGTTTTGAATGTTGGGAATTTATCAGTTTTAGCTCCTACACAAAGTACTTATGATGCTTTAAAAGGAAAATTAAATTTACCACAAAATCATCAATATTATATTAATGATTATCATGTATCTTATGATGCTGATAATCCTGAAGGAACATCTGTAATAGTTGCAGATGGTTATGATTATACAAAAAATACCGCAGTATTTACCGATAAGACATTAGATACATCAAGTTTGGCTTATGGTAACGATTCCGGTGCTATTACAATTAACGGTAATGTTGCTGCTCGTGGTGATATAGCTATGCAAGGCGGACAGGTTGATGTTAACGGTCTTGTTCTTGCAGGTATTGGTAATAATCATACAGAAGCATTAACAGGTGATGCTGCTGCTAATGCTTTATTTGATACCCTTGTAAATACTGACAATATGGGTTCAGGAAATACATTTGTTAATAATAACGGTAACATTACAATTAAATCTGTTACCGGTACTTCTGTTGCAAACGGTGCTAAAGTAAGAAATTACGGCAAAGGTAATATAACAATAGAAAACACAGGAGCATCAGGTGTTAATATTACAGGTGAGGTTTCCAACCCCAACGGTAATTTAACCGTTACAAACTCAGCAGGCGAACTCCTTGTTAATACCAATGGCGTTGTTAAAAATAAAGGTACTATGACATTTACCAACAACGGTTCAGGTACAAAACTTGCTCTAAATGGTAATGTTACGAACGAAGGAACTTTAATCGCAACTAACGAAACAGGTGCAAACGGACTTTTAGTCGGCGGCACTGTTACAAATACAGGCGATTCAACATTTACAAATAAACAAGGTGCTTTAAATGTAACCGGTTCTGTAACTAATACCGGAAACCTTACTATGACAAACAACGGTAACGGTGGTTTGCTTGTATCCGGCAATATTACTAATAATACAGGTGATGCAAAACTTGAAAGCAACGGCGGACTGTTAAATATTCAATATGGCGGTACTGTTACATCTAATGGTAAGTCAATGGATATTCATAACGGGGCAGGTGTTAACACAGGTTTAACTATTGCCGGTACTGTTAATAATACAAATGGTTCATTGGATGTTCGTAATAACAGCGGTAAACTGCTTGTTGATACTACAGGTATTATAAATTCTAACGGTAATGTGTTGTATGTTCAAAACAATGGCACTGGCGGTATGGATATTCAAGGTAAAGTAAAGAATACCAATGCAGGCGCTTATATTTTGTTCAATAACCAGCTTTCCGATATGAAAATAGGCAGCTCAGCTGTTGATAAGAATATAGAATCAAATGCAGATGTTAAAATTCAGGTTTGGAATGGCAACCTTTTGAATAATGGTGTTGATAATGTTTTGATTGATACATCAAATGGTGCTAATTTAAACCTTGAAGTTACAGACGGTTCTATCGGCGAAGAAGTCGGACCTAATGACGGAGTTTACACAGGCATCGGACAAAACCACAGAGATTTGACAAAATCGGTTAATGTTGCTGTTGACGGTGATATTACTGCAGTAAGTTCCGGTACAGGCTCACTTGTTAACCTTGCAAGCATTAATAAAGATATGAAAGTTAATCAGATTAAAGCTGACGGACGTGTAATTCTTCTTGCTGATTCTGAAAATAAAGGTACTGAGGCATTCAATATTGTAAATGGCGGTGAAGCTGATAAAACTCATCCGAGCGTTGAAGGAAACGGTATTTCTATTATTGCAAGCGGAAATATCGGCGAAAAAGGTAATGCTTTAACTTTCAGACAAAACGGTGCTGCAAACATCTTCTACGGTGATGATGCAACAAAACCGCATGTTCCGACAACTGTTGACGAAGGCTCATCAGGCGTTGATATGCTTGCTGTTAAAGATATTCATATTAAAGGTATGGATGCAGATGACGGCAGCAAATTAGATACAAATATCGGCGGATTAATTTCAAGAGAAGGCTCTATTAACGCAGAATTTTCCGGAGATGTCTACGTTCGTGAAACAACAGCCGCAAACAGAATAGATTTAACAACCCGCGGTAAAAATATGTATATCGAACATCTTGGCGAAGTTCCGACATACACAAATGATTACTACGGCGAAAACAAAAATATTCATCCTGAAAAAGCAAAATTAACAGCACTTGACTTAGGCAGTTATTTGGATGAAGCGGAAGCACCCGAATACGAACATGCTGCAGATTCTACAATTGTTGTTAAAAACGGTACTTTAAGAGGTCAGGGCAACAACGGCAACGGAAGATTTGACGAAGACGGAAATGTTGTTCATGAACAGGATTTAACCCTTGTTGCTGATAATTCTTATGCAGGCGGATATTACTTCAATATGGGCAAGCACCGTGGAGAAGACAATTTATCTACAGTTACCGCTGATGACACAACATCAAAATTAACAAATGCTTCAGGTGATGGTTCTGATGTTTCAATCAGAGCAAAAGCTGTAAGACCTGAAGATGTTGAAGCAGTCGGCGGTGATCCTGAAAACCAGACTTCATCAGGCGGCAACGGACGTAACTACTATTACGGCGGAAGCTCTCAGGGTATGGATGACGGTTATGACGGTGTAACGGATGAAGACGGCAAGCCTGTTGATAATCCTTCATCTGATGAACAGGGCGATGAAAATGATGATGATAACCTTGTTGTTCCTGAGGATGAAGAAGAACAAGCAGATACAGATACGGACACAGATACGGACACTGATACTGATACAGATACGGATACTGATATTGATACTGATATAGACACTGATACCGATACTGATACGGACGTAGACAGTGATACTGACAACGATACCGATAATGATAATGATATGGACACTGATACGGATAACGATACGGATAATGATACCGATACGGACATAGATAATGATGACGATACTGATACTGACAGTGATACCGATACAGACTCGGATACAGATACCGATATAGATAATGACACTGATACAGACTCGGATACGGATGTTGATAACGATACAGATAACGACAACGATACCGATAATGATATGGATACTGATACAGACAATGATACAGACAATGACACTGATACAGATACAGATAATGAGCCGGATCCAGAGCCCGAACCGGAACCGGAGCCGGAGCCCGAACCGATACCTGATCTTGGAGCACAACTCTATAAGCAGCGTGTTGTAAGCGACAGAGTAGATTCAATAGATAAACGTCAATTTATGAGATTTGACGCAGACCAGAATCAGAACCTGATTACATTTGAATCAACAGATGATGTCGTAGCAATCTCGGATATATCAAGAGGCGGTGTATCCCTCAAACATAACAAGAAATTAAAAGTCGGAGATATTGTTCCTGTACATTTAACTTACGGAGATTTGGAAATCAACGCTAACGTTAAGATTGTATCAGCAAGCGATGTCAAAGCAGGAGGCAAGTTCATAGATCTGGATCAGGCAACAGCTAACAAGTTATTATACTTAAGCTTACTGGAAAAAGATCAGCCGATAGCCCAGACAATACAGAATATATCAACAACAACAATAGATGAATAATAAATAAAAAGACCGCTAACCAAAGGCGGTCTTTTTTAAGGATTAATTTTTACAAAATCCCATTTTTTTGTACTGAATAAACCTTTATCGGTAATTTTAAGTTCAGGGATTACAGGTAACGACAAAAAGCTCATTGTCATAAAGGCATCGTCAAGTGTACAGCCCAATTCTTTTACTGCCCTATTCAATTCTTCGCAGTGTTTTACAACGTAATCAAAGTCTTTGTCAGAAATAAGACCTGCAATCGGAAGCGGAAGTTTTGCTATTACTTTGCCGTCTTTTACAACGACTTTTCCGCCCTGCATTTTTACAAGTTCGACTGCGGCAGTATACATATCAAAATCGTTTGTTCCTACAATAATCATGTTATGTGAGTCATGAGCAACTGTTGAGGCTATTGCACCTGTTTTTAAATTAAATCCTTTAACAAAGCCTTTACCGGTATTACCTGTTGCTCTGTGGCGTTCCATTACAAGAATTTTCAGAGTATCGGTATCTGTATTGCTGTTTAAAAGGCCGTTTTCAAATTTTGCTTCACATACAGAAGATTTTGTAACAAGCTGGTGCGGAATAATCTCAATTGTGTTGACAAATTTTGATGTTCCTTTTATCTCAAAATCTTTTTTCTCAATCCAGCGAACGTTGATAGAGCTTCTGACAGACGGCTTTTCAAATTTTGCAAAAGATTTTAAGAGTTCTCCGTTTTCGGCAACTATTTTCCCGTCTTTTATAACAGTATCAGGTTTAAATGTTTTTAAATCAGGTAAGATCAGCATATCAGCCCTGTATCCCGGTGCTATTGCCCCCTGATTTTTCAGCCCGAAATATTCTGCCGTATTAAGGCTTCCTATTTGAACTGCTTTAATGACATCAACTCCTGTATCTACCGCACGTCTTACCATATCGTTGATATGGACTTTTAAATCTTTCGGATGTCTGTCGTCTGTTACGAACATGCATTTTCTGGTATTTTTTTCTTTCAGAACAGGAATTAGTGCATCAAGATCCTTTGCTGCAGTGCCTTCCCTAATCATAATATACATACCGAGACGTATTTTTTCGGTTGCTTCTTCTGGGTTGGTGCATTCGTGATCTGATTTAACGCCGCTTGCTGCATAAGCGCACAAGTCTTTCCCGCTCAAAAACGGGGCATGTCCGTCAATCCTTTTGCCTTTTTCTTTTGCAAGATCAAGTTTTGCAAGGACATTTTTGTCAAGATTGAGAAGCCCCGAGTAATTCATCATTTCTGCAATTCCAAGAACCCACGGGCTGTCTATCAAAAGGGCAAGGTCATAGCTGTTAAGGTCAAACCCTGATGTCTCATAAGGAGTTGCCGGAACGCAGGACGGAAGCATTGTATATACATTGAGCGGCAGATTTTTAACAGCTTCATGCATATAACTAATCCCGTGAAGCCCCAGTACATTTGAAATTTCATGCGGATCTGTAATAACCGTTGTAGTTCCGCAGGGTACAACGGCTTTTGCAAATTCATGAGGGAGAAGCATTGAACTTTCCAGATGTACATGACCGTCAATAAATGCCGGTGATATATAAGCTCCCTTTGCATCAATCTCTTTTTTGCCTTCATAGTTGCCGATACCTGCAATTATCCCGTCAGATACTGCTATATCGCCTTTGTGGATTTCTTCTGAGAGTACATTTATTATATTGCCGTTTTTTATTACTAAATCCGCTTTTTCTATTCCGCGTGCTACTTTTATTATTTTTTCAAGTTTTGACATAATTCTCTTTCTTTTTAAATACTTTCTTCTCCAAGATCAAAATTTTCCGAGTTAACTTCTCTTAAGAATTCAATCCAGCAGTTGTAATAGTCTGCAAGCGCATAAGTATATCCTGCAACAATTGACCTGTAAGACTGTTCCATAACGATTAGAGTTGTCAGAGATGCTTTTCCGCTTGCGTAATTTTTCTGGGCAACTCTTATCATATCTTTTGAATTTTTTATAAGATTATCATTGTAGTAATTAAGATTAATTTTTGCTGTAACGAATTTTTCATAAGCACTGTTAAGATCATTTACTGCTTTATTTTTTACGGACATATAATGCAGTTCTGCTTGATTGACTTCTGTTTTTGCATTTTGAATTTCGGGTTTGTATGCATAAAACAGCGGGATATTTACAATATTTGCCCCTGCGTAAGCCCCGTTTACGGATCTGCCTGAGTCGCTCATCCCCCTTGTGATAAAACTGTAACCGCCCTGAAGTTCAATATCAGGAATTCTCTGACGACTGACATATACCAGATTTTTTTGTGCAACATCAATTTGTTGTTGGGCTATTTTGATATCATATCTGTTTTTCAGCGAACTTTCTTTTATAGCTTCAAATGACGGAATTCTGGCAAGGGGCTTCGGGCTCAGAAGAGCTATAAAATCTTCTTTATCGGAAAAATTGTCATCTTCCGCATCATATAACAGATTTGTGTTATTTGCGTTTATTGCTTTATTAAAATCATATCTGGCGCTTTTTACATTTGCTTTTTGCGTATTAACCTGAATGACCAGCTGATCCAGTGCTATTTCTGTCTGAATTACGTCAATCTCTTCAACTTCGCCAGCTTCAACACGTTTTTTTGCAATTGCAAGAAGATCATTCAGTAACTTGCGCCGCTGTTCAAGAACGTTTAAAATTTCTTTTGCGGCGACAAGATTGACATAAGCCTCACGTACATCCATTTTCAGGTCAAACTTTACATAATCCAGATTTTGTTTTTCAAGTTCAAGATTTGATTGTGCAAGTTTTTTGCGCGCATCGCGTTTTGCTATTTCTATTTTTTCACTTAATCCTGCTGCCTGTGGTTCTCCTTTTCCTATTTCTCCAATATTAAAAAATGTATTTATTTCCGGGTTTTGAAGTCTGTTTGATGCTTTTACGGTATTTATGGCCTTATCAATATTCATTTTTGAGGCTTGATAATCAATATTATTTTCAAGCGCAATATCAAGAGCTTCTTGAAGCGAGATTTTTTCAACGGTTTTTTGAGCAAAACCCGCAGGGCAAATGAGTAATATTAAAATTATTATTAAAAATTTTTTCATA
>URXH01000004.1 GCA_900551675.1 uncultured bacterium
GCAAGAATGTTTCATAATCACAGGCTTGCATTGTATAAATATCTTCTGGAATACAATTGATTTGTAAATTATTCATTAAATCATTTTCATTCAAAATTGTACCAATACAACATTGTCCTTTTATGCATTGTTCCTTTGCTTGTGCAAAATATTCATTTGGGGCTTTTTTACCAATGGAAATATTTACGCCTGTATCAAGATAAGTATAGTTCGCAACTTGATTATATTTTGCCTTATCTTCATATCCATTTTGTTTCAAATATTCTTTTGGAAAAATATGATGTACATCACCCATAACTGAAATTAAATCAGCAACTTTTGTTGTATTTGAAAATAACGAAGCTTCAGCATTCCATACTTGTGCTGCGATATAAGTACTAAAATATGGACTATTAATAGAAGAAGTCTCTAAATTCTGTACTAAACCAACTGTCCAAAATGTTTCAGATAATTCAGCTTCTTCTACTTCTTTAAAATATTCTTTAAAGCCCTTGGCTGCAATACTTCTCAAATCTTTATCCATTTGAGATTCTGGAGAACCTATATATCTACTTGTCAAAGTTGACATAATAAACCATTTTTGGACAAGACGTTTTACTTCTATTTTATCAATATCTTTTGAATTACTTAGAAGTAAATACAATGTATATGCAAAATCTAAAGTCATTTGAGAATTTAGTAATTTTTCACTTATAAATCCACAACCTTTTATTGCAAGTACAAAGTTTTTAAAATTATACTCGTTCATGAAATTTTTAACGCCTGCTGTTAACTTGGCAAAACTTTCATCAGCAATTTCTTCTTTGTATGTTCTTGTTTCAAAATCTCTACCTGAAAGTAAACTTACTAAATCACCTAATTTACCTCTACCAAATTTATGCATTAAGCAAACTCTCAACATATCATTATATTCAGGATCATAGATTGCTTCTTTATCGTCTTTTAACCATTTTAATAAACCTGCGAATTCAGATTTCATAAATTCATCATCTGTTGTGGATAATTTTTCATAAAAATTCGGATCGACAGCTAAGTGACAGAAATAATCAATCGCTTTTCTAAGAATATTACCACCATATTTTGAGTCAGCAGCAATTTTTGACATTGCAAAGTCTGCTTCATTCAGACGTTTGCCTTGAGAGTTAATTCTTACAAATATTTCAGTAACTTCATTTATATCCAAGTCAGGAACTAAAATAATTGTACCCATTTGACAAGTCCTAATATCTAATAATTTTTGAATAGCTCTATTTATAACATCACTTGATGTTTCTGGGTTGTTTTGAATATATTCATTAATAAAATTAAATGCATTAAAGTCAGGTTTAAAGACTACTGAAATATCTGGAATCCAATTTTTACTTTTTACATGAGCAGGAGTTTGAACGGCAAAACGTTCTTCATCATCTTTAGCTAAAGGATTAAACGCTATTTTATATGCTTTTTGTTCATAGTCCTCTGTTAAAATTTGTTGTCCGGCAAGTGCAGTCATTAAAGCAGTAACACGTTGCTGTCCATCAATTAATATTTTTGTTCCGCCTGCTTCTCTGCCATCTTTTAAACGTACAGTTGGATTTTGCCATATGATTAAATATCCCGTCGGATAACCATTATACAAAGAATCAATCAAATCTCTTACGTTCTTAGGTTTCCAAACAAATGGTCTTTGAATTTCAGGAATAGAAATTTCCCCACTATTAATAAAACCTAATATGTTATCTACTGAATATTGCGCAACAGAATATTTGTTAACCATACTTAACTCCTTTTTCTTTAGCGTATCACAAAAAGGTTCTTAGAAAAGATTTTTGTATGTTTCAATTATTCTGTCATTGATGTCGATGAAAATAACTTTTTCAAAGCAATCGTATTTGTTTATAAATTCAGTCACTGTGTCGTAAGCGATTTTGCAAGCTTTATCTATCGGGAAATGGTAAACTCCACAGGATATTGCAGGAAATGCTATTGTTTTGATGTTATTTTCTTTCGCAAGAGTTAGTGCTGTTGTATAACAAGATTTCAAAAGCTCTGGCTCGTTTTTGTTTCCACCATACCAAACAGGACCTACCGTATGGATTACATATTTAGCAGGCAAGTTATATCCTTTTGTAATTTTGGATTGTCCCGTTTCGCAACCGTTTAGGGTTCTGCATTCAGCTAGTAACTCTTCCCCTGCAGCACGATGAATAGCTCCATCAACACCACCGCCACCAAGTAAGGTTCTATTCGCGGCATTTACAATTGCATCAACGTTCAATTTTGTTATATCCCCTTTTAAAATTTCTATTTCTGTCATAATTTACTCCTTGCTTAATTACCTTTTAGTTTATTTTATCACTTTTGTGTCCAATTGATACAAAATTAAATTAAACAGTTCCAATTAAGGGTAATAAGAGCGATTACTGTAGGTAGGAACAATACTTTATGAGGCAACGCAGATGAAAAAGGATATAACATACAAAACAATTGTAATTGGACTTGGCAAAGGCGGGATTAGTGCAATGAACTATTTGTATCCAAAAGCTCAAGAGGAGGGTACAGAATTTTTAAGTATAGATTCAGATAGCGAAACTCTTAAGCATTCCGCAATACCACACAAAATAAAAGTTGGAGATAAACTTGTAAACGGAGCAGGTTGTTATCGAAATTATTCTCTTGGTGAAGCTTGTGTGCATTCAAATAAAAGAAAAATCAGTAACTTTATAAAAGGTTCAGTAGATATAATAATATTAGTTTCATTGGGCGGGGGCATAAGCTCTGGCGGAATGGTTTCACTATTAAAACTTATAAGTGATCAAAATATTTATACTAGGGTAATTTATACAATGCCTTTTGGATTTGAAGGAAATATCAGAAACACAAACGCAAGAAAAGCATTAAAGGAGATTAAAAAGTATGCACACAAAGCAATTCCTGTTGAAATATGCACAGATGAAAAAATATCTTTGGGAGAATTGTTTTTGATGTCTGACAAGCTCATGGCAAGACTTGCAATAAGAGAGTTGCATGATTTTTGCTAAGGCTAAAATCCTTGGTACAGAATTGTAAACAAAGATTTACAATCCTGTATATCAAGAGCCAAACTTATTATAAGCTTATTGATAAGCTATAAATATTGTTAAATCTAAACTTGGGGCTTGTCAAATTTTGTAAATAGCCTTAGAATGAGCATGACAGGAGAGAACATTATGAGTTTTACAATTAGTTCAAAGATAGACAATAACTCTATAAAATACTCAAATGGGCTTCAATCAATGGAAGCTTTGATTGCTGACATGGTCTCTTCAATTAACGAGCCGGTAAGACATAAATGCAAAAAAATTCGTCAATATATGCAAGCATTCTTACTTGATCTCATCCGCTCGATTGCAACTTTTGAAATATTTGTTCTTCCTCTTAAAGATTTGGAAGCACAATTACGCATTTGGGAGATTTTACAACTAAAAATCCCGATTTTATCAGAGATAAATTTAAAAAAAGTAATTCAAATACAAGTTTTTCATAACGACGATACAACTCCTATTTTGCTTGTTTAATTTTCAATATTTATTGCACGGGTAATTTTTTTCTATGCATCAGAAGGCATAATTTGTGGTGCAAAAATTGTGTAAATAATAACAAATACGGAGGTTCGTATGAATTCTGATAAAAAAATAAAATTGGATCCTGAAGCTATTGAGAGCGCGATGCGCCACTTTAGAAAAGTGGTACTTGAAGGTAAACATCCAAACAACAATTTGCAAATGATTGATATGGCTTCAATTACTGTAAGAAATAAAAGCTTGCGTAAGCATTCTCCAAAGCAGCTTCAAAAATTAATAAATGCTATCAAAAAGTTTGGTTTTACAAACCCAATTCTGATTGATAAAAAGTTAAAAATTATAGCGGGGGAGTTGCGGCTTTTAGCCGCAAAAAAACTTGGATTTTGTCAAATTCCGGTGATAATTCTTGAAGATCTGACTGATGAAGAAGCTGAAGCTATCAGAATTTTAGACAACAGAATAGCAGAAGACAGCGAATGGAATTACGCAAATTTGCAGGAAGTCATCGAAAATTTAGGGAAATTTGACATCAGTTTTGAAGATTTAGGTTTTGAGACTGTCGATTATGACAAAATTTTCCTAAATAACGATTCTGAAGAGAGTGAAGTCAAAAACTCTGAACAAGAAACTGTAGACTGGCTTGATGCAAATATCCCGAAAAGAGCTAACTTATGGGATTTATGGCGATTAGGTGACAACTTTATCCTATGTGCAAATTCATTATTACAAAAGGCTTTTGAAATACTTATGCAAGGCGAACTTGCTCAAATTGTTATTACAGATCCACCATATAACTGCAAAGTTAACGGCCACGTATGCGGCTTGGGCAAGGTTAAGCATAATGAGTTTGCAATGGCATCAGGAGAGATGACAGAAGCTGAGTTTGCAGAATTTATCTCAGGCTTTATGCAACATCTGGTAAAATTCTCGTCTGACGGTTCACTGCATTACATCTTTATGGACTGGCGGAATATTAATATTTTGCTGAATCAGGGTAAAAAGTATTATACCGAATTAAAAGATATAGCAATCTGGAACAAATTATCGGCTGGAATGGGTTCTCTCTACAGAAGTCAGCACGAGATGATTCCTATCTTCAAAAACGGTAAAGCCAAGCATCAAAACCATATTCAACTAGGGAAATATGGCAGGTATCGTTCAAATGTTTGGGATTATCCTGGAATTCGAGCAACCAACCCAGCATCTTTAGAGTTGCTTAAGCTCCATCCGACGGTAAAATCAACGCCATTACTTCATGATATTCTGCAAGATACGTCTTCAAAAAACGATATTGTCTTAGATTGTTTTGGCGGTTCAGGTTCTACTCTTTTAGCTGCGGAACGCTGTAAACGCAGGGCACGGCTGATTGAAATTGACCCAAGATATGTTGATGTGTGTATCTATCGCTGGGAAAAAGAGACTGGAAAAACTGCTAAGTTGGTTAAAAATTATGAGGAGATTGAAAATGGAAAATAATATTGACAAATTTCTCGAGATACAAAACTCGTTACATAAGGATAATGAGCACCGTCAAGAAATCAAAGATAAATTGTACGAAGTTGGGTACAAAAAACCACCTGTCAGCGGGCAATTTAAAAAGGGTGTAAGCGGTAACCCCAGAGGGCATAAGAAAAAAGTGCTGCCTAAAACAATTATGGAAGCGTTGCGTCTAGCATTTATACGAGAAGCTACGATTACTAATGAAAACGGAACTCGTGAAAAAATTTCTTTTATACAGCTTTTCGCACAAAAAATAGTGCAGGATGCGATTAAAAATGACGGGCCTTCTCGAAAAATGCTTCTGCAGAACCTGAATTTGCTGAACTTTGATTTCTGGCAGATGATTGAAAATAAGGCATTTGAGGATTTTGAGCCTGAAACAAGCGAAGAAGATGAAAAATTCTACAAAGATACTTTGCGTAAAATCTTAGAAGATTATTACCGAAATAATCCTGAAAATTTGTAGTGTAACTGCGAAAATTCCCTGTTTTTATTTGAACAGGGAATTTTTTAAAAGCCTTACCGCAAGAGTATTTTAATAGTAAAAAACTCATATTCTAAATAAAATTCCCTGAAAATTGAATTAGCAGGGAATTTTTCTCTATAAATATTCTATTTGTAGGGCCTATAAATAGAGCCTCTTGCTCACGTGTCCGCCCTCTCCAGTTTATGACTTTTTCTTAAATTTAATAGAGCAGAAAACTCATTTTATGAATTTTTAAAAGATATTTCTACAACAAGAAATACAACATAAGAATTAAGATAAACTATTTTGCGGAATAAGATATGGAAGGATGTCTCAAAGCTCCCCCGCCGATTCTGTAAGAAGCTCCGCTTCTGACTGTTCTTACAGTACTGACACCGCCAGACTGACCGATAATACCTCCCCCGAAATTTGGCTTATGCATAGGAAAAGCACTGTATATTACATGCGAGCCGCCGCCTCTTTTTTTCGGTTCATTTTCCGCAAGATGGTAGCCGTTCTCGTCATATTTGCTTTTCTCATAAGGATTTACATAAACGTAACGCACCTGCGGCTCAGGTTTTTTATAAGGATAATAAGTAATTCTTGAACCTGAAGCATTATTCTGTGCGCCGTATCTCAATACAGTTCGTGCATCAGCCGGCATAAACATCGAACATATAAACATTAATATAAACAAAATCGCTAATTTATTTTTCATTTTCACTCCTGCTACAAAGATATGATTTCCCTTTATATATATAAAAACGAAAAATAGAAAAATTTGCCACAAAATTGCATATTTTGTGTAAAGTTTTATTAAAAACCCTGAATAGATTTTCACAACAATATGGAAATTATTTATTTCTTATAAATTCAATATGGTAGCCCAAAATTTTAGCAATTGCCTGACATTCTTTTAATGTCAAAGAATCTCTGTCAAGCTTTCCGTATAAGCTTTGTCTTGTGTAGCTTTTACCTAATTCTTCTGTCATCAACTGCGCAAGTTTAATCACAGATACATTGTTCAAAGTCAATAAAGAACGAATATAGCTTTTATTTGCATTATCCATAATCAAATTATATTTTTATTGACAAAATAGTTCCAATAAAGTAGAATATGTCTTATATATAAGACATATTTAATATGAATGAGAATATTATAAAGAAATTTTAAGGATATTATATGAATATAAAAGAAAATATGCGTTTTATAGGAAATAAAATAACAACAAAACGAAAAGAGGCAGGTTATACAATTGCAGAACTTGCGCAAAAAACCTTACTGCCTGTATCCGTAATAAAAAAGGCTGAAAAAGGCAGCACAACAGTAAGTTTTGATGAGTATCTTACAATTTTTTATGTTTTGAATCTTATTGCTCCCGAATTTTTATAATTTTACTACCGCACTGTGTCTGTTTGTTGTTGCATTTTCTTTGCGGTAAGAGAAAAAGAGGTCATTATTGCAAACTGTGCAATACGGGCATACATCAATATTTTCGGGTTTCACACCGGATTCTAAAAGCTGGCGTTTATTTATTCCTTTTAAATCAACGTAAATATTTCCCTGACGTATTTCATAAAGTCCTGAAAAATCCAGAACCGTTTTGGAAAGCGCTCTATATACATCTTCTCCGACATTATAGCAGCAGAAGGATATTGCAGGACCTATGGCGCATTTTAAATTTTCGGGCTTTGAATAAAATTCTTCTTTCATTTTTTGAACGGTTATTGAAGCTATATTGCTTGCCGTACCGCGCCATCCCGCATGAGAAACTGCTGCAATATTATTTTCCGCATCATAAATTATAACAGGCGTGCAGTCAGCAAAATTCAAAAAGACAGCCTGAATTTTATTAGTCAAAATCAACCCGTCGGTATCAGGGTAAGAGATTTGCCCGATTTTTGCGATATCAACATTTGAGGTATGAGTTTGTGAAGGATGAATTAAATTTTTTTCATCAATCCCTAAATATTTGCAGATATCTTTTTTGTTATCTTCAACAATTTTTTCAAAATCAGGTTCTTTTGTTTTTATAACGCTTTCTCTCGTTGTAAAAAAGTGGTTCAAACCGTTTAACAAAGAACTTTTTAATATCTTTTTTCCGCTAATTTCTTCAAAATAAAACATAATTATATTTATAACATAAAAGATTAATTGAATAAAATTAAAAAATATGTTAAAATTTCCACGAAAAAAGGAGAATTATTTATGAAAGAGCTTTTAAAAAAATGTCTGGTTGAATTTATCGGAACATTTTTTCTTGTATTCACAATCGGATGCGCCTTGTTTCCAAACGGCAGAGGCGGTTTCCCTCCGATGGCAATCGGATTTGTGTTAATGGTCATGATTTATGCGGGAGGCCATGTATCAGGCGGACATTATAATCCTGCCGTATCACTTGCGGCTGCAATAAGAGGAGCGCTTAGCTGGAGAGATTTTGTACCTTACATGATTGCACAATTTCTCGGCGGTGTTTCAGCGGCATTTTTGGCTGCATATATTGTTGCAATACCGCCTTATGCAAATGAGACATCATTCTCTATGATACCGATGATAATCTGTGAATTTTTATTCACTTTTGCTTTATGCTATACAGTTTTGCATACAGCTACATCAGAGGATACAAAAGGGAATTCTTATTTTGGCCTTGCAATAGGTTCAGTTGTGCTTGTAGGATTGCTTGCAACTGATGGAACATGTTACGGCGCATTTAATCCTGCTGCAGCACTGGGTATTTTTACAATGGGAATTACTCAGACAAAACTTATTCTTGCAACAATACTGACAAATTTTGCAGCAGGCGCTGTAGCTGCATGTGTTTACAAAATAACTTCCAACGATTAATATTACCACCTCTCTCGATCTATTGTCGCTTTATAGTTCGTGTGCGTTTTGGAGGTTCGGGCGTTCCAGGTAAATATTATAATTGCAACCCATCCAAACCTTCCCTATAAAGGGAAGGCTTATTGCCTTTACCAGATTACGGAGAGGACAGGGGCGGGTATTAAATTATAACTGTAATCCTTTATTTTCATCCATAAAACACTGGCAGGTGGGGCTTAATGTTCCATCGCAGCATTTTGTCCGTCCGCCGGAGCATCCGCATACTCCGCCATGACGGGAGCAGCACCCTCTAGCTGCAAGTGTACAATTATAAGGTTGATTATAATTAAAAATTTTAAAAACCTGTATTCCTAAACAGAAAAATGCAATTAAAGCAAAAACAAATAAAAATTTTTTCATATAAATTACTCCTTTGTGCTATTATATTAACATGAAAAAGATTTTAGGGATCATTTTAGGTTTATTTTTATTACAGAATATTTGTCTTGCAGATACAGGTATTAGCTTTGTTTACATAAACGGTTCAAACAACAACGATGAAAAAATGCAGAACTGGTATATCGAAGGGGTGCAAAAACTTCATCCCGTCATAAAAGAAAAATTTGAAAAAAGCAAAGAAATAAAAGAAGCATTTTTAGACAAACCTCAATACAAAATAAATGAAGCTCCCGTTATTTTTTTCTGGGGGGACAAAAGCAGAAATGATCTGGAATTTGTTCAGCAGCAGCTTGATTTATCAAAAGCTTTCAGTCCCACGCTTGCATATAAAGTCCGCTCAATGCTTACGGCCTACCTTCACGATGCTATATGGGTCCAGAAACAGCATAACATGCTCCCTATACTTGATGAATTAAACGAAACAGTTATAAAAGAAGCGCAAAAAGGAAACAAAGTTATATTATATGGGTATTCAGCGGGCACCTTCATAACTTACGAATATATGTTTAACAAACTTCCGTATCTGAATCCGGAAGATTTGTTTAACGGACTGGAAGTAAGCGATAATGTGAAAAAATTTGCACTTGAACATCCGCTTGAAAATACCTGTATTTCTGCACTTTCAAAAGCGCAAATCGGAACTGTCTCGCAAAACGGTCATCTTCTTTTAAAAAAAATTGATGACAATTTGCTTGAAGAAAGTTATTTAAAATTACAGGAGGCAACAAAAACTGCCTGCGCTCCGCCTGATACTTTTCTCGGTGTTGTAAATTTTGCGAGCCCGCTGGTTCTTTTCTACTCTGATCTTGCTGATCCTGAGTATGAACTTAACGATTATAATAAACTTATGCTCAAATACATAATTGAAAACGGAAATTTCTTTATAACGGTGAATTTTCGCGAAGATCCGCTCGGATTTCCAAGTTCGAGAAATCTAACAATAGATGAGATGCAAAAACTTGCAAATATAGAAATAACCAATCCGAAAGGTTTTGTCTACGACAATTCAAGCGTATGGTCAAAACGTTCCGTTTTATTTGCGCATACATCGTACTGGAGCGCCAGAAAAACATTCGCAAAAGCCGTTGTAAAAGCATTCACAAACGGCTATAAACTTCAGTATGACAAAGAATTTCAGCAAAAAGTTCTTGAAAATAATAAAAAGAAAATTAAATTTGAGATGCTTTAGCGGATAATCAGAGGGCAAGAGGACAGGAAGGCAGGCCATTTACAACAGGAAGGAGTAAACATGATTGATATAAAAGACGGTGTACAGTTTGATCCGGGATTTATTCAGCACATATCAGCATTTGAGCCGAATATTGAATATGTCTATAATACTTTAAGCACGTGCAGAAATTTTAATCAAAAAAAGATGCAGTTTAAAATGTTTTACCCGAAAATCCAATCACTTTTAAAAAATTATCTCGGGTTTTATCTCGGTTGTATTTTATGGGCAGTTTATATTAAAAATCTCGATGAAAAACCAATTTTAAACAACCTATGTTTCGGCGGCGAATACTCGGAGAATGATACGCTTGAAGAAATCGATTTTATAAAAAAATATATTGAACAATTGAAAAAAGACGTAAAATATTATACGGGGCAAAATTTTTCAATAGATTCACAAAGCCTGAATATTCTTGATGCATATAGGAATTTTTTAAAAGAGAATAAAGGATTTGTCGAAACTAAAACAACAAAAGATATAAAACTCCCTGAAGGTTTTAAAACTCCGTCGGATAAAGATTTGAAAGAAATTCTTGAAGGTATAGAAAAAGTTATAGAAAACGGAAAGTTATACGAACTTTTCCCGCTTGCTGAAAAGGTGCTTTAAAATGGATTTGAAAACAAAATTATACCAGATGTTTATTCTCGGAACAGAAGGCGGCGGGTATGAAAAAGCACTTGCAAACGGTTTAGGCGGAATTATTTTTTTTATAAAAGATATTCAATCGTCAGATGAGTTTCGCAAACTTATTTCAGATATAAAATCAAAAGCCTTAATTCCTCTTTTTCTCTCAATAGATCAGGAGGGCGGAAGAGTTGAGCGCACCGAAAATATTCATAATGGCAAAAAATATTTGTCGGCAAAATTTGCATTTGAAAAAGGAGAAGATTTTCTGCGGGCACAAACATGCGAGATTGCACAAGAATTAAAAAGTTACGGTATAAACCTTAACTTTGCCCCATGTATTGACGTAAACACAAATCCAGATAACCCGATTATCGGCGAACGCGCCTTTTCAAACAACCCCGATGATGTTATAAAAGGCGAAAAAATAGTTTCTGAAACTTACCGCGAAAACGGAATTATCCCCTGTGTAAAACATTTCCCCGGCCATGGCGATGCAGACGCTGACAGTCATCTGACGCTGCCAGAGATTGATTTACCGCTTGATGAAATGGAACGCACCCATATAAAACCCTTTGCCGCCTGTGCAAAAACTATAGAAATGATAATGGCTGCACATCTTCACTGCACCTGTTTTGAGCGTGAAGCAATTCCGACATCTTTAAGCAAAAAGGCAATCTCTTATCTGAGAAATAAATTAGGCTTTAACGGAGTAATAATCTCTGACGACATGATAATGGCGGGTGCTACGGGAATTGAACCTGTACAGGCTTGTGAAAAAGGTATCCGCGCAGGCTTGAATATGTTTATTTACAGAAATTCCACACCTGAAACAATTGAAATAATAGAATCAATTGCACAAAAAGCTTTGCAAGATGAAGAATTAAGACAAAATATCGAATATTCTTATGAAAAAATTCATGACTTGAAAAAGAGAAAAAATATATTATAATCATAGGTCGGGCTAAAGCCCGACCTATGCGACCTATGATCTTTAAAACATCCTGTTTAATACTTTAGATACTTTTGCAAAATCAATTTTTTCAAAGCTTTTGAATATACAGCCTGCGGATCGATTGCCAGAACTTTATCAAGAGTTTCTATTGCACCTTTATAATTCTCAAGCTTTTTTTGCACAACAGCTTTATAATAAAGCGCATCAATAAATTTCGGATCGAGTTCTATTGCTTTGTCAAAATCCTTCAATGCAGATTTTAATTTTTCATTATCCGCTTCTTTATCTGCAAGAATTACCTGCGCGCGGTTGAAATATGCATCTGTCATTTTGTGGTTTAGTTCAATTGCTTTTGTGTAATTTTCGTAAGCAGGTTCAAGTTCATTCAAATTATGAAAAACTATTGCCAGCGAAAAATAAGGCATTGCATCATCAGGATTTAATGCGATTGCCCTGTTCAGCGAATGCATTGCTTCATCAAATTTGCCCTCATTTGTTTCGGAAATTCCTTTATCTAAATAAAATTTGTAATCGTGATCCATTTTATCCTCTTAACAGATTTTTTTTATTAATACCCTCCCTCCCTGATTAGGGAGGGAAATAAGTAAAGCTTTATTATAATTAAATCACATAATGTATAAAAGCTCAACCTGCCTTGTGTTATAATTATATATATGAATATTCTTTTTATAACTGATTTATATCCGGTAAAAGACGATGAAAAAACAACACCGAGAACTCTTCTTAATTTTGTTAAAGAGTGGGAAAAACAGGGACATAAAGTCGATGTTATAAAACCTAATTTTATTTTGAATTCATTTTTGCGAGGGAAGCCGTTTTACAAAACAGGCAAGTACGGCAATATTTTGAACATAAATTACTGGACTCCGTTCTGGTTTGATATTAAACGTAAACAGCCTACCTTCCTACCTTCCTACCCTCCTACCCTCCTCACAATCGCTCACATGCCGTCAGGAATTCTATTTGCGGACAAGCTCGGCCTTCCGTTTGTGGCAGGGATACATAACTCGGATTTGGAGATTCTTACAAATCCTTTATACAAATTTCATTTTAAAAAACGGCTTGAAAAAGCTCTCACAAATGCAAAAGCAATTGCCTGCAGATCTTTTGTAATAAAAGATAAACTCCTCAAACTTTATCCGGAATTTGAAAGCAAGACATTTACTGCACCGTCAGGAATTGATGAAAATATAATTCACTCTTCACTCTTCACTCTTCACTCTTCACCCGTAAAAGTTTTGACCTGCGCGCATTTCAAAAAAAGAAAAAATATTGATAAAGTTATTGAAGCCTGTAAGGGGCTTGAAGGTTTTGAGCTGACAGTAATCGGAGACGGCAGTGGGCGAAGAAAACTTGAAAAAATAGATAAAAGTGTAAAATTCACTGGCCGTTTAAACCACGATAAAGTTCTTGAAAAAATGCGGGAAAGCGATATTTTTATCCTGCCAAGCGTTAATGAAACCTTTGGTATGGTATATTTAGAAGCTATGGCGCAGGGATGTATTACAATATGCACAAAGGATGACGGTATTGCAGGAATTATTAAAGACGGCGAAAACGGTTTTTTAACTCTTCCTATTTCAAGTGAGATTAGAAAATTACTCCTTAATATAAAAAAACTGGATGATGACAGCTTAAAAACATTGCGCTACAATAGTTTGCAGACAATCAGAGAGTATACGTCAGACAAATGCGCACGTGAATATTTGCAACAAATTTTTAAGATTTTGTAAAGATTTGACATCATCAAGGCATGTTTCTGGTAGTATAAAATCCGAGGGTTGGTAATAATTTTTTATTAGCCGAAACTTAAAAATTTTCGTAAAATACCCCGAAAGGAACAGATTTAATGAACAAAATTTTAATTGTACTTTTGACACTTTTATTTAACATTCAACAGGCAAATGCATTTAATATTGATGCATTTATGGATAAAAACGTGGCGCCGGTATCAGATGCAGTTGCGGCAATAATTTTCCATCCTGTTCATGTTTTTGGTGCCGATGTACCGATTATTATTTTCTGGATTTTATTCGCGGGGATATTTTTTACGTTTTACCTAAGAGGTATTGCTGTCTGGGGATTTAAACATGCAATTGACCTTGTTTTCAAACCTAAAAAATCAGATGACGGAACAGGTGAGACTTCACCGTTTCAGGCTCTGATGACAGCATTGTCAGGGACAATAGGGCTGGGAAGTATTGCCGGTGTTGCAATTGCAATATCAATGGGCGGTCCCGGGGCAGCTTTCTGGATTATTGTCGGAGCTCTTCTCGGGATGTCATTAAAATTTGTAGAAGCAGCATTAGCTGTCAAATACAGAAGATTTAACCTTGACGGTTCAATATCAGGCGGTCCTATGCATTATATGGCGCATGGTCTTACAAGAAAAAAACTCAGATGGCTCGGACAGCCTTTATCCGTAATATTTGCAATACTTTGTATCTGCGGAGGTATTACGGGTGGAAACATGATTCAAATAAATCAGGCAGCCAATCAGTTTGTTAATGTCTGCGGAGGGGCAAACGGCCCTATGCATGGGATGCACTGGCTGATAGGCCTTGGTATGGCAATTGTTGTCGGCTTAATTGTTATCGGCGGGATTAAAAATATCGTTAAAGTTACAGAAAAGATTGTGCCTTTAAAAATTTTTATATACCTGTTTGCGGCAATGGCAGTTATTGTATGCAACTTTAAACTTATTCCGCATGCAGCATGGGTCATTGTTAAAGAAGCTTTCAAACCGGAATCAGTTTACGGCGGTATGTTTGTTGCAATGATTATGGGTCTGAGACGTTCAGTTCAGTCAAACGAAGCAGGTACAGGATCTGCACCGATTGTTTACGCAACTGTTAAAACTGATGAACCTTTATCACAGGGGTTTGTAGCATTGCTTGATCCTTTCTTAACAGGTTTTATGTGTACCCTGACTGCTTTTGCAATAGTAATTACAGGGGTTTACCAAACTCATGCAGGACAGACTTCAGGTATTGAAATGACATCAGATGCTATTTCATCAGTTATGCCTTTCTTCCCGACTCTATTAGCAGGTATTGTTCTTTTATACGCTTTATCGACAATTATAAGCTGGGCATATTACGGACAGAAATCCTGGAACTTCTTATTCGGCGAAGGAAAGAAAAGAACACTGACATTCCAGTTTATTTACTGCGGATTTATTCTCATTGGTTCTGTATTAAACGTAACATCGGTTATCAATATTACAGATGCAATGATGATTGCAATGTCAGTACCGAACATTATTGCAATGTATATTTTAGCTCCTGAAATTAAAAAAGATTTAGCAGAATACTGCAGAATACATCAGCTCGGCAAATTAATCAACCGCGACTGGTTAAAGCCGGCTGTTGTACCTGTTGAAAATGATGAAGAAGATGAGGTAGAATGTCAGATCAACAAATTATCATAACAGTTTCCGGCATAGATAAAGTCGGCATTGTAGCAAAGGTTTCATCAGTGCTCGCAGAATATGGGGTTAATATTGAAGATATTAAACAAACTCTTATGCAGGGACACTTTGTAATGTTTATGCTCTGCAATATTGAAAAATCAAAATTTTCTTTTAAAGAAATCAAAGAAGTTTTAACAAAAACAGGTGAAGAACTCGGAATGGAAATCTGGGTTCAAAGAAAAGAAATTTTTGACAATATGCACAATATATAAAACATTTCTTTATGCTATAATTATAGTATCTGAAGGGGTATATTTAGTAAAATTTTGTAAACAAACCCGCAAATTTTAATCTTTATGACCGTTCAATAAATAATTGATAGTTATTTGAAGAAGGTTTATACCGTATGATAACAAGGATAACTCCGCTAAATACAAGCTTTTGTGCTGATAAAAAAACTATAAACGTGGATGGTGAATATAGAGACCCTTTAATGAGATGGCCGCTTCGCGGTGCTGCATTTACAAACGAAGTGGGTGAATCATTGCGTCCTATTATAGGCGAATATGCGACTTTGAGCTGGGTTCCTGCCCTTATGTATATTGGTGCAGATATTTATGACAAATATAAAAATAATAATACAGAATACAGCCCGAATTCAAAAAGATGTTTAAAACAGGCAATTTTTCAGGGTATGGCAAGTATATTCCTTCCTCTGGTTGCCGTAAAAGCAGGACAAAAAGTTTTTTCACAGTTCGGAAAATTATCTGAAGATAAAATAACTATAAACTCTAAAGAACACATTGCACGAATTGCTCAAGAATTTATTGCTAATGGAAAAATGCATGCATTTGACGGAAAAGATGAAGAATGTGTAAAAGATTTTCTTGACAGAGTTTCAAACAATATGGATTTTAAACACAGAAAAAAATTTTTTAGGATTTTTCATATAGACAAAAAGGAAAATATCGCAAGATATGCAGAAAATTCCATAAAAGATTTAATTAAATTAAGAAAAGAACTTCTCAATCCTGCCGGTAAAATCAAAACCGGCAATTGGTACTCATCCTTTCTCAAGTATCTTAAGAGCGGGCAGACTGAAAATGTTGCGATTAAGAGTGTCTTAAGTAAATTTCAAAAAAACAAGATGATGAAAGGCAAATTTATTAAAACAATCGGCGGATTTGCAGCAGTTGGAATAGCTATAAAACCTATAGACAATTTTGTAGAAAATATTCTAATAGGTAAATATGTAGGTCCGGGCATTGACAATTTCAAAAAATAACATCTTCAATAAAATGGGACGTTAATAAAAAGTACAGACACTTCACAAATACCGTATTTAAGAGTTATTTGACAAAAAATCCATAAGTATTTTATCACGTGATTTAATAGTTTTTAAAACGTAATTATAATCGTTAACTGATAAAAGATTATATTCTTCAGTAATTTCATACGCAACTTGTTCAGGAGAAACATTCTGTTCAAGTTTTTGCAAATGTAAAAGAATATTTTTTTGTTCTTGTAAATCTAAATTATATTTTTCCACTAAATTATTGCATACCAGATTGTTTTCCACAATTTTTACGGCAGACGGAAGCATAGTATCTGCAAGACTTTCATCCTCTTCAAATGCTTCTGAAAATTTTTTTACTGCGTATTTTTTTATAAAAAAATCATCCAGTTTTTCAATTTTTTCGTTGGATAAATTAAGTTTTTCTGCTACAGTGTCAATAAATGAATCTATAAGTTCTGCGTTGTCGCAGAATGCACAAAGGTCTTCTGTCGAAGAATAATTATTCTTTTTCAAAAATCTGTTAACAATTTTTTTTAATTTATCACTATCTTCGCGGGATAACTCTAAGTCTTTTGAGATGTCATTAAAAAAAGTTTTATCAAATTCATTAAAATCATCATTATTAATCCCTGTGAATTTTACCTGACTTCTTCCAAAAAATTCCAACCGGTTTAATTCATTATTAATACTGATTTGTTTGCCTTTTTGTTCTGTCGTAGAACTATAAATATTTTTCAGTGCATAATTATTATAATTAAAACAATTTATACTCTTAATTTTCATATTGGTATTAAAAACTGATAAAATAATTTTTGCCATTTGTAAAAATTTTTGTTACAATTATAAATATAATGATGAGCCAAACGAAAAAGTTGTCTATAGCATTCTACTGGCACATGCACCAGCCTGTTTATCAGCTTTCTCCGCAGGGAGACTATTTGATGCCGTGGGTCAGACTGCATGCTGTCAAAGATTATCTTGATATGGTGCTTATTTTAAACAAGTTTAAAAATATAAAATTAAACTTCAACCTTGTTCCGGTTTTGCTGGATGCTCTAATTGATTACGGCGAAAATGAAATGCATGATATACATTCAAGGCTTACTGTTACTGATATTGAAGATTTGACTGATGATGACAAAGAATTTATTATAAATAACTTTTTTGATGCAAACTTTCACTCAATGATTCTGCCGAATGAAAGATATAACAGCCTTTATCAAAAATACCAGCTGGGTGAAGAAAATGACATCAATATTTTCTCTGCGCAGGAATATTCAGACCTTATGGCATATTTTAACCTTGTATGGTTTGATCCTATATACAAAAATATGTATCCGGAACTGAAAAAATTGATTAAAAAAGGGAAAAACTACACACTTGATGACAGGATAAAAATTATAGAAATCCAGAGAGACATAATAAGAAAAATTATCCCAACATACCGTAAATTTATACAAAAAGGAAAAATTGAAGTTACGACAAGCCCTTATTATCATCCGATTTTGCCCATTCTGCTTGATATAAAGAGCATAAAAAAATCTGCACAGAGCGAGCTTCCTTCTAATCTTAAAATGGAGCTTGATGCAAAAATGCAGACAAAAATGGCGCTTGACAGGGTTGAAGAACTTTTGGGCAAGCGTCCGCAAGGAATTTGGCCTTCTGAGCAGTGCATTAATTCAAAAGTTACAGAGATGCTGAAAGAACTTGGAGTAAAATGGACAATATCAGATGAGGGAATTCTGTCTAATTCTATCAAATTTGAATTTGTACGTGATTTCAGAGGTTATCTGGAAGATCCTTACCATCTTTTGAAATCTTATGATTATAAAGGACTTGATATAATTTTCCGAGATTCTGTAATCCCAAACTTAATCGGGTTTGAATACCCTAACCATCCAGCAGAAGCTGCTGCAAACGATTTATACGACAGGATAAAAGTTACACAGAGCAAGCTTTTATCATCCCCTGATGAACACCATCTGCTTACAATTGCAATGGACGGTGAAAATTGCTGGGAAAACTACATAGAAGACGGCGCCGTATTTTTACAGACAATATATTCGCTGATTGAAAACGACCCGACACTTGAAACAATTCTCATAAGCGATTACCTTGAAAAAGATACGCCGAAACCTTTAAACAAATTAAGCCCCGGCTCATGGATTAACAGAAACTTCAAACTCTGGATTGACGAACCTTTAAAAAATCTTGCATGGACATATCTAAAACAGGTAAGAGATGATTTTTGCGCGTTTGTAAAACAAAATCCGCTTCATCCTAACATTGAGGCTGCAAGACGCGAGCTGTTTATCTGCGAGGGAAGCGACTGGTTCTGGTGGTACGGAGAACCAAACGATTCCGGACGCGACAACATTTTTGATTATATTTTCAGAGAACATTTAAAGAATATTTATCTCTACCTCGGACTTCAGCCTCCGGTGTATCTTGACACTCCGCTTTTATCCGCAATATCAAAACCGTCAAGATACCCCAAAGGTGAATTCACTCCTGTCTTAGACGGGAAAGAACACGATGATGAAACCTGGCTTAACGCAGGATGTATTAAAATTCCTGACGGGCCTGTACTTGATGAATTTAAGTTTTTTGACAAAATATGTTTCGGTTACGACAGGGATAATTTATATTTAAGGTTTTATATTAATGAATACAACAAACAGGCTGTAACAAACTCAAAACGTGTAAATCAAATGTATGTTTATATGAGAAATCAAAATAAACGCCAGTCGCTGTCTCCGATAAGGATTATACAAAAAGCTGAAAGTATTCTGCCTATTTCTAAAGAAAAATTCCATAATGAAATGCAGATTTCAATATATGACGGGAAAATTAATCTTGTCCGTCTTGTAAAATCACTCCCGAACAATTTATGGGCAATTACATCACCGAAAAATATTACAGCAATATATGATAAAGTTGTGGATGTCAGTATTCCTTTCGATGATATAGGAATAGAAAAAGGGGATACTCTTGAGTTCCTGTTTATCAATGCAGCATACGGGGTTAAAGATTACTTTATACCAAACGAAATGCTTTTGACAATTAAACGAATGTAACAATTTCTTAACATAGCAGGACAATAATCTAAAGTTTTTTTATTGTCTGCCGTTAATAAAAACAGCAAAGGGAAATTATATATGGTTGAATTTAACAGTGACATACCAAAAGGATTACCGCAATTAGATAAAGATTACTGGGACAAGCAAAAAAGCACAAAAAGCGCCGATAATCAAAATCAGGATCCGCTTTTTGATATAAATACAAAATTTACTCTTGAAAACGATCTTTCAAAAATTTCAGTTTTCAACGGTAATAAAAAATAGATTTTATATTTTCCTCCTTTTCCTCGATATTACAATAAAAAAAGAACCTTTAATTATAAAAGGTTCTTTTTTTTATTATAACACGATTAAAGATTATTTCCCTGTAGATCCAAAACCGCCTTCACCGCGAGAAGTTGCAGAAAGTTCAACAGCAACTTTTATATCAGCCTGTTCTACTCTTGCAATAATCATCTGTGCAATTCTTTCATCCGGTTGAATTGTATATGTTTCATTAGAAAGATTTACAACAGGTACACAGACTTCTCCTCTGTAGTCTTCATCAATAGTTCCAACACAATTTATCAAAGTAATCCCGTGCTTAATAGACAAACCTGAACGAGGTCTTATCTGTGCTTCGTAACCATGCTCAAGTTCAATTTTCAAACCTGTTGGAATTAGCGCTCTTTCCAGCGGTTTTAAAGTAACAGGTTCAGATATTGCTGCACATAAATCCATGCCTGCTGCGCCTTCTGTTTTATATTCGGGTAAGAATTTGTTATGCGGTAATCTTTCAATTTTTAATACTGTCATATTTTCTCCACTGCCAGAATAACTTAGTATAATATCAATAAAATCTTATAAGCAATTCTCTTATATTGATTTATATTATACCACAATAAAAGCGGCTCAAATCCAAACTTATAAAAAAATAAAAAAGTCCGGTTTTCTCCGGACTTTTTAGATTTTATATTTTTATTAAAAGAAATTTGCTATCTTTAAGCGCAAGAACTTTATGTTCACGATCTTTTTTGAACATCAAAATTTCTCCTTTACCGACTTTAAATTTTTCCGCGTCAAAATGAACCTCAATTTCTCCGTCAAGAATATATACAGCTGCATCACATATTGATGTGTGGGTATCTATAATTTCATTTTTTTTAATTGCAATAACAGACAGACTATTATCATTGTCCTCCATTAAAATTTCACGCTTAAATTTTTCATCCCCTAAATCAACAATGTCTTTTGCTTTTAATACGTTGTAATACATTTTTCCCTCCTTTATATATTTTATTTCTGAATTATTCGAGAATTTCTTTTAAATCCTGTTCAGGTGTTGTGATTGGCTTTATTTTAAATTTATCAGCCAGAAAATTCATAATATTGGGTGATACAAATGCAGGCAGTGTCGGTCCGAGCCGAATATTTTCAATCCCAAGATATAAAAGTGTTAAAAGAATGCATACAGCTTTTTGTTCGTACCATGAAAGCACGAGCGTAAGAGGCAGTTCATTAACAGTGCAGTTAAAAACTTTAGAAAGTTCTAAAGCTACTTTTATAGCAGAATACGCATCATTGCATTGCCCCATATCAAGAATCCGCGGGATTCCATTAATTTCACCTAAATCCATATCATTAAAACGGAATTTTCCGCAGGCCAGAGTTAAAATAAGCGTATCAGAAGATGTTTTTTCAACAAATTCCGTATAATAATTTCTCCCTGGTCTTGCACCATCGCACCCGCCGACAAGAAATATATGTTTGATTTTTCCTGATTTAACAGCGTCAACAACTTTATCAGCAACTGATAAAACAGTATTATGCCCAAATCCTGTGGTTAAAACATCCCCTCCGTTAATTCCTGTCATTTTATGCTGTTCTTTATACCCTCCAAGTTCTAATGCCTTATTTATAACAGGTGTAAAATCCTTATTTTTATCTATATGAATCATGTCAGGATATTGAACTACAGATGTTGTAAAAACTCTATCTGCATAACTTTCTTTTACAGGCATTATACAGTTTGTAGTAAATAATACAGGAGCAGGAATATTTTCAAATTCTATCTGCTGTTTTTGCCAGGCAGTCCCGAAATTCCCTTTAAGATGGGAATATTTCTTTAACTCCGGATAAGCATGGCACGGAAGCATTTCTCCATGTGTGTAAATATTTATTCCTTTGTCTTTTGTTTGTTCCAAAAGTAGTGCCATATCATGCAAATCATGCCCCGAAACTACAATAAAAGGACCGGGTTCTATATTAGTGCTGACTTTTGTCGGAACAGGATTGCCGTAAGTTTTTGTATTCGCTCTGTCAAGAAGCTCCATACATTTAAGGTTTATTTCTCCTGTTTTTAGAACAAGTTCTGTTAAATCTGCCGGACTTAAGTTCTGAGAAATTTTTTGTAGGACCTCATAAAAAAAATTGTCCACGTCATCGTCTCTATAACCAAGAACTCTTGCATGATGCGCATAAGCAGCCATTCCTTTAAGCCCGAATAATATTAATGACTTAAGACTTTTTATATCTTCATCTGCGTTCCATATATTTTGAACATCAAACTTATTATCACAGTTTAAGGAACTATTAACTTCTTCTATCAAAATTTCTATAGATGCATTATCAAAATTAACATTGGTTACGGTTGTGAAAAGTCCGTCTATTATTAATTCTGTATTTTTGTCATTTTTTTCTGCGCAGTTTGCAAGATTAATAAGCGAATTTACCAGTTCATCCTGCAGATTTGCGGTGTCTGCTTTTTTCCCGCATACGCCGTTTACAGTGCATCCCTTGCCAAGAGACGTCTGCTCACATTGAAAACAAAACATAGACATATAAATTTCCCTCCGTATCAACAAAAACTAATTTAACCGAAAAATTAAAAAACAATATTATTCTATCTGATTTCAAATCAGGTAATCTTTTAATTCCCCATCCGCATTATTTTTATAGCTTCCAGGACGTACATCTAGGGATCCACATAGGTACATTCTTTTTGTATCTTATGTAAGCCTCTCCAAAATTATTTTCAAGTTGTTTTTCTTCAAAAAAAAAAAAAAAAATTTTTTTTATTAAAAAAAAAAAAACCGCCCACCAGAAAATTTGAATTGCATTTAAAAGAAAATATTCTGAAATCAAAATAAGTAAAATACCAATAATCATAGGATTCCTGACATAACAGTAAGGTCCGCTTACAACAAGTTTTTTAGGCGGATTCCATGGAGCTAATGTACCCTTGCCCACATTGTTAAACAATATCATTGTCCAGCCTGCCAAAAATAATCCTGAAACCAGCAATAAAACACCTGCGATTAAAAAAACTTTATCAGGTTTAATGTAGTAATAATCAGTAAAATATAATATTAAAGCAGGTATTATAACCACTACATTAAACGGCAATACAAGTATTGTTTTTAACCATTCAAACATAATATGATTATATTATAAAAGTTTTGCAGCATTATCAAATCCAGTCTGTTTATTGTGGATCTTTTATTAGCAATTTTATAATACAAATGTAAAAAAATCTGTACTATTTACATCTCATTGCTTTATCCCAACCAAGTTTCTCAGGGCAATGCAGGTAATCCATATTTTCATTTAGCAGAACCCATGCAGTACATCCTCTGCCTTGTTCGGTTGCAGGTTTCCCTTTTGAATTTGTAACATCACAATAATCCTCAAATGATATTGCATGATCTTGATGTCCGTAAGGTTTTATTCCCTGAGGTGTAATATAAAACCAAAAAGCACTCACACCAAGTTTAGCTGTTTTTTCAGGCAAAAATACTTCAATATCACCACATCCTGCAGAGGTTTTGCTACAATCTTTATTAACCCAGCCTATCATTATTATAGCACCATCAGCTGTAAATATTTTATTATGATCATCTGATATTGTTGTGCCGCCGCTTGATGAATAATTTCTTCCGTCAAGAGATAAATATCGTCTAAAAGAATGGCTCGTCGTTCCTGACTGTTTAATATATTTTCTCAAATTATCAGCGAACATGTCAGAGCCGCTCTCATCTAAAATAGCATTACCATCCTCATCTTTTTCTCCGGTATTAGTAGTAACATAATCCCAGCTTTCTATATCACCGTATTCATTCCTGGCCATTAAGAATGCCTGAGAGAGTATAGAATAAACCTTTTTTAACTGTACAACACGCTGTTTTTCACGATGCTCCTGAATAAGTGAAGGCATAGTCATTGCAGCAACAATTCCGATAACTCCTAAAGTTATTAATACCTCAGCAAGCGTAAAACCTTGAGACGAAGCTGTTAAATGCCCCCCCCCCGATTTACAAAACTTAATAACATCTTCATAATCGTCTCCTTTATTTAAACTTTTATATTCATATACATTGCTATTTTAACATATATTTCTGAAGATTTCAATATATTATGCTGTTTGAGATTAACCCGCTTTCGCTCTTGCAGTCCGCACTGGAATTTCCTCTAATACAACAGGCTTTTCCCTGCGCTATTACAAGTAATAAAAAGGACGGGTTTATCCCGTCCTTTTTATTTACCCGAGATGCGATTCGAACGCATGACCTACCGCTTAGAAGGCGGTTGCTCTATCCAGCTGAGCTACTCGGGCTTGGATCCAGAGGGCTTAGACAAGTGTTTGGTTTCGTGGGGTACCTGTATAATCCCTCATAAAATTTATCCTAACACAAAAATTTTTCTTTGCAAGATTTAGCAAATTTTTATTTGTAAACTTATGTAACTTTATTGTAATACTATTAAAGATTTGTATAACTAAAACCGTAAGTATATTTTGTTAGTGTAAATCTTAAATTTCAAAGGAGAAATGTTTATGGCAAACGAAATTAACAGTGTGGGTGGTGTTCAAAATCAGATTGATACAAGAAAACAAACTGAAATCCAAAAACAGGAACAGAGTAAAATCAATATTGAATTTCCGAAAGGACAAGAGCAGGCAAAACCGGCTGATTTTAACGCTTACGGTAAAGATATCGCAAATTTTGAAAAATTCAAAGGAAATGATAAAAATGATGCAATGCGTATGACAAACAGCGCGGCAAACGATGTTAAAAAAGCATATATGCAGTTACAGCATGAATTCCCTGGGATTATTTTACAATTTGAAGCTATGCCTGATCCTACAAAATGCGGGAAAAAACGTGAAGGCTTCTTTAACTACCAACAGCAGTTAGATGATTGGAAAGATCTTGCAATGACGCAGATTGCAAATGCAAGAGAACAAAGCACCAAAGAAATTGCCGGCGACATTATGATGAATGATAATAGGAATGCTGCGATGAATGCAGGTTTTACCCTTGCAACCGGTGAAGCAATTATAGACAATGATAACAAAAATGCTGAAGAAATTAATGCAAATGTCGACAGAGAAGGCGCTGCAACAAGAAAAGCTGTTCATAATGAAGGGGCAGCTACAAGAAATGTTGTTCGTCAGGAAGGCACACGTACAAGACAAGAAGTTCAGCTTCAAGGAGCAATGACCCGTAATCTTGTAAGACAGGAAAGTACTCGTACACGCCAGACAATTCATGATGAAAGTACTGAAACAAGAAATCTTGTTCGTGAAGAAGAGGCTTCTACACGTAATACTGTTAATAATCGCGCACAAGAGACTCAGGAGTTAGAATCCTTATCATCTAAAGTATCAGATGTTTTAACAAACGGACATCAGCCGCATACAACTGAAACAGTGAAGGAAGTCGGCAGTATGCGTGATGAAATAATGCAGTCAAATCTACCGCATGACGAAAAGAAAGAATTATTAAATGATCTTGCAAATTTCTCGGATCAGACTATTTTAAGCAAACGAGAATTAAAACAAAAACGTCAGGAAATTGAAGAAAGATTAAAATATGATTCCGGCAGACCGTTTGAAACACCAGGGAGAGAACTCCCTGAAATAGAACCTTTTCCTGTACATGAAGCTCCTGATTTTATCATGAAAACTCCAAAGAAGAAGCCGGAAGTTAAGGTAAAAGAGCCCATTAAATTCCCCGAACCTCCACATGGGTTACCGGTTGATAAAGACAAAAGAGATGAAATAATCGATAAATTTAAATAAGATATAAATTTATATAAATTATATAAGCCTTAATTTTAGTTTAATAACATTAATTGTTATTACATAACAAAATTAAGGCTTATTTTTATATGATTTTTTGCAACTGTTTTTTGTTTAGAGTATAATTTTCTTAAAACATTGGTAATTTATAAGGAAGTAAAGATTATGCTAACCGGAAATCAAATAAGAAAATTATACTTAGATTATTTTAAAGATAAACATCAGCACACTGTTGTAGAAAGTTCAAGCCTTGTGCCTGACAACCCCACGGTTTTATTAACAACTGCCGGAATGCTGCAGTTTTTGCCGATATTTTTAGGCATTGTTAAATCTCCATACAATCCGCCAAGAGCTACATCATGCCAGAAATGCGCCAGAGCCGGCGGAAAAGATTCTGATATCGAAAATGTCGGGAGAACGCCAAGACACCATACATTTTTTGAAATGCTCGGGAATTTTTCATTCGGCAACTACTATAAAAAAGAAGTTATTCCCTGGGCATGGGAATTTGTTACCGAAGTTTTAAAACTTGATAAAGACAGACTATGGATTACGATTTTTGAAACTGATGATGAAGCTTATGAAATTTGGAGAAGCGTTGGCGTTCCTGCGGAACGTATCAAACGCAAAGGTAAAAAAGATAATTTCTGGGGGCCTCCGGGGGCATCAGGTTCTTGCGGACCGTGTTCGGAGATTCATTACGACTTAGGCGAGCAGTATAAATGCAATGATCCGAGGGGGTGCGGTATCGACACCTGCGAATGCGACAGATGGGTTGAAATCTGGAATCTTGTATTCACTGAACTTTATCAGGATGAAGAAGGCAACCAGTCGCCTCTTGAAAGCAAAAATGTTGATACGGGAATGGGTTTAGAACGTATTACAATGGTTTGTCAGGGAGTGGCATCAACCTTTGAAACAGATTTATTAAGGCCTATTATGGATAAAGTTTCCGAGATGAGCGGTGTACCTTACAAAAAATCTGAAAAAACGGACATATCTTTGAGAATTATCACTGACCACGCAAGATGTGTTACATTTTTGATTTCTGATGGCGTAATTCCCGGTAATGAAGGCAGAAGCTATGTTTTAAGAATGATTTTGAGACGTGCACTGCGCCACGGAAAAATTCTCGGTATGGAACTTCCGTTTTTATACAAACTCGTTGATGTTGTTGTTGAAAATTACGGTGAGGCATACCCTGATCTTGTTAGAAATAAAGCAAAAATTATTGATACAATTAAAAAAGAAGAAGAACGCTTTGCAAAAACGCTTGATCGCGGATATAAAATGCTTGACGAATTTATTTCTGCCAAAAAAGACATTGACGGCGAAAGTGCTTTTAAATTGTATGATACTTACGGATTCCCGTTTGAATTGACAAAAGAAATTGCATCGGAAAACGGCTTAAATGTTGACGAAGAAGGCTATAAAAAAGCTATGCGTGAACAAAAAGACCGTGCCAAAGCAGCTGCCGAAAAAATCAGCGTTACAGGTGATATTAAATATGCAAAAGTTGAAGAAAAAGTAGGTTCAACAGAATTTGCCGGCTATAGTGAAAACGAATGTGATGCTAAAATTCTTGCAGTTATAGATGGGGACGGCTATACGGATGTTGTTCTTGATAAAACGCCTTTTTACGCCGAATGCGGCGGTCAAACAGGGGACAGCGGCGTAATAGAAGACAGGAAGACAGGAGGACAGGAGGTCAAGCTGGAAGTTCTTACAACTTTTAAAGTTAACAAACTTTTTGTCCACAGATGTAAAGTTATAAACGGTGATGATTTAGCCGGTGTTGAAGTTCATGCTAAAATTGATGTTGAAAGACGTGAAAATATCAGACTTCATCATACATCAGCCCATTTATTGCAGTCTGCTTTAATTAAAGTTCTCGGAGATGAAGTTCATCAGGCAGGTTCGCAGGTAGAAGAAAACAGAATGCGTTTTGACTTTACCTTCTCGCGTGCTATGACACCTGAAGAAATCTTTAAAGTTGAAGAAATTATGAATAACTGGATCTCAAAAGGCTACGATGTTGTAACTGATGTTATGGATATTGAAAAAGCAAAACTCACAGGTGCAACAGCGCTGTTCGGAGAAAAATACGATGATATCGTAAGAGTAGTTTCAATTACTGACGGTAAAACTTGTATTTCTAAAGAGTTTTGCGCAGGGACTCATGCACGAAATATTCGCGACTTGAGACTTGTTAAAATAGTTACGGAAGGCGCAATTGCAGCAGGCACAAGACGTATAGAACTCTGTGTCGGACGTTCGGCTTTTGATTTTATGAATGCAAAAGTTAAAGAAATTGACAAACTTTCTCTAATGTTCAAAGTTCATTATGACGGCATTGTTGAACGTATAGAAAAACTTCTTGAGGAAAATAAAGAACTTCAAAAAGAATTGATATATGCAAAAGAAGAAAATGCCAGAGCAAAATTTGCTACCTTCCTGTCAAAAGCACAGGATATTGAAGGCGGGAAACTTTTTATTTCAAAAGTTGAAAATTTTGACGGAAATGCTTTAAAAGCCGGTCTTGAATATATGTCTCAAAAACTCGGCGAAAGCATAATAGTTCTCGCATCTGAAAGAACTGTTGCCGTAAAAGTTTCAGACAGTTTTGTTAAAAAAGGTGTTAATGCCGGAAAAATTGTCGGTGAAATTGCAAGAGCGACAGGAGCAAACGGCGGAGGACGTCCTAATTTTGCACAGGGCGGAGTGAAAGATGCTTCTAAACTTGATGATGTTTTACTAAAAATAGAAGATGAATTGAAATCAGTTAAGGTATAAAAAAACGCGGGATTAAACCCCGCGTTTTTTTATTTCTGATAATAAATTATTTTTTATCCAGAACCTTGATCAAATGCCATCCGAATTGAGTATAAACGGGCTTTGACACCTCACCGACAGGCGTTTCAAACGCTGCTTTTTCAAATTCCCTGACCATCTGTCCGCGCTCAAAATACCCTAGATCTCCTCCGTTTTGACCTGACGGACAAAGTGAATATGTTCTTGCATAATATTCAAAGTCTCCGCCGTCATCAATTGCTTTTTTTATCTCCTGAGCCTGTGCAGCCGTTTTCACAAGAATGTGTTCCGCATGAACCTGAGTGTATTCCTCTGCAGAAACGACACCTGTTAATAAAAATACCATTACAAATAATTTACAAAGATTTTTAATCATATCTACATCCTACCTTTAATTTCCATTTTTCATATTATCCGGCAGAGCTAACTCTGTTGCGTCCGTTTTTCTTCGATTCATACAAAGCTTTATCCGCATCATCAAACATTTCCCATGGCGTTTCAAATTCTGTATTTGAGCTTACGCCGATGCTGACAGTAACCTTTAAATCTTGTCCGCGGAATTTAAAATTATAATTTTCAACAAGTTTTCTTAATCTTTCAAGCGGAACAACGGCCGTTTCTGCGGGAGTTTCCGTCAAAATTACCGCAAATTCTTCTCCGCCGTATCTGAAAACCATATCCGTCTGTCTGAAATTTTGAAGCATGTTATATGCAAGCTCGCGCAGTACATAATCTCCGCAGGAATGACCGTTTGTATCATTAAACTTTTTAAAAAAATCAATATCGACAATTGCAAGACTTAGCGGGCTGTTGTAACGTTTTGCTCGCATATATTCGCGTTCAAAATTACTCTCGAAATGCCTGCGGTTATATAATTTTGTCAACGGGTCAGTAACAGACATGTGTATCGTACTTGAGTACATGAAATTAATCTTTTTGATAACATCCGTTTTGTTTGCATCAGGAATATCAAAATTTCTGATAATATCTTCTATATTTTGCTGGATTTGCTCCAGTACATCAGACGGAATTTCAAAATCCATTGATTTTATATTTATATTTTCCATAACCTTACCTTCTTTAATAATAGCAAAAATATTGAACGCAATCCATTTTTTTGCTAAAATTAATTGGAATTATGAAAATGACAGCTGCAGAGATGCTTAACAAATTTTCAAAAAACACTTCACACCCGCAGGAAGTGCAAAGGCTGGCTGCAATAATCTTTGAAGAAACCAATAAAAAAATTTTTGAAATGTCTGAAAGAGAAAAAGAATACCTTGAAACTGCAGCATTACTTCATGACATAGGATATTTTAAAGAAGCAAAAGGGCATAACAAACATTCTATGCACATCATTATTGAAAACGGCCTTGAAGGCTTTACACAACAGGAAACAAAAATCATAGGCTGTATTTGCAGATATCATAGGGGCGGACTTCCCGATAAAATCGAACATGATGTATACAATACGCTTGAAAAACCGGAAAGAAAAGTTGTAAAACGCCTCGGCGGAATTTTAAAACTTGCTGACGGACTTGATAAAGACCATAAAAGATTAATTGATGACATTAAGATAGAATATGATTTTAAAAACCAAATTGCACAATTTAAACTTTATACTACACTTCAAAAACCGGATATAAGAACAGCAATAAGAAAACGTGATTTGTTTGAAACAGGTTTTAAGTGCCAGAGTGTAATTATATTCAACGATTAACAGATTGTAAATTTTTTGTTACATTCAGCTCATTTTTGTAACATTTCTTCATGAAAAATACTTTATATATATAGGGAAAAAATGAAAGGCTTGCAACAATCCGAAATTAAATACGGAAAGTCGTAAGATATGGTAAAATCATGAGTTTCGATGTTAATGTTTTGAGCACAAAACCGGTAATCAAAGCAGCAGCATCTATGCAAAATGACGGCGGTGCAGGTAATCTCGGTTACATGGCTCAAGGGGAAAAAGAAGAAAAAAAAGAAAGAAAATATTTAGATGAAAGCATCTTCATGAAAAAAGACGAGGGTGATATTTTCTCTTTTGAAAAAGAACCCGAAATGCCTGAAGAAAAATCACCGATTTCAAAACTGATTGAACAAATTGTTAATGTATTCAAAATATTGTTAGGGAAAAAATAAAAATCATATTAAAAAAAATTATATCAAATCTTTTGCAACTTTATAGAGCATGTGCAGATGTTTGTTATCTAACAATTTGATTATAGTAATTAACCTTTCTTCCTGCTGTTCGCGTGTCATATCATAATCAAAATCAAACAACTCGGAATAACCGACATTTAATGCGGAGGCTAATTTTTCTATAACATCACAGGAAGGGAAACTTTTTGCAGTTTCAAGAATTGAAATATAGCGAAAATCTACTCCCACAAGTTCTGCTAACTGCTCTTGTGTGAGTTTTCGCGATTTCCTCAAATATTTCAAATTACCGGCGAATTTTTCTTTGAACATAAATCCTCATATATAGTGTATAAATTAATTGATAAATTTATTACTAATTATTTACAAGAATAATATTGACATTTTTCTAATTAATATATAGAATTTCATGTTATAATCAAGAATTACATCATTAAATTTCAATATACGGATTAGTAAAATGGTAAAAATTAGTATAATCATACCTGTTTATAACAGTGAACAATTTCTTGAAAAATGTTTAAACAGTATAATAAATCAAACCTTCAAGGATATTGAAATTATCTGTATAGATGACGGATCAACGGATAAAAGCCTTAAAATTCTGAACAATTTTGCAGATAAAGACAACCGTATTACAATTATAAATCAGAAAAATTCAGGACCTTCAGCTGCCAGAAATAAAGGGCTTGAAATTGCAAAAGGGGAATATGTCGGATTTGTAGACTCTGATGACTGGATTGATTTGAATTTTTATGAAAAACTATATAACAATGCGAAAAAATACGATGCTGATATTGCCGTCTGCGGCATTAAACGCTTAAGAAGCTACAAATGGAAATATCATCTTAAAATAGAAAAAGAAGAATTTACAACCGATACAAACAAAAAATTTGTACTCTGCGATGTGCCTGACAAATGTTATGTATGGAATAAAATTTATAAATTACAAAAACTGACAGAGAAGAATATAAACTTTGAACCTGATACATATTATGAAGACAGATATTTTACGGCACAGGCTCTTGTTTACTTGAACGGTATTGTTACTGTACCGGATGTTTACTACAATTACCGGACAAACCCTAATTCCATAGTCAAAACTAAATCTAAAAAGAAAAAACACGATTCAAGATATACAAAAGTAAAAATGCTTAGATTTTTACGTAACAACAATATCCGCATAATTCACAAAATTAAAAAGTTCAAACTTTTCGGGCTGACATATTTGAAAATAAAATATTACAGAGATAAAAAAGAAATAAAATTATTTAATATAATCACAATAAATGTTTAATATAAGTCCTTTACAAATAAATTTCACGTACTACAATAAGCGTGTTACCCCAATTTAACAAAGGAGAACGTTATGAAAATAGGATTTAAACCCCAGAGACTGGCACAAAATCTTGTGCTTGAAAAATTTTCCGATAACGGAAATACGTTAACAAGAATTATAGAAATACCTTCAAAAAACGCAAAAACTGTAGAATTAACCTACAAAAAAACCAGCTTTGTTCCAACTCAATGGTATGTGGCAAATTACAATGTTATAAAAAGAGACAGCAAAAGTACATTGGCAAAATCAATGACATCAACAAAAAGTTTTCCTGATGATGTCCACACCATAATTCAAAGACGCGGAAAAACCGGAAGACCTGAAGAACTCACAATTGATATCACTAACGGAGAAGTAAACAAAACCGTAAGAAGAATCAATAATATAGAAAGAGCCGGAGTTTAAATTCCGGTTTTTTTATTGATATCCAAAATCTAATATTTATGTTATTATTTTTTTATGCAAAAGAAAATAAAAATCGGACTTATAGGCCTTGGGACAGTCGGTTCAGGCGTATTTAAAACTTTAAAAAACTTTGATAATATAGAAATCGCAAAGATTGCGGTTAAAAATATTAATAAACCGCGCAATATTGAAGGGCTCAACAGATCTCTGCTTACGGATAATCCTTGTGAAGTCGTTCAAAATCCTGATATTGATATAGTTGCAGAACTTGCAGGCGGACTTTCACCTGCTTTTGATCTGATTGCAGAAGCGCTGAAAAACGGCAAACATATTGTTACCGCGAACAAAGAACTTCTCGCCAAGCGCGGCGAAGAAATTTTTGCAATAGCAGAAAAATATAATAAAGTAATTCTTTATGAAGCGGCAATTGCAGGCGGTATTCCGATTATCATGCCTGTTAAAACAATTCTTGCAGGCAATAAAATTAACCACATTGAAGCTATCGTAAACGGAACAACAAATTATATTCTGACTAAGATGGATGTTGAAGGAGCACAATACGCGGATGTTTTAAAAGAAGCGCAAAAACTCGGGTACGCAGAAGCTGATCCTACAGGTGATGTTGAAGGATTTGATGCTGCTTACAAAATCGCAACTCTTGCTTCAATTACTTTTAACAAACGAATAAAAATTGAAAACGTTTACCGTGAAGGAATTACAAGAATCCGCGCTGAAGATATGAAATCAGCAAATGATTTAGGCTACAAAATTAAGCTTATAGCCTCCGCACACCTCAACGATAACGGCGAAGCCGATGTAAGGGTTCATCCTATGCTTGTTTCTAAAAAATCAACCCTTGCACATATTGATTACGTAACAAATGCAGTATCTTTAAGCGGACATCCTGTCGGAAGTATTACACTTTCAGGCCCGGGGGCGGGAGAATTTCCGACAGCAAGCTCGGTTGTCGGGGATATCCTTGCAATAGCTGCGGAATTAAATACATCGAATTACATTCTGCCAATGATGAGATGCAGACATTCCGAAGATGCCAAAATGGTTAATATAGAAGATACAATTAACAAGTATTATATCTCAATTAACGCGCGTAATAACAAAGGTGTTATAGGGAAAATAGGGACAATCTGCGCTGATAATGATATAAGTCTTGCAAGTATTGTTCAGAGATGCGTTTCTGACGACAATACAGCAGATATTACCGTAATCACCGAGCTTGTAAAAGAAAAAAATATGCGAAATGCAATAAAATTGATTGAAGCTGACGGCAATAAGGTCAGCAGCCTTATAAGAGTACAGGTATAATAAAAAAAACCTCATCCGAATTTATAAATTTCGCCTCAGCTCAAGTTGAAATTCGGGTGAGGGTAAAATACAAATTGCCTTCTTTTATTTTTTATATTAAAATTGATTTAATAAAGAAGGGGAAAATATAATGTATTACAAGGGTTTAATAAACACATTCAAAGAATACTTGCCGGTAACGGAAAAAACTCCTGTTATCACACTTAATGAAGGCAACACACCGTTAATTAAGGCTGATAATCTTGCAAAAAAAATAGGTTTAGAGGCTGAAATTTATTTAAAGTTTGAAGGCTGCAACCCGACAGGGAGTTTTAAAGACCGCGGTATGACAATGGCAGTATCTAAGGCAAAAGAAGCAGGTTCAGACGCCATAATCTGTGCTTCAACAGGTAATACATCGGCCTCTGCGGCTGCATACGGGGCGAAAGCAGGGATGAGAACGTTTGTACTGATTCCTGACGGCTACATAGCACTGGGTAAACTCTCGCAGGCAATGATGTACGGAGCAGAAATTATTGCAATACAAGGGAATTTTGACGAAGCTCTTGAAATGGTTCGAAAAATTTCCGATAACTACCCGATTACCCTTGTAAATTCAGTAAATCCTTATAGAATTGAGGGGCAGAAAACAGGAGCATTTGAAATTTGCAATGCATTGGGGCAGGCACCTGACTATCACTTTATACCTGTAGGAAATGCAGGCAACATTACAGCATACTGGAAAGGTTACAAACAATGGTATGAAGCAGGAAAAATTTCTTCTTTACCTAAAATGATGGGATTTGAAGCAGAAGGAGCCGCCGCAATTGTTAAAGGAGAAAGAATTATGCATCCTGAAACTCTTGCTACGGCAATCCGTATAGGAAATCCCGCAAGCTGGAAATTTGCAGAGGCCGCAAGAGATGAAAGCAACGGCATGATAAATTTTGTAACCGATGAAGAAATAGTAAAAGCTTACAAAATGATAGCATCAACGGAAGGCATACTTGCTGAACCCGCAAGCGCCGCATCAGTCGCAGGCCTGATAAAAGTTAAAGATAAAATTAAAGAAGGAACAAAAATCGTTTGCATACTAACCGGCAACGGCTTAAAAGATCCCGATAATGCAATAAAATATTCAAATTCCGACGTCAAAAAGACACCTGTCGATATGAGTGAAATTTTAAAAGCAATGAAAATATAAATTTATTTTCCCCTTAAATCTTCTGTTATAATGCCGCCCGAACCGCGGTCAATTTCACGTTTTAGAGGTTTATCATTTTCGTCATACCATGTTTTTACGGTACCGCGTTCAACAATCTTCTCAATCCTTTTTCCGTTTTCGTCATACTGCATATAGGTTGTAATATTACCGGGGAATGAAGTTATTATTTCGGATTTTTTCGCTCCGTTGTCGTAATAGTCATAATCATACTCGTCTTTTGTTGCGAGGACATTATGTTCATCGTAAACAGAATCATTTTTATAAATTATCTTTCCGAATTCATCGTAATGATGGCAAACCTCAAAATTTCTGTCTCTTGCATAATCCATGATAAGACGGTTTTGTTTATTGTAGCTTCTGAAAATTAAAGCACCGTCAGGACATTTTTCATAAACAGACAGTCCAAACTCCGTCTGCTGCTCTATAACCTGAGTTCCGTCAGGCTTTATATACGATGGCGCCATCGGATCTTTATTTTCTTTTTTTTCAAACGGGTTTACAAAAAAACTTTTAGCCATAATATTCATTATAACGTAAAAAATTCTTATAACTTTAACATAATCCTCTATTTGGATTAAATTATGTTATAATCTAATTATGAAAAAATTTGTTTTGCTGTGTTTAATATTTCCCTGTCTGGCAGTCGGTGCAAATGAGATGACAGAAGATTATTTTGATATAGCTTCAAGTTATGCGGTTTTCGGACAATACAAAGAAGCAATGACGTATATCGATAAAATTCTTCAGATTGAACCTCAAAACAGTAAAATACAGGATGTAAAAGCTGTACTTACACGTATTACAAACCCTGCTACAAAATCATACCTGACAACAACAGACAAAAATATAAAAGAAGCACAGAATTTCAAAAAACAGGGGAACAGTTCTAAACAAATCGATACTCTAGCAAACGCACAAAATGATTTTTGGTCTTTGTATTCACTTGCGGAATTTTACCGCGATACAGGAGATTTTCAAAATGCAATATTTTATTACCAGAAAGCATCTGCCCTAAAGCCTGCTTATTCACAAAGCTATCTGGGGCTTGCAATTGCATACAAAGAAATTAGAGATTACACAAAATCTCTTGATGCTATTAACAAATACCTCACATACAATAAAGAATCAGACATTGCCTTCGCTGTGCGGGCCGAGACAAATTTACATCTAAACAATATTACGGAAGCGGAAAAAGACATTAAACAGGCTCTGGAAATTGAAGAAAATATTTCTTATTTGCTCATAGAAGCCAAAATCCTTTATGCAAAAGGTGATTATGAAGAAGCAAGAGAAAAATTCCAGCTTCTTTCAAAAAATATTCAAACCTCAGAGGTTTACAAATATCTGGGTTTATGCGATTATTCATTGAACAGCCTCTCCTCTGCTCTGCTTAATATTGATAAAGCAATCATACTCTCTAATGAGGACAAAGAGCTTAATGACAAATATAATGAAATAAAGTCAATGCTGGATAAACAATGAAAAAAACTGTAAAAAAACATCATAAACAAACCAAACATACTAAAAAGGAAACAATTATGACAAGAATAAAAAACTGGACAATATCCATACTTCTTGCGGGAGCAATGCTTTTCGGCCTTCAGTGCTACAGCGGAACCTCAAGTCTGAAATTTGCCCAGCTGAGCGATGTTCATTATTATACCGGACAAAATAATACAACTTATAAAATGATAGCAGAATCTCCGGAACTTCTTGATGACGCTATAGAACAAATCAATTCAACACCTGATGTTTCATTTGTAATGTTCACCGGAGATTTGATAGACAAACCTTTTGAAAAAGAATTAAGTGCGTTTTTACCGCATACACAAAAATTAAATGCTCCGTGGTATTTTGCTTTCGGCAACCACGATACAATGGTAGGAGGGTATTTAACTCCTAAAGTTTACATGAATCTTGTAAACAACTACAATAAAAATTACAAATTCGAAAAATCATACTATTCTTTTGTCCCGCAAAAAGGCTACAAAGTAATTGTTTTAGACTCGATAATAAGAGAAAAGCTTACGGCCAACGGCAGGATAGGAGATGAACAGCTCAAATGGCTTGATAATGAACTTGCAAATTCTAAAAATGATACTGTTTTAATTTTTATGCATATTCCGGTAATTGAACCTTACAACAGTCCTAATCACAGACTTTTAGATGCTGATAAGGTTGAGACAATTCTCGGGAAATACAAAAATCCGATAGGAGTTTTTCAGGGACATTATCACGGAGCTAAAATTACACAAAAAGGAAATATCCTATACGTAAGCTGTCCTGCTCTTGTATCCTACCCGAACGCTTTCAGAATGGTAACGGTTACAAATTACAGAAATAAGACTGTTTTTAATATTCAAAACAAAGAAACCAATCTTAAAAATATTCAAAAACTCGCCAAAATACTTGTATTCGGCACAAGCATTTATACAGGAAAACCGGAAGATCAGAACGGAACTTTTATAATTAAAAAATGAGGATAAAAAAATGGAAGAATTTAAAGTAAAATTCAGAGGTGTAAGAGGAAGTTATCCTATAGCAAATAAGGATTTTCTTGAATACGGAGGCAATACTTCATGCGTAGAAGTAAATGTCAACGGACATTTAATAATTCTTGATGCGGGTACGGGGCTAATAAATATAGGCAGCGAGCTTATGGAAAAATATATCGCCTCCGGAATTAATTCGGCTGAGAGAACACCTGTTAACGCAACAGTTCTGATTTCGCATATTCATCAAGATCATATACAGGGCTTTACATTCTTCCGTCCGCTTCATATTCCTTCCTCAATTATAAATGTTTACGGAAATGTAAACTATAATGAAAGTTTGTCGGATGAACTTGCGGAACTTTTATTCGGGAAATCTTTCCCGCTTGATTTGGGTGATATCGCAGGAAATTTAAACATAAAAGATTTGAACGAAACAGAAGGCATAATTCTGAGGCACGGCGAACCTCCGATTATTAAGCGTATCGAAAACGAAAATGATGCACATGTTGAGGGAGATGATGTTTTAATTACCTGCTACCGCTCTTACGCACATCCGCAGGAAGGAGTTATAATATACAAAATCTCTTACAAAGACAAAGTTCTTGTTTACGCAACAGATAAAGAAAGTTATCCTGGAGGAGATAAAAAACTTGCAAACTTTGCACGCGGCTGTAATCTTTTAATCCATGACGCCCAGTATACAATGGAAGATTATATGGATGCTTATGCTCCTAAACAGGGGTACGGACATTCAACATTTGATATGGCACTTGAAGCAAAACATCAGACACATGCAGAAAAAGTAGTATTCTTCCATTATGATCCTGCTTATGATGACAACAAATTAAATGCGATCAAAGAACACTACAAAAATGATGATATTATTTTTGCTTACGAAGGCCTTGAAATTGACCTGATGTAAATTTTAATTAAATTTATAAGTATGAAAAAATATTTAATACTGTTTTTATTACTATTAAGCATAACAGCATCAGGCTACAGAAAACCTGACGTATACGTAATTGATGCGACAAAAAATGCTTATCTTCATAACAACATGGGGCTTCGCTATATGAATGAAAGGCTTTACTATGCCGCAATTCAGGAATTTAAAATAGCAATAAGCTTAAACCCGAACACACAGGCAACATCCGTATATTATAACAATATCGGAGATGCCTATATGGCAATAGGATACGCTAATATGGCACGTCAGCCTTATGAAGATGCTATTAAACAATACAGCCTGAATTTTCAATACTATCAGGATTTAGCTAAATGTTACAAATCTCTCGGCCTTGTCAATTCTAAAATACAGGAATACAGTAAGGGAGAAAATGCTTTAAATAAAGTAATGCTCGGGCTTTTATACATAGAAAACGGCAATAAAAAACGCGGAATAATAGTTCTTGATGAATTTGCAATGTCAGAGCCGGACCTTTTGATAACAACTGCTGTTAAAAAGTATATAAAAGATACCGTAAAACACGTAGATGATTTATAATTGCCTTTCAAATTCATCAAGTTCGTTATAAATTCTTTTATTTTCGGTACATATATAATTGAGAAACGGTAAGATTAAACCTATATGTCTGCAATCCTCATTAAATTCACAACAATCCCTTAAAATTTCCGTATAACTGTGCACAATACTAAATTCCATCATAATTTGCTGTAATCTTTCTTTTTCCATAATATCTCCTTTTATAATTTTTATCATTTATAGATGATAATATATTTGTTATAACACATAAAAAATAATTTGCAAATGATATATAATTTTTTTAATGGAAAGAGATATTTTAATAAAGAATATAAGCGATAATATTCGAGTACAACGGACAAAACTTAGAATATCGCAAGACAAATTATCTGAATTAACTGGTATTAACCAGCAGCAAATCAGCTATATTGAGAACAGAAAAGTCTGTCCAAAATTAGAAACTGTTATAAAAATTGCAGAAGCATTAAAGGTAACTGTTAATGATTTAATTTATTAATAATCTGCACTTAATGAAACAGCGGCAGAGCGGATGCTGTTTGAGCGGTAAAAAGATCCCGAAATAAATTCGGAATGACGAATAGATAGCGAGTTCATCAGCTCAGGTTGAATTTAGTGCAGATTAAACAGTCAGCGTGTTTTTCTTTCTTTGGTTCCATTTCTTTCTTTTTGCATCGCAACAAAAAGAAAGAAATGAACAAATATATTGATTATATTCATAATAAAAAGTAGCACCTATCCAAAAGGATAAGCGCCACTTCGATTTCTTAAACAGGTTACGGTAGTTAGTGCTACCGCCCCGATATGTTTATTATAACTTATATTTTCAAATTTTTCAAGTGGTCGATTTCTTCCTCTTTAGTCATATTAGGATTTTTAAGTTTTTGTTTCAATATTTCATCAAAAATCTGCTGATATTTCGGAGACGGCTTTATTCCGAGTTTTTGCAGGTCATTTCCTGTTATTGAGATTTTTATTTTTCTCAAATCATCAAGGTAATGCCTTGCACCCTGCTCGTCTTTTAAAATTCCGTAAAGCAAAACTGTTTCAAGGCGCGCATTTTCAAACGCTTTATATAGTTCAAAATCGGTTTTCAAAACATTTTCGGGAACATCATCAAGAATTTTTTGTTCGATTTTTGTGAGAGGCAGACGGGACAAATCACCGAGAACACCGACAAAAACAAGCCAGATATTTTCAGGTTTGTAATTATTAATCAATTTTTCAATATTAACAGAAGGCAATTCAACTACATTTGGAGTTACCAGTTTATAAATTTTTTCATTAATAAATTTTTCAAAGGCAAGCTGGTATCTGTACCCTCTCTCATTGTGAGAGGGCAGAATTTCGCCGTTATCCGAAGGTGAAAGGCTGAAATTCGGGTGAGGGTCAAAAGTTTCAATAAGTTCTTTTTTAACCCTTTTATAACTCATATCGTAATTAATATTATTAAGATAGTCTTGCTGTAGTTTTCTTGTATGTTCATCCAGTTCAAAACGGAAACGTACTGAGAATTTAAGCGCTCTTATAATTCTTGTCGGATCGTCAATAAAACTTTTGTCATGCAATACACGGAGTTTTTTATTTTTCAGATCTTCAAGTCCGCCTGTATAATCAATAATTTCACCTGTTGTAACAGATTTTGCCATTGCATTTATTGTAAAATCGCGGCGCATAACATCTTCCCTTAAAGAACACCCTATTTTATCAACAACAGGGAGATGACCTTTACGCGGGTAGCTTTCCGAACGTGTTGACGCAAAATCAACAACTACCGCATCCTTCTCCCCAATGCGGGAGAAGGTGCCCGAAGGGCGGATGAGGGGTGAAAGTTTCACCCTGACTGTTCCGAAATCATGATTTACCTGAACAACTTCGCCAAATTTTGAGCAATATTCTATTGCGTTTCCCACACAGGTTATATCAATATCAAAAGATTCACGCCCGAGAAGTTCATCTCTGACGACACCGCCTATAAAAAACAGTTTGTTTGAATTATCCTTTATATTGATGATGTTCATGTAAAGCATTTTAGCGTAAAATGAATTTATTAACAAGTTAATAAATGAGGGTAAGAGGGTAAGAAGATAAGAGGGTAAGATATTTAATAAATTATTTTGTGCGTCAGCACCTATACAAGCTTACCTTCCTATCATCCTACCTTCTAATCCTCCTGTAATAAGGAGACAATATGCTTCAGGAAGCTTCCCGCGCGATAAATTCAGCATTTAACAACAGTTTTATAAAAAAATTAAGCCAGTATCTTCACGACTGTGTAAGAGAAGAAGTTAAAAGCTCAACTTTCAGAAATTTGAAAGGGGACAAAGACAACAAATGGATTTTTCTTAAAGGTGATGAACAGTTGTTTTCGACAGGCGCTGAGTATATCTCTCTTGACGGAAGCGACCCGAAGCTTACAGAATTAATGATTCAGAGCGATCTAGGGCAGAAAGATAAATACCTTATTTACGGATATCTTTTTCTTGTCGGCAAAAGCTCAAAATCAAAAAAACAAAATGAATTTTTAACCCCGCTATTATATATGCCCTGCAAACTTGAGCGAAACGGCGTAAATATAAACTGTCTGCCGCTTGATGAAGTTTTATCGCTCAACACAGGTGCACTTGCTGCTTTAATGCGGAAAAACGATGATGAAGATGAAGTCGACCTGCTTCTTGAAGGTATTCTTGATGTTGTGCCTGATCTTCCTATAACAAAAGAAAAACTCGATATCTTCCTGACAACATTAAAATCTCTTGTTCCCGAAATCGAAATTGCCGAAAACCTTGGAGATTATAAAGAAGAGGATAATATTACAAAGGCAAAAGATTTTTATAAAGAAAAAATAGACGGCGAAAACTTAGACGAAATTATTGAAGAAGAAACAGAACAGGAAAAACAAAAAGTTAAACTGGAAAAAATTGCGGTAACTTACCAGAGTGCAATCATTTTGACCAAACGCCCGTCAGTAACTGCAGGGGTGCTTCACGAATTAACACAGATTGCAGAAAAGCCGTCAGGAATATATAGAGAAACAGCGCTGAGCATAATTAATGAAGAATACGCTCAGAGCAGGGAAAAATCAGTTCCGCTTAAAGATATGAATAAAGTTACGGATTTTTATCCGATAACTCCGCTTTCATTAAGCGACAGCCAGCTTCAGGTTATCAAAAACATTGATAACAGTAAGTTCGTAGCCGTTCAGGGGCCTCCGGGAACAGGTAAATCACAGACAATAGTAAACCTTGTTGCGCACCTTGTTGCAAACGGCAAAACAGTTCTTGTAGCTTCCCGTATGGATAAAGCTGTTGATGTTGTTGCAGAGCGTTTAAATGAGCTCGGGGCATCACACATGGCACTCAGAGCAGGCCGTTTGAATTACCAGAGACAGTTGAGTGAAGAATTAAACAATCTGCTCTCGCAAAACAGCGATCTGGATGAAGATGTTGAAGACATTCTGCTTGTTGATGTTAAAGACATGAAAGACCACCTTGATATGCTCAAAAATATGGAAGTAAGGTCTGAAACTATCATAAAACTTGAAAAAGACTGGCACGACAAGTTAATGGAAGTTGAAGAACAGGAAAAACTTCTCGGTAAAAAAGAATTTATCAAAAAAAGCCTCAAAAAAGGTGAAATCGATATAGTCTCAGGGATTATAAAAGTTCTTGAACACAATATGGAAAAAGCAGGCTTTATTTCAAAAATAGCCAACTTTACAAGTCTTGGCCAGCTCAAGAAAATTCTGAATTTAAAAGAATTTGATGTAACTTATGAAAATCTAGGGAGATTAAAACAAGAGTTGGATTTTGCAAATATGGAATGGTCTTTGAGAAAAATCGAAGCCGATATTCAAAAAACAGGCAACCTCCACATGCTCTCAGAACAAATCAGGACAATGAAACGCAAGCAAAAAACTCTTGCAACAAATATCTTGAAAAACAAACGGCGCGAAGCATTAAAAAGTCTTTTGCGTGATGAAAACAAACGCAGAAGATTAAAAGTACATGCAAAATCCCTTGTAACAAACAGAAAACGCCTGCAAACCAATATTCTTGAAGAAGAAGATTTTAAACCGCTTCTGGAAGCCTTCCCCTGCTGGTGCGTAACAACTTATGCAGTATCAGATTCACTGCCATTGAAACCGGGGATGTTTGATGTTGCAATTATTGATGAAGCATCACAATGCGACATCGCAAGCTGTTTCCCGATATTGTTCCGTGCAAAACGCGCCGTAATCGTAGGCGATGACAAACAGCTTCCGCATTTATCATTCCTTGAAAAAGCAAAAGAACAATCTTTCTTAAGCCAGTATGGAATTCCCGATAAATACCAGTTAATGTGGCGTTTCAGAACGAATTCCATGTTTGATTTAGCAGATTACTACTCAATGAATTCCGTTATGCTGGATGAGCATTTCAGAAGTCTGCCGCCGATTATTAATTTTTCAAACCATGAATTTTACAATGACAGAATTCGCGTTATGAGAAAAGACAAACCGGAAGAAAAAGTTCTGGAGCTTGTCGAAGTTCTTGACGGCAAAGTGGACTTTGATGCGACAAGAAATCTTCCTGAAATCGAAGCTCTGGTTAAAAGATTACATGAAATAATCATAGAAGATGAAAGACAAAATCCCGACAATCCTGTCTCAGTCGGTATAATTTCGCCGTTCAGAGCACAGGTGGAACAATTGAAAGTTTCTGTTTCAAAAGTACTTTCAGATTATATGATAAAAAAACACCAGATAGAAATTGGTACTGCCCATACATTTCAGGGAGATGAACGCGATATTATGCTGATTTCATGGGCTGTTGCAGATAACAGCTACAATCAGAGTCTTATATTTTTACAGAAGCCGAACCTCTTTAATGTTGCAATCACTAGAGGGCGTAACAAAGTTATAAACTTTATCTCACGTAACCCGAGAGAACTTCCCGAAGGTCATTTCAGAAATTATGTATCATATATGCAGCTTTATCAAGACCGCAAACAGGCCATGCTTTCAGGCGACATAGATGAAAATATCTACAAAAATCCGCTTGAGCGTGAAGTTGCTGAAAAAATGAGAGAACTCGGACACAAGGTCGTTGCAGGAGCAGAAATCGCAGGACTTAGCGCTGATTTGCTTGTTGATGACAAGTTTGTACTCGAAATTGACGGACTTGATGACAAAATTAAATCGCACATTTCAAACATGAAAAAACAGGCAATCATAGAACGTTCAGGATTTAAGGTTAAACGCATAACATTCCGTGAATGGCAATATTCCCCGAAAGCATGCCTTGACAGGGTTTTGATTGAAGAATAAATTGCATTAATCAAATTTTTTATTATCAGAATATTTCTCATACTCTAATTTATTCTTTAAGAAAATTGTCTTTAATGCACCGTAATTACCTTCCAGAGGTTCTAATTTCTGCTGTTTAACAACAATTTGGTGAACATCGGCACCATATTGATTAGGTCCCTTTTTCTCTCCATTAACATCTAATATCACAGTTGCACATCTTGTATCCGTAATAGTCTGTGTTTCACCTGTGTTAAATCCGTTTTCATCTTTCACATTTACTGTATATGTCCATGGTTCACAAGCCTGTCTTACATCCCTGAAATATATTGAACTCCCGTCAACAAGTAATATTCTCGGGAAACCGAAACTCTCTTTTGAAATAGAACCGGAGCCATTATTTGTAGCATTTTTTAATTTTACGGAATATTGCCGCCCACAACCCTTGGCGGAAGCTGTACAAACTATAGCACCGTTATAGTAATCAGCAATATCTTTAATTACATCTTCCGCAGTTCTGCCGGCTTTAGAAAAAATTGGAGAATAATCAACGTATTCATTTTCTGCCATCATTCTGTTGAGGACATTCATAAAATTTGAATAGCTTTTTTTAGCTTGATTTATCAAGGCCTGCTCCTTATAACTCTGAATTATAGACGGCAAAGTAAGCGCAGCAACCACTCCGATTATCCCGAGTGTTATTAAAACCTCTGCCAGAGTAAAACCATTTCTCATAAAAATCCTCCATATTATGTCGCTCTTAGCGACAGTCGCTAACAGCAACATAGCATAAAATATATTTATGTGCAAGGATTTTAAAAAAGAACTTGGTTTGAATATTAGAAAACTACGCATTCAAAAAGGGCTGACACAAGAGAACCTTTCTCTTGAATCCACCATTTCGCGCTCGCATATCGCTATGATTGAAGCAGGAAAAAGAGATGTTACGGTAAATGGACTTTTTAAAATTTCAAGAGCACTCAAAGTCAATTTAAAAGAAATATTTTCTTTTGATGATATAGACAAATTTACGTTTGATATAGAAAAATTTTATCAATAATTTTGAGATCATCACCTATAACATTTGGAAAAAGAAATTATTCCACTACAAAAGTATGTATTGACAGGTTTTTGATTAAAAATAATTTACCACGGGTAATCGTCTTTTAACACCCAACCGTCAGCCATGATTTTAGCTGCACAATATTCTCCGGTTTTGTCTTTTTTACAGTTAGCATCTATTTCATTATATGATAATTCTGACCCGAATGGACGAATAACGGCATTCTGGCGCTTAAACATAAATACATCCTTCCCGAGCATATTTGGTTCCTTTGAGCCGTTGATATCAACAAATACTAATGCTCCATAAACTCCTTCATTACCTGCATCTTCAGTTTGCACACGTGTCCTGAACTGATATATAGAACCGTCAGAAACAGCAAAGGTTATCCCGTTATCCTTCCAGACTGTACCATATCTGTAAGTACTGCCGTTTAAAGCTTTATAATTAGCTCTGGGGTAACCGCAGGATTGATAAGTATCACATTCTTTTAATATATTAAAGTATTTTTTTATATAACGATTTACATATTCTGTTCTGCCCAGTTCGTCAACACTGTACCAGTTTTCAAATTCTCCGTTATCAACTTCGGCTAATTTAATAGATTGATTTATAACGGTGTAAGATTTTTTCAAACGGGTTATTAATTCCTGTTTTCTATAATTATTTATAACAGACGGCAAAGTCAAAGCCGCAACCACTCCGATTATCCCGAGTGTTATTAAAACTTCAGCCAGTGTAAAACC
>URXH01000005.1 GCA_900551675.1 uncultured bacterium
TTATCCTGTTATAGTTGCTGTTATAATGACATTATTTTTTAAAGAAAAAATAACTAAAACCGTAATTTTGGCAATAATTCTCACATCAGCAGGGATAATTCTTTTGTATAAAGGTAAACCCGATGCTGATTTAAACCTGCATGGAGTTATTGTGGTTTTGCTTTCGGCACTTTTATATGCGCTTTATATTGTCGGTGTAAAAAATATCAGCATAATAAAAAATATTGAAAGTTCTAAATTGAGTTTTTATGTTATGCTTTTCGGACTTTTTGTATACGTTGTCAATCTCAAATTCTGTATGCAGCTTCAAATTCTGCATAACCCCGTATCTTGGTTTCTTGTAACCGGGCTTGCACTGTTCCCGACAATAATTTCGCTTGAAACACTTACGGTTTCTATAAAACTTATCGGCTCGACAAATACCGCAATTTTAGGTGCATTAGAACCGCTCACTGCGATATTTTTCGGAATTTTATTTTTCAATGAACAGCTCACATTAAGAATATCAATAGGTGTCATATTGATTTTATTCGGAGTTTTTCTTATAATCTCAAAAAAATTCAAGTAAAAATTTCATAACAGCACAGGCTATTTCCCCGTGCTGCTCTTTAGTATAATGCAGCCCGTCAATGTCTGAAGTTTCTGTTACATCGTTCAAATTCAAAATTTCACAACCACACTCTTTAGCTGTTTCTTTATAAATTTCATCAAGCTTTAAAGATTTCTCTATTGAAATTTCATCAAATAACTGCCCGAAATATCCGTTTAAAATACATTTTTTCAATTTAGACGGTGCAAGCAGTAATATTTGAGAGTCCGGAGCAGAAAATTTTACAAATTTCACAAATCTTTCAAGCCCGTTTTTAAAATCTTCTAGAGAAATATTATAAAATTGCTGCAAATCATTTATACCTGCTGCAAGAATAATGATATCATAATGTCTGTCAAAATAACGCTGAATTGCTTTATAACCCGTAAACATATCACCTTGCGGATTATCTGAAAATGCGGTACGGTTGTTGCCTCCGGCTTCCGTAATTTCAAATCTGCCTCGTAAAAGCTTTTTTAATCTGCCTGACCAGCGGACATTTTCATCGTATCTGCTTCCGTCTGCGGGATTAAACCCGAAAGTGTTGCTGTCGCCAAAACACAAAATCTTTTTCATAAAAATAAATATAACATAAAATTTTTGAATAATTATCTATTGACTGATAGTTACTATCAGCATTTATAATAATAATGTATTAAAATTCAATCGAGGTATATTGTGAAAAAAATTTGCATTAATCACCTCAGAAATTCTGGTCATCGGTGCTGCTGCAGGATATTTATTTTTAAAACAAATGAGTGTAAGAAAGGAGATTGATATGGATGATAAAAAAGTTTTAATAGCTTACTATTCTTATTCAGGTAATACTAAAAAAGTTGCGGAAAAAATTCAAAACATAACAAAAGGCGACATATTTGAAATAGTTCCTAAAAAAGCATACTCTAAAAATTATGATGAAGTTGTAGCAATTGCACAGGAAGAAAAACAAAAAGATGTAAGACCTGAACTTGTAGATAACGGAAATACAGAAGAATATGATATAATATTTGCAGGAACCCCTGTATGGTGGTATACGATGGCAGGTCCTGTAAGAACATTTTTAAGCCAAAATAATTTTACCGGAAAAACAATTGTTCCTTTCTGCACACATGGCGGAGGCGGTGCATCATCAACTTACACTGATATGCAGAAATTAGTGTCCGGTGCAAAAGTAACAGAAGGCTATACTTCTTATGAAAATTCAGCAAAAGATTTAGAAATTACAGAATGGATAAATAAATTAAAGATATTTTCAAACCTATTCTGATATTACTTCTTTTAATGTTCTAAGAGCAGCAAGCGTATTCGGGAATCCCACATAAGGCAGACATTGAATAATAGCAGCCGTTATGATTTCTTTGGAATTACCTGCTTTTAAATTACCTTTAATATGGCTTTTTAATGTAACCGCATTATTGCCTGTTGTTACAAGTGCACTTAACATAAGAAGTTCTCTTGTTTTCAAATCAAGACCTTCTCTTGTGTAAAAATCACCGAAGCATACTTCTGTTAAGAATCTTGCAACATCTGCACCCATATCCTCTGGAAGTCCTTCCATAGACTGTTTTATTTCACCGCCGTACAAAGGATTTTGGATTGCAAACCCTTTTTCATAGCGCTCTTCTTCATTTACAGTTGCTGTTGATTTAAGAGGTGTTTTAATTCCTCTTTCTTTAAATACTTCGTTCAATACTCCGAGAGCATTCAATGTTTTCGGGAATCCTATAAACGGAGCCAGCTGATATACAGCTTCTCTTAATTCAACAGGTGTTACGCCGGCATTTAATGCTCCGTTTATGTGCGCCTTTAATTGAGGCAAAGTCTGCTGTACAGCAAGAGAAGTAACTGTAATAAGTTCCCTTGTTTTTATATCAAGTTTGCCTACTGTAAATACTTCACCAAAAATATATTTTTGCAAAATCGCCATCATCTCCGGATCATCGCCCGCAGGAGTCAGGGCTTCACCGTTAAATAGTATTCTATAATTTTTTTTACAAATATCAGTTCTTGTCATGTGCTTATCCTCATTTTTTACTGCAGCCAAAATAAAATTTTGCGAAATCAGTAATGCTAAAAATAATGTCAGTATTTTTCTTATCATAAAACACCTTACTTATATTCTTTATCTGTTACTGCATCATGCCAAGTTGTCTGGTTATTTGGGAGATTAGGCTCTATTGAAATATGTGCGAATTCGCAGTCAGGTGCGGCACCATGCCAGTGTTCAACTTCCGGTGGAATTTTTACAACATCACCTGTTTTTAAAATTTGGATTTCTTTGCCTTTTTCCTGATATCTTCCCTCTCCTGCCGTAACAAGAAGAATTTGTCCGCCCGAATGTTTGTGCCAGTTGGTTCTTGCGCCTTTATCAAATGTTACGTTTGCGATTGATGAATTCCAGATGTCATCCTTTTCTACAAGACGCTGCAGGTGAGTTGTACCCGTAAAAAATTTATTGTAAGGATTAAGCTCCCCCTTTGCAAACGGCTGATTTAATTCTTTTCCCATAGTTATGCCTCCTGTTATCATAAATGCAAGTAACAATAATAGTATTTTTTTCATTATTTACTCTCCTTTTAAGTATATTGTGAAGAATTTATGCATTTTATTTTTGAGTGCTGAACTGATTAATTTGGAAAATCAAATAATCAAGACAATCAATTTTTTTCTGAAAATCATGCAGATTCGCTAAAAGTTTAGCTTTATGCTTGTAAAGAACTTGAATAAGTCGATTATTATTCCCTTGTTTTTTAAGTATGACAAATTCTTTTATAAAATTTTCTGAGCAACCTGAATCCTTGAGATTTTGCATCAAAGCTTTATCATTCTGCAAATCCATACAAACTACTTTCTCATTATTATTATTTACCCTTTTATTAAAAATAGCAAATACTTATATTGTATCATAGTATATGCCTTAAAGGTATTATGAATTAATATAAGTTATTTTGTAACTTCAATTAACAGATAACGAAATTCTAAATTTTTCTTAGTATTGTCATTAATTTTTATAAAACCAAAATCATTCCATTGACAATTATATACATTGTTTATTACAAGAGCTCTTTTTTTATCATCTGAATTTTTATCTAAATAACAAAGCTTATTTTTATCGCTGCAAAAAATCGGGTTGTCTTTTCGCGGACATTTAACGCATAAATAATTTTTCGAATTTGTTTTCGCATTACATAGAGGAAAATTCTTTGCAGATGGCGGAGTTGTATTTTTCCAATAATTTTTATCATTTGTAACAAATAACGAAATACCAACAGCCTTATCTTTATCTTTAATAAAACCTTCTAAACGTTCAATATCTTTATACAACAAATATCGATTATCATTTTGTGCTGATTGTATTTTTAAATTGATCTTTTGCTTATATCTTAAAAATTTTAACTCATTAGTTTTATATTTCAATTCCAAATAATAGGTATAATCATTAAATTTACACAACAAATCTACATACTTATTATTTTCTGGATATTCAAGAATAATCTTGTCAGAACCGATTTTCTGAGCTAATTTCCGTGCCAGACAGAATTGAAAATCAGCTTCAGAAACAAAGATAGAACCCTCATCAAGTAATTCTTCCTTGAATTCTTTCATTATATCTTTCAATATATCAACAAAGTTTTCCATACAAATTTTACAACTTCCAATAATAAAATTAAAAACAGGGATGAAATAAATTTCACCCCTGATTTAACATCTGGGGCGGAAGGATTCGAACCTCCGAATGCCTGGACCAAAACCAGGTGCCTTACCACTTGGCGACGCCCCATTATGAGCTACGTTTATTATTCTAACCGCTCAAACTTCATTGTCAAGATTTACGGGTTGACAAATATCACTTTATCGTAAATAATAAAATTATTGAAACATATTAAGAAAGGTTGGATTATGAGAAATAACAAGGCTTTGAATTGCCCCCCCCCCGACAGAATACAGATATAACAAAGATTTGCAGGGATTTATTTAGAAGAGTAAAAAGTAAATTGCGGAATCAATCCGCGATGACAGATTGTCTTAATATTCATTCCCTCTCCTGGGAGAGGGTAAATAAAAATTTTTCTTTTATACCCACCCCCAGTCCCTCCCTGATTAGGGAGGGAGATATCATCACTTCACTCTTCACATCTCACTCTTCACTAAAACAAAAAATAGCATTTACTCTGGCAGAAGGTGCTACGCACGTAGCCCATTTTGTCGATGTTCGTAGAGTCGCGTTTACGTTAGCTGAAGTCTTAATAACCTTAGGAATTATCGGTATAGTCGCAGCAATGACAATGCCGTCTTTAATTACAAATTATCAAAAACAAAGAGCCGTAACCCAGTTAAAAAAATCATACACAAATCTTGCAGAAGCCGTGAAACGCTCAGAACTTGAAAATGACACCGTTGCTAACTGGAATTTTGACTTGCCTGCAGAAGAATTTTATAATACTTATTTATCAGGTTTCTTAAGTGTAAATAACTCTACTGTTGCAAAATCAAATATAGAATACAAATTTTTAAATGGAAACACTTGTACAGAACATTTTTGTACTGAAAGCTCTTATATTGCATATCTTGCTGATGGAAGTTCCATTATGATTTCATTTCATACAGGTTTACACACCGGACGAGTTGTTTCGATAGATATTAACGGCAACAAAAGACCTAACACAATAGGTAAAGATCTCTTCCAATTTGCAATTACAAAAGACAACGGTGTTGTACCATTCGGATATGGAGATTTTGGTGTAACAAATCCCGACGACGGTACTAAATATCAAAATTTTGGGAATTATGACAGAGATAAAATAACAGGGACATACAGTTATGCATGCAATAAAGATAAGTATGGTATTTGGTGCCCAGCACTCATAATTATGGACGGATGGACAATGAGTAAAGATTATCCGTGGTAAATAAAGGGAGATAATTCTTCCGCCTTGCAAACCTCTACACCGTAAAGCAGTGATTTAAAAACATCAAGCACTTTTATTTCACTTTCAAAATGTCCGATATCAAACACTGCAATCGGAGAATCAACCGCCGTATGGAATTTCAAATCACCTGTTACAAAAGCATCGGCACCGTTTTCATAAGTTTCCCGAATAAATTCTGACCCGCTTCCGGCACAAAATGCAATATTTTTGAACCTTTCCGCGCCAAAATTATTTACATAGCGCATATTAGGTGAAATTGTTCTAAGAATATCAATAAAAATTTTAATATCAATCGGTGCATCCAAACTTACAAGCCTTGTAAAATCTCCGATATTCTTTGTCTTGATCAGCCCGAGCACACTTATTAATTTATCGGTTGTACCGCCTTCTGCTCTGTCCATATTTGTATGAGCACAGTAAATATCAATATCTTTATAATAAAAAGGGACAAAAAATAACGGATGATGAGAAATTATCATATCACAGTTTTTAGATTTTGCCTGCCTTAAAACATCTTCAGTAACGGTAAGCGCAAGCAAAACTTTTTGAATATCCGTATTTTTAGTTTCGACAAGCCAACCGGAACAATCCCAGTCCTCTGCCAATTCTAAAGATGCAAAATTTTCAATCCTTTTGACAATTTCGTATTTATCCATAAATTTCCTTAAAAATTTGTTTTGCAATTGTCATTTTATCAGCCCTTTCGAGCTTTTTCATTCCGCCGTTTTTATCTAAAATCGTAACCTCATTATAATCGCTTGAAAATCCGATATCTTTTCTTGAAATGTCATTTGCAATCAAAAAATCACAGCCTTTTTTACGAATTTTCTCTTTTGCGTTTTCAATTAAATTTTCGCTTTCGGCGCAAAAGCCGACAATCAGAGGTGCTCCCATCCGGAAATCAGATAGATTTCCATCCTCCCCCAAGAGAAGGGTATGTTTTAAATTGCATAAACTTTTCAAAATATCGGGATTTTTGACAAAAGTCAATGTAATTTCATCATCGGAAGTCTTTTTCATTTTTTGCGGAGAAATTTCTTTAACTCTGTAATCCGCAACAGCTGCAGCCATAATAATACAGTCTGAATTTTCAAATTCCTTTTCCACTGCGGATTTCATATCGAGCGCTGATTTTACTTTTATAACATTATATTTTCTTGAAACATTTTTTGTGGTAATCAATGTAACTGCCGCACCGAGATTTTTTGCCGTATCAGCAAGCGCAAGCCCCATTTTGCCGGAAGAATAGTTAGAAATATATCTTACAGGATCAATATCCTCTATTGTCCCGCCTGAAGTTATGACGATTTTTTTACCGCTCAAAGGTTTATATGTTAAAAGTTCAACTGTTTTATCAAAAATCTTTTCAATAGAACATAGCCGTCCTTTGCCTTCATATCCGCAGGCAAGATATCCGCTGTCAGGCTCAAGGATTTCATAATGAAGCTTATTCAAATTTTCCTGTAAAATAGGATTTTCCCACATATTGCAATTCATTGCAGGAGCTATAATAACAGGTTTTGTAAATGCACAGGCAATTGACGTTAAAAGGTTATCACAAATACCCTGCGCAATCTTTGAAATTGTATTTGCTGTTGCCGGCGCTATTACCATAATGTCAGCCTGATCAGCATAAGAAATATGCTCCGGTTTAAAATCTTTTACGTCAAATTCTTCCACGGCGACTTCATTTTGACTTAAATTCTGTAATGTAAGTCTGGTAACAAAATTCATGGCCTTCGGGGTACAAACTACAAGGACATTTGCGTTTGCTCGTTTGTACATTCTGATAAGCCCGCAAATTTTATAAGCTGCAATTCCGCCTGTTATACCTACAAGAATTGTTTTTCCGCTTAACATTTTTTCTGTTCCTCTGATATTATCATTTCAAGTTCAGACACAGCTCTTTGTATATCATCATTTACTATTTTGTAATCAAAATTTTCTGCGCGTGCCAGTTCTTCTTTAACTGCTTCTAGACGTTTTTGAATTGCGGTCTCATCTTCCGTATGACGACCTCTCAAACGGGTTTCAAGAGCCTCTAAAGACGGGGGGCATATAAATATCAAAACAGCTTCCGGCATCTTTTGTTTTACCTGAAGCGCGCCCTGAGTATCAATTTCCAGAATTATATTTTTGCCTTCCTCAAGACAGCTGTTTATAAACTTTTTCTTAGTGCCGTAAAAATTCCCTGCAAATTCAGCCCATTCAAGAAATTTATCATTGTCTATACAATTTTTAAAATCATTTTTTGTCATAAAAAAATAATTTACACCATCAATTTCGCCTTCACGCGGAACACGTGTTGTACAGGAAATTGACAGCATAAAATCAGAATTTTTCTTCAAAAATTCTTTTAAAACAGTTCCCTTTCCGACACCTGATGATCCTGATACTACATACAATTTTTTGTTCATAGTATAATTATACAATGAACAAGAAAGCAATTTATAATTTTGTCAAAAAAATTAATACTGCAAAAAATTTAAAAGATATTGCAGAAATTACAAATTCAGAATTATTACAGTTAACAAATGCATCGGCAGTCTGGATAAGCCTTATTAACTGGAACAATAATCAGGTAGAAATAAAAAAATTACTATCTACAGAACGTTTTAAGCAGGATAAAGTATTACAAAAAGAGGTTAGAAATATAAGACAAACAATAACCGATTTTTATAATAATTTCGGGATTGAAGAAATATATGAACATCTAGCCTATATGTCAAACCAGAATAAGATATTAATGCCGATAATTTACAGAAATAATATTTTAGGATATACAGGCTTAATCTCTAATGATAAAAACTTTAACAAAAATAATATAGCAGATATTGAACTTTTAATGGAATATATCAGCGCAAGATTAGAAATTATTACACTTTACGATGAAAAACAGAGAACATCTAAAGAAAGAACTGAATTTTTAGCCAGTGTATCCCATGAATTCAAAACACCTTTAAATGCAATTATCGGATTTTGCGATTTGCTTTGCGAAAAAGTTGAAGGAGAAGATAATCTTAAATATCTTGAAAACATTTCAAAAAACTCTATTTATCTTATGAGCTTAATTAAAAATATACTTGAATACGCAAAAAGCGACTCACAGCCGCTTACAATCAAACGTGTCCGCATAAGAACCAAAAAAATAATAACTGAAATTCTCGAAAATTTTGATGAAATACGCAAAGAAAAAAAAGTTTCATTTAATTACACACTTTCTGACATAATTATCAATGCCGATTTGATAAAATTTAAACAGCTTGTTTATAATTTAGTATCTAATGCATTAAAATTCAGCAGGGAAAACAGTTCAATATCAATCGTTACTTATGTGAACAGAAAAAAAGAATTTATCTTTGAAATAAGAGATAAAGGCGACGGCATAAGCAAAAAAGATATAACAAAAATTTTCAATTTTTTCACACAGGTTAACAGAAGCGAACTTAAACGCCAGCAAGGTTCAGGAGTCGGTCTTGCGCTATGCCGTAAAATTCTTCAGGCACACGGCGGAGAAATATATGTAAAATCAAAACTTCATCAAGGAAGCACTTTCTGGTTTACAATTCCTCTAAAACGAAATAATAAGAAATAAATCTCAATTATAAATGTTTTTTCTTTCTCTCATCAAGCATAAGAATAGTGCAAATCGTTATACAGATTAATGCAGAGAAAACCCAGAAAACAATTGCACCGTTCCAGCCGAATTTATCAACCATAAATCCTGTACCTGTTGCAGATAATACTGCACCGACATAGCCGAAAGTTCCGGTAAATCCTGTTGCAGCCGAGGCAACTTTTTTAGAGCTTGATTCAACAGCGCATAAACCGCCTATCATCATCTGCGGACCGTATGTAAATGCCCCCAGAAGCCCTATAAGAACAAAATCAATTGTACTTATTGTATTGAATTTCAATAATACAAGACAAACTACAACACCGATTAAGTAAATTAAATTAACAGGTGCCCTCTGCCCTTTAAAAATCTTATCTGAAATAAGGCCTGCACAAATAGTTCCAGCAATACCCACAAGAGGCAGTGAACTTAATTTCATGGCAGCAAGCTCAAGAGAATTGTTTTTAGCTTCGCTCAAATATTTTATCATCCAATCTTCTGCACCAAATCTTATGATGTAAACAAATATATAAGCAATTGCAAGAAGCCAGATTGTTTTGTTATATAAAATATTCTGTTTGAATATTTCTATATAAGATCTGTTATCATCTTCACAGTCTGCTTTTTTAGATACAGGTTCATTATTATAAGTTTCAATATCAGGAAGCCCTAGAGACTGCGGTCTGTCTCTTAACCTGTTATAAAGCCAGATTGCAACAATAACAGCAAGAGTTCCAGGGAAGAAAAACGCCATTTTCCAGCCGAAATGTGCAACAAGAAAACCTGAAATTATAACACTTAAGAAAGTTCCTGTCTGGTGAGAGCATGACCACAATGACCATTTAGTGCCTCGTTCAGAATTTGAATACCAGTAAGTCAGACTCTTTGCAACAGCAGGAAATCCGGCAGACTGAAACCAACCTGACGCGCCCCAGAAAAATACAAAAAGCCACAACAGAATTGTATTTGCCGGAAGCCCGAAAAATGAAGCCTGTCCGGGGGTAATAAATACAGCAGACAACCCGAAACAAATATTTGCAATAGCGGTCATTATAAGAGCTGTAGGTAAAAATTTACGAACGTCAGACCCGTCGGCCAGAACTCCGTTAACAAATTTCCCGATACCGTAAGTCAAATACAAAGAACTTCCCAAAATGCCAAGCTCGGTATTAGAATACCCGTATTCAGCGCTCAAACCAGGTAAAGCAACCGCAATATTTTTCTTGCAAAGATAAAATACCGTATACCCTATAAAGCATGCATAGAAAATTCTCCATCTCCAGTGAGCATACATGCTCTTTACCTGCTCTTTATCCTGAATAGCCTCTTTTACGGGAGGCTCTTTAAAAAATTTGGCTAATGTATTTAACATAATTTATTTCCCTGCTTTTATAACCTGAATATTTCGTGTTTCAGTAATTTCATGACGTGCATCTTTTATAATTTCTCTTTTTTCTTCATCAAGCCTGCACCCGCCGACCAATCTGTCAATAAAACCTGTGTTTAATTTTACGGCTTTATCAAATGCTCCGACTTCTTCCAGAACATCTTTAATTTGATGCAGGTCATAACCGAAGGACTGTTTGGAATTGTAAACAAGAGTTTCTCCGGACTGTGATATAATCGGCTCACCGCCCTGCTCAAAGTAAAGTTTAAACACCGATTTCAGATCCTGCAGTTCCGACTGCAAAGTGGTAACTGTCTGCTGAATTCTCAAAAATCGTTCAAATAAATATTCAACATTATCAAGCTGTTTAACTTCCCAGTCATATTTTTGCAGATATAACTTTTTCAATTTCGGGTAAGCAAGCGCCAATCCCATAGTATCTGCCATCGCGCGGTGATGATTTTTTAAATCAACTTTAAATTTATCAGTCAAAGCTTCCAGACCGTGAGAAGGCAAATCGGGATAAACCTCTTTAAACATCTGCTGTGAATCGATTCTCGGGTTATCTAATTCTTTACCTGTTGTTCTAAGGCTGGCTTCATTCAAAAAAGAATAATCAAAAATACAATTATGCGCTACAATCGGATAATCACCTATAAATTCAAGGATTTTAGGCATAGCCTCAGCTTCTGTGGGAGCATCTGCAACCATTTCCTGAGTAATTCCGTGAATTGCCATGCTCGATTTTCTAATATGCTGTTCAGGATTGATAAGAGTCTGATATTCATCTTTTATTTTACCGTTTTCAAGCCTGACAGCCGCAAACTCAACCATTTTTTCTTTTGTATAATCTAAACCTGTGGTTTCTGTATCAAGAACAATTTCTACTATCTTTTTCCTTGCCATATTCCTATCCTATAGAGTTCTTACAAGATAATAGCACAAAAAAAAATTCTGTGATAGAATAAAATAAAAATAAAAGCAGAAGTCAGGATGTAAGGACGTCAAGCTGATTACAAAATTAAAATATGCTATTCCGTATTCTTGACCCGGGAACATTAAAATAAAAGTAAAAGGAGATATGTAATGTCAAATGCAGCAGATATTAATGATGCAAGTTTTGAACAGGAAGTATTAAATTCTGAACAGCCTGTTGTCGTAGATTTTTGGGCTCCATGGTGCGGTCCGTGCAGAAAATTAGGGCCTATTTTGGATGAAATCGCAAACGAATTTGCAGGTAAAGTGAAATTTGTAAAGGTTAATACCGATGAAAATCTTAAAACAGCTCAAGATTATTCAATCAGCGGACTTCCAAGCCTTCTTGTTTTCAAAAACGGAAAAGCTCTTGAAAGACTTGTGGGTTTGATGCCCAAATCTACAATTATTTCAAATATTGAAAAACATTTATAATTAAAAAACATAATAACCAGTTAAAGAGTCTCTAGTCTGTTGGACTGAGACTCTTTATTGTATTGATTAATACCGTAACATTAAACTTCTTCTTCAGAATCTTCATCTTTTTTAAACTTATCAACAACCATAGAAGCCATTTCTTTTGCAATAATTTTTTGTGTATTGGCAGGACAGTTCTGAAGCATATTCATAGCAGTTCTAAGGGTGCTATCAATGTCATACCAGCGTCCTTTTCTATTATCATCAAGTCCGGATCCAACAGCGTTTATAATATCTTCAACTGCTTCAAATTTTTCATCTTCAATATTATGTTCGATGATAATTTTAATGAGATTTAAAGCAATCCTGATTTGTGTTTCATCATCAGATTCTTCAAGAGTTTTGACAGCATGAGATAAAACCGGATCTTTGTCATACCAGCGTCTGTGTTGATTTGTGTATTCTTCTTTCATAATGCCTCTCCTTATAATCCTGAAATCAATAAAATTATTATGAAGAATTTTTTAATTTATGTCAAGTATTCAACCCTGTTTAAAAGTAACACCTTTATTTCCTTTAGGATATTCCCACCCAAGAGAACAGCTCTCGCAGGCTATTCTGCATGCTCCGCATTCAAGACAATTTTCGAAATTTACTATAAGCTTTTGTTTACTCTCGTCCCATTCATAAACTCCTGCAGGACAAATTACTGTACAGATTTTTGATTTGCATACCCTGCATAATTCCTGAACAGGCTTTAGATGAGATTCTGAATCAGGCGTATATTTTAATGTATATAATTTATCTTCAAGATCACTCATTTTAAAATACTCCATAACAATTTGACTGCCGCCCATGCGTCTTTGAATAAATCTGTCAATTTTCTGTCAGTAAAAATGCTTTTAATAAATCTGTGATATTTTTCGCGTTTTGGCATGCTGTCGACTGACGTAAACATTTCAAAGAAAGAATTAATTTTTTGCGGATAATACCCTAAAAATTCTTCTGTTCTTTCGCCAACACCGCTCATAAGATCTTTATAAGTGCGCAGATCTTTAATTATAAATGAATCTTCAAGTTCTTCCTGATAATGCGACAGAGCATTTTCCGAAAAATCCTGCTTACCAAGAGCTATTACAGCTGTTTCACCTGCAATTTTTCCTGAAATCATAGCAAGGTTTGTACCTTCCCAATGCATATTGTTAACGAACATTGCAGCATCCCCGCAGACCATAACACCGGCGCCGAAAAGAAGAGGAACCTTTTTATACCCGCCTTCGGGAATTAAATGAGCAGAATATTCAAGCAATTCACCGTCTTTTATTAAAGGTTCAATTTCAGGATGTTTTTTAAGTTTATCTAAAAGTTCATAAGGCTTTAATCCGCGCTCAATAAGTTCGCTCAACGTTACTCCAAGCCCTATGCTGACGGAATTTTTATTTGTATACATAAATCCCAACCCCAGCATTCCAAGCATAGGCCCGCCGAAAATTTCATAAATACACCCTTCATCGTCATTTACATGAAATCTTTCGTTTATTGTTTCTGCAGGAAGTTTTATAACTTCTTTAACACTCAGCGCAACATCTTCTGGTTTTAAATTTCCTCTAAGTCCTATTTGTTTTGCGAGCAGAGAATTTACCCCGTCAGCAAGAATCACAATATCCGCGAAATAATCCTCCAGTTCTGTTCTGACACCTTTTACAAAGCCGTCTTCCAAAATTAATTCTCTAACAACCGTTTCTTCAACAAGAATTACGCCTTCTTTTTTTGCTTCCTCTGCCATCCAGCGATCAAATTTAGCACGTATTACAGTATAACTTTCAGGAATTTCATGTTTCTTTTTATAAGAAATTACAGTTGCATCATTTTCACCTAAAAGTGCATATTTATGCTCAATATTTTTACGTTCAAGAGGCGCAGTCTTTTCAAAATCAGGAAAAATTTCACGTGTAGGCTGAGCATAAATTGCTCCGCCGAAAACATTTTTACTTCCAGAAAACTTCCCCCGCTCAATCAGCACAACTTTTTTACCTGCACGTGCAATTGTAACCGCACAGGATATTCCCGCAGGTCCACCTCCTACAACTATAACCTCTGTTTTATTTCCCTGATTTTCCATAAAAGCTCCGCCTAAACTCTACATCAAAACTATACACCAAATTTTATTCATTGTAAAATAGTTAATATGATAATAACAGCAGGCAAATAAAAACAAAAAAAAATAACACCTCCTGACAAAAATATTACAAGACCGACTCTTTCAAAGGTAAGAATGAGTATTTTCAATACGCTGCAGTCAATGATTAATTTTGAAGAGAGTTCATTTCTTGACATGTTCGCAGGCTCAGGAATTATGGGATTGGAAGCACTTTCAAGAGGATTCTCACAGATTGTGTCAATTGAAAAAAATCCAAAAGCCTTTCAGATAATAAAAGTAAACTTTAAACGATTCTCACCGCCGCCCGAACTTATCAAAGGCGACAGCTTGAAAGTTATACCGGCATTAAAAGAAAATTTTGATGTTATATATATCGATCCTCCATATTTTTCAGGGATTTATGAAAAAAGTCTTGAAGCAGTCAAAAATATTTCAAACGGAATTGTAATAATAGAACACGTTATTGATGTTAATTTTAAAGACTTCGAACCAATAAAACAAAAAAAATACGGTGATAAATTAATTACATTTTTAAGAAAAAATTAAAAAAGCGGTATCATTTACAGATACCGCTTTTGAAATATTTTGTTCAAAAAAAACTTATTTAACAAGTTCTTTGAATTTTTTACCTGCTGAGAAAGCAGGAACAGTTTTAGCAGCGATTTTCAAAGGAGCGCCTGTTTGAGGATTTCTTCCTGTTCTAGCAGCTCTTTTGCGCGGTTCAAATGTTCCAAAACCAACAAGAGTAACTTTTTTACCTTTAGAAACTGTTTTTTCAATAGTTTCTAAAGTAGCTGCAATAATGTCAGCAGTAGCTTTTTGTGAAACTTTTGCTTTTTTTGATACTTCTTTTACCAATTCTTCTTTGTTCATTAAGAACCTCCTTTTTTCCTTGTGCATACAGCAATGAAACCATCTCTCTTCCGCATGCTTTTCTTTCGACAAAATTTATTATAGCATTTTATTTCAATTTGGCAAGTGTTTTTCAAAAAAAAATTATAAATTTTGTATTATATTCTTGATTTCAAGAGTTCTAAAGAAGCGAAAAAGCTTAATATCAAGCATTTATGGTTAATTGTAAGATTTAGAATCGACACGGGCAAATTTAACATCTTTATAAAAATATTGTAAAATTTGATAAGCATTATATCCCTGCTTTGCCAGATTATTTGCACCATGCTGAGACATGCCGACACCATGCCCGTTTTTGCGGACATTATCATCAAATGACGGAACAGACCGTAAGTAAGGCAAATCTGCCCCCCAGCCGCCGGCCGTTGTCTGGCCGCCTGCAGATGCAGAATAATATGCATTAATAACTTTCATATTATATGTTAAAACAATTCCTTTAGTCTCATCTACAGCGTAATTTGTATCTGCTGTTTCTTTTGATGCTCCGCCGTAAGCCTGATCTTCAGGTGTATCTTTCAGGTCATAACCGTATTTTGCGCGCTTTCCGAGATTTGCAAGCGCGTAACTTCTTGCGGCAATTGCCTGAGCCTTATGAGCTTCCGTTTCCCAGCCTGTCGGCATTTCTGAGGGTACTACTCCTTTTATATAATCTTCCAGCGGTACATTATTAATAACAGTTAATTTACCGTTTTTATTCTGTATCATTATGATGCCCCTGTACCACTTGCTTTTTGCACTGACAAATCCAGGAGCGGTAGTTTTAATTACAATATTATCGGAATTTATTTTGTAATATTTGCCGTTATAACGGATCGCCATAAGATTATGATAAGGCTTTATTTCATAACCTTTCATAGCCTCGAGATCACATACACTGTGATTTGTGTTTGCATCAATTATTACGCCTTTAACAGATGTTCCGATTCCTGCGGACTGAACATCTGTCTGAAGTCCTATTTTTATTGCAAAACAAGGATTTGCGAAAAATTGCGTTAAAAATAATATTGAAAATGTTATAAAAATCTTTTTCACTTTATTATTATAACACACAATATTATAAAAGGGATTAGGCCATGCGATTGATTTTTTGGTTTACGGCATCTTCTTTTCGGGGCTTTGTCTCAGCTTCTTTTTCCTCTGTTTTTATTCCAAGATTTGCTTTAACGCGTTTTGAAATATCTTTGCCGAGGTTCTGTCCTAATGCATAAGATGACATAGAACCGCCAACAAAAACAAGACCTTTTAAAATTGCGCCTGTTTTGCCTTTGAGTTTATGTTTTTCGAGATATTCAAACACGGGTTTTATATATTTTTTATCAGAAGCTTTTGCAATCAAATCTTTGCAGGTCTTTGAATTAACAGCTTTATCATAATGAAGTTTTATTAAACCTTCGCCAGCAAACATCGCAGATAATGCAGCAGCTTCCGTAACTCCCGTACCTACTTTATCATCTGACATAGCCGTTTTCACAACACCTGATGCACAAATCAGTGGATTTACGTTGTTAACCGCAAACTGTGTAGCTTTGCCTGCATATTCAAACATTTTGTTTTGTTTCGCAAGATTTGAGAATACACTAAGTGTACTTCTTGCTGCATTCGCAGCCAGACCGTCATATTTTGCGACCTCCTGAACAAGTCCTGCAGTCTGTCCTAATGTAACAGCACTTCTGCCGATTTCGCCATTTTTAGTCTTATCGGCATTGCGGTATGCAAATATTCCTGATGCTACTGCACTGAACACTATAATTCACCTTTATAAACTACACTACATTTATATAAAGTAATTTTTTCCATAAAAATTGACTCAAAATTTCAAAAATTTACAATTGTAACAAAAATATTGAACAAAATAATTTATAACATCGTTATATTGATAATAGAAAAAAAACTGGTATAATAATTATTATGAAAAAATTTTTACTAATCCTCGCGTTAATCATAATGCCTTATTGTGCACATACGGCAGAGCTTCCTAATGTGCAGATTAATCTGAGAGATTACCATGGAATTATTATCCCTGAGGGGACTTTTGTTCCAGTTATGAATACTCAGGAAATTTCAACACAAAGCTGCGATGAAGGTTACAAAGTAAAATTTATATGCACAAATGACCTGTTTCTTCACGATACAAATATTATTCCGAAAGATACGGAATTTTACGGATATATAGAAAAAATTAATTCCCCAATTATAGGGACAAATGCTTCTATGAAAATAAAAATCACAAAAATGGTTTATACAGACGGCTATGAAGTTCCGGTAAGAGGTTATCTTTATACATCAAATGATAATTTATTCGGAGGCGGAATTTCAGAACCTGCCAAATATGTAAGGATTGCACAAAGACAGCAAAAAGTAAAAAAAACAACCCTTCAGGCGCGTCCTTCTTATGAAAGAAAAATGGGAACGCATACAACAATAGCACCGGGGTCAAATGAGCTTATAATACTTACATCTCCGGTGTGGATTACTCACACCTTAACAAATTGACTTAATATAAATTGTAAAATAAAATAAAAGAAAGGAGATTACGAAACTTTCTAAAACAAAAAAGAAGAAAGGGGAAAGAAATACTGAAACGAGTTGAGCAGGACAGGAGTACCCGAGTGTATTGTCGGAATTAAGCGATAATACAATATATAAAAAGAGCGCCGCTTAGAAAGTCGTAAGCTATGGTATAAAAAACGAAAGGGATTTTATGAGAAAAAAATACGGATTAATCTTAACAGCAATAATTTTATCGGCAGGTATTGCAAATGCTGCGCCCAATTACAGTGTACAACAGCAGACGCCTGCTCCTTCATATCAACAGAATTATTATCCAGTCCAAACTTTAAGCGGCAACCAGACTCTGAAAGGAAGCGTTGTAACTGTACCTGCAGGTCAGAAAGTTCCTGTAGTTGTAACAACACCCATAAGTTCCGCTAACATGATAACGGGGCAAAATGTAACGGTAGCTTTAGGTTCGGATTTTTACTATAACGGAAATCTTATAGCTCCTGCAGGGAGTTCTGTTACAGGAACAGCAATAGAAGTTTCCAAAGCAAAACACGGAAGCCTTAACGGCAAACTACTTTTAAGATTTACACAGATAACAACACCTTACGGACTTCAAATACCTATTTCCGCAGTTGTTAAAACAAATGATAATACAGGGGTTCTTATTGGCGGAACAAAACTTGATGTAGCAAAAGATTACGGAAAAGATCTTGCAGTCGGAGCAGGCGCAGGAGCTTTAGCAGGGGTTATAATATCCCCCCTTGCCGGCGGTGATATAGGAAAAGGAACCGCACTTGCAACAGCGGTAGGTGCCGGCGGCGGACTTGTCAAATCAATCTGGGATAAAGGTAATGATGTTGAAATTCCGGCAAATTCTGCTATAGAACTTGTTCTTACCCAGCCGATTACCGTTAACCCCGCAATGTTTAATAACAATTATTAGAAAGTCGGGCAATAATTTTATTTTTGTTTTAAAATAAAATTAACACATAAGAAACAGATACTGGGGAAAAATAAAATAATGTCCTTATTAGGAAAATACACAGAAAATTTTATAGAAGATGATGAGCAGGAAAAAAATACAGGTTACACAACACCTGCTGTATTAAAAGACGATGAAGACATAAGCCTGAAAAAATCAATACTGATATCGGCAATTCTTCATCCTACAGCAATAGGTGTGTGGGCGCTTATAGTTCTTATACTGGGGATGCTCGGAATTACGCTGACAATCTTTGATAAACCAAAGCCAAAAATGAACGATATAGAATTTGTTCTGGTTGACAAAGAAGAAACACCTATAAATCCGAAAACACCGTACAGAGCAGATATAAATTCACGCGCCGGAGGTCATCATGATCCCACAAGAAAAGTTTCAATGCCTTCACCTGCTCCCGGAGCTCCTAAACAGTCAGCTCCGGCAAAAAAAGCAGCACCTGCAAAACCTGCAATGCAAAATCCATTGCAAAAAATAGTTAAACAGGTTACCGAACAGGTACAAGCTCCGGCACCCAAAAAGGCCGCACAGCAGCCTGCCCCCGGGCCTAAAAAACCTCAGGCGGCAAAACCTGCACCTCCGACAGCCAGACCGTCAATTAAACCGCCGACTACACCAAGACCTGTCGCAAAACCGTCAAGTCCTTTCGCTGTTCCGGTACCTAAAGGCGGAACAGGTTCAGGAAGATACACAACAGGTCCAATAAGCGGTTCCGGAACATCTGCAAAAGGTGGAGGAGGAGGCAGTATAGCATCTTCAGGCAGAGGCAGCGGTGCACCTGCTCCATCACTTGCCCCGACAGGCGGATCAGGCAGTAAACTTGCCAAAGGCGGTGGCGGAGGAACCGGCGGTTACGGAAACCCTGGACCGGGAAATCCGAACGGAAGACCAGGAATTGATGCAATAAGAGAACCGGATTTCGGTCCTTACATGAGAGAACTCCAAAGACGTATAAAAATGAACTGGGATCCCCCAAAAGGAAATGAAAGTAAACGCGTTGTACTGCTGTTTAAAATTGCAAAAGACGGAAGATTACTTTCCTGCAGTGTGTTCAAATCATCAGGACTTCCGGGAGCTGATAAAGCCGCAATAAATGCCGTTCAGGCGACAGCACCTTTCAGACCGCTTCCGGCAGAATTCAAAGGTTCAAGTATTGATATCCAATTTACGTTCGACTACAACGTATTTGGAGCATCAGGATATAATTAGAGGTCAGGAAGGCATGAGGGCAAGATGCAGAAACGAGTTCGGCAGGACGGGAGTACCCGAGTGCATTGACCAAATAAAGCGATATATATAAAAGAATAAAAACGCAACTTAGAAAGTCGTAAGCTATGGTATAAAAGAAAAAAGAGAGGATAAATATATGGGACTATTATTAGAATCAATCAAAATGGACTGGCCGGTATTACTGCCGATATTAATCTGCTCAATACTGGTTGTAGCCGTTGTAATCAACAGATTTTCTTTTTACAGAAAAAACAAAAGAGATGTTGTTCTTTTTATTCCTAGATTACAGAAAGAACTTGTAAAAAACAATCTTGACGGCGCACAAAATCTTGCTGTACAATGCGGAGGCGTAATCGGAGAAGTTACGGAAGAAGCTGTAAGAATATTTTCCGAACAAAAGAGCGGTGTTTCACGTTCTTTTGACATTGCTGCATCTCTGGCTTCAAGAAAATTGGAAAGTCATTTGACTATTTTAGGTACAATCGGAGGTGTTGCACCGTTTTTAGGGTTGTTTGGAACAGTTGTGAGAATTCTTTTCACATTCCAGGATCTTGCTTCTCAAGGCAACCAGTCAGCGGCAGTAGCATCAGGTATTGCATCAGCATTGATTGCTACAGCCTTCGGTCTTGGTGTTGCAATTGTTGCGGTTATATTCTACAACTCTTTCCAATCAATTGTAAAACGGTACGAAGATGACTTCCAGTTAATCAAATTGCTTTTCTTAAGCTTTGTAGATTCTAACGATGAATCGACAACACCGAGCAATGCAAATATATCGCTGTCATAGACAAGTAAGATCCTGAAACAAGTTCAGGATGACAACAGAAAGCCGTAAGTTGTGGTATAAAAAAAGAAAGGAGATTACGAAGGTTTCTTAAGCAAAAAAGGTGCGAGGGAAAAGAGATGCTGAAACGAGTTTGGCAGAACGAAAGTACCTGAATGCATTGACCGAATGAAGCTAAAAAGCGCCGCTTAGAAAGTCGTAAGCTGTGGTATAAAATGGCAATGAAAACAAATAAGGGCAAGGAAGCCCTGTTTACGGAAATAAATATAACACCTTTGACTGATATTTTTCTTGTACTGTTAATCATTATGATGGTTGTAGCACCGACATTCCAGTCAAATGATACGTCAATAACAGTACCTGAAATTAACAGCGGAATTTCTATTGAACAGCATAATGCTACTGTTTCCGTAACAAAAGAAGGACAGATGTTTCTTAACGGCAATCCCGTAACAGAAGAAAATTTGACAAATGAGCTGATAACATTAAAACCGCAGCTTGAAAAACCCGAACTTGTCGTAAAAGCTGATGAAAAAGTTAAAAGCGCAAAAATTATGGAAATAATGAATTCCGCACAGGACGCAGAATACAAAAAACTTATAGTAGCCGGCGAACCTTTGAGCAAAAAGGAACAACAAAAGCTAAAAGACGGTAAGAAGATATAAAAATAGAAGTTCAGAAGGCAAGAAGGCAGGCTTATTAATGTGAGCTTCGCTCACGAAAATAACCAGACCTCCTGACATTCTGGCTTCCTGAATTCTAAAATAAAAATTGGAGAAAATATGGCACGAAACAGAGATACATTCAACGAAATAAATATAACACCTTTGACAGATATCTTTCTTGTACTGTTAATCATTATGATGGTGATAGCTCCAATGCTTGACCAGCAGGGACTAAACCTTACCGTTCCGGAAAATGTGGCGCAGGAACAGGTGCAGAAAGAATCCAAAATTATGACAATAATGGTTGATGCCTCTGACAAATTTTACCTTGACGGAATGGAAATTCCATCAGAAAAACTTGAAAGCACAATAAAATCACAGGCTAAAGATTACCCTGACGGACTTTTAATCAGAACTGACGCAGACTCCTCTCACGGCGCTATGGTAAAAGTTATGGACAGCGCAAGAAATTCCGGAATTACAAGCATTTCGGTTGATTCTATTTAAACATTCCAGGATGGATTTTCACCGTCAGCAACTTCAAAGAATTTTTGCATTCTTTCAGATACCGATTTATCCTCTTTTTGCGGAAAGACACTGTTAGGCTTTGTCATATCCGTTTTGGCCATAGCATCAAGTTTGTTAACTTTTTCTTTAATTGTTTCAATATTTATTATTTTCATATTTTCGCTCTCTCATATTTATAAAAAAATTGCAGAACATAAGATTTCAAAAAAACTTATTTTTGTTTACAAATTTAACAATTTTTGTACTTTTGAGTTATAATAAAAAAGTTAAAACATATTGACAGAAGAGAGGTATTTTAATGAATAAAAGTCAATCAGCGGGAATGTATATAGTATTGGCAATAGTTATACTTCTGTTTGGCGCATCGGTTTTTGTATCCGAACCTGCAGTCAAAGTTCAGGAAATTTCATATTCAAATTTTCTTGAAAAATTAAACAATAATGAATTTAAAACAGTAGAAAAAGCAGACGATTTTTTAATTGCGATACCGAAAGCACAGCCGGAAGCAGAGAGTTCAAAAGCTGTAAAAACTCTTGCTCCAACTGCCTCCAATCCATTCGGGACAATAGAAAAAAAATCACAGACATTGAAATATAAAGTTTTGACACCTGCATTTGATCCTGATTTGATGCGAAAGCTTGACGAATCAGATGCTGATATAAAAATAACCAGAGCTACCGATTCTTCCAAAATGCTTGGTAATGTTTTGAGTTATCTCTTATTACCTATACTATTTTTTGTATTTCTTGCTGTTATGGCAAAAAGTATTCAAGCCGGAGGTTCTCAGGCAATGTCTTTCGGGAAAAGCAAGGCAAAAATGCTTCTTGACAGCAAAGTAAAAACAACATTTAAAGATGTAGCAGGGATTGACGAGGAGAAAAAAGAATTAGAAGAAATTGTTGACTTTTTGAAAAACGGCGATAAATATATAAAACTCGGAGCACGAATTCCTAAAGGCGTTCTGCTTGTAGGGCCTCCCGGGACAGGTAAAACTTTGATGGCAAAAGCTGTTGCAGGTGAAGCTGGAGTTCCTTTCTTTTCTATAAGCGGTTCTGACTTCGTTGAAATGTTTGTAGGCGTTGGTGCAAGCCGTGTCAGAGATTTGTTTGAACAGGCGAAAAAACACCAGCCCTGTATTATATTCATTGATGAAATTGACGCTGTAGGCAGACAAAGAGGTGCCGGTATGGGTGGCGGACACGATGAACGCGAACAGACATTGAACCAATTGCTCGTTGAAATGGACGGATTTGATGAAAATACAAATATCATAGTAATTGCGGCAACAAACAGACCTGATATTTTAGATAACGCCTTATTAAGACCGGGCAGATTTGACAGGCAGATTTATATTAATGCGCCTGATGTAAGAGGCAGAGAACAGATTTTAAAGGTTCACGCCAAAAACAAACAGCTTGAACCGGAAGTTGATTTGAAAACACTTGCAAAACGTACACCGGGATTCACGGGCGCCGATTTGCAAAACTTGCTGAATGAAGCTGCACTTCTTGCGGCACGCCATAACAAAGATAAAATTTCAATGGAAGATATTGATAATTCTATTGACAGAGTTATTGCAGGCATTGAAAAGAAAAGCAAAGTTATGACTGATGAAGATAAGGAATTAACTTCATATCACGAAGTCGGCCATGCTCTTCTTGCGAAATTATTGAAAGATGCTGACGAGCTTCATAAAGTTTCCATCATTCCGCGCGGATACGCACTCGGTGTTACATGGACAAAACCTAAAGATGAAAAAGTTCACACTAATAAAGCTAAACTTTTAGCGCAGATTACAGTTTCTTTAGGCGGAAGAGCGGCTGAAGAAATAGTTTACGGCAAAGACAGAGTAAGCACAGGCGCTTCACAAGATCTTATAAACGTAACAAACATTGCGAGAAAAATGGTTACAGCATGGGGCATGTCCGATAAACTCGGCAACATGGCTTACGGAAAAAATCAGGAAAATGTTTTCATGGGCAGAGATTTTGGACATCAGAGAGATTACTCCGAACAGGTAGCCTTTGAAATTGATGAAGAAATGAAAAACATCGTTGATACAAAGTATGAAGAAGCCAAAAAATTATTAAATGAAAACAGAGATATGCTCGAAGCAATTTCAAAAGAACTTCTTGATAAAGAAACAATAGATGCTGACGAATTTCAAGAAATTATGAACAGAGTGGCAAGTGAAAGACAAAGTTAAGTATATACTGCAGATACCTGTTTGCGATGCAGAAAAAAATTTTAATACTGACTGTGATATTTTAGGCATAAAGTTTACCCGAGAAAATTGGGAAAATGAATTAGCGGCTTTTAAAAATCTTCTTCCTAAAATCAAAAAGCCGCTGATGCTCAGAGGGTGCGGTGAAGATTCTGTTGATATGACGCTTATGCCTCAAGTTATGGAAATCCTTGACAGGGAATGCATAATAGGTATTGCAAACGAAAATAATTACAAAAATATTGTACCTGCAGTGATAAAAGGCGGACACAAACTGATTATCCGTACCCCGATTGATATTAACCTTGCAAAAGAAATGAATATTTTAACATCAGATATGGGGCTGGGGTTAGATAAAATATTAATTGATACGGATATCGGAGGACTAGGCTACGGCTTTGAATACGGTTACAGTATAATGGAAAAAATTAAACTTGAAGGAACTTGCTCTGATAATAAACAGGGCGATAAATATCTGAATATGCCTTTAATCTCTTTTGCACCTGAAGAAACAGCCAAAACCAAAGAAGCAAAAGATGAAAATCTCGCTTTATACCTCGAAATTGCTTCTGCTGCGGGAGTACTGGCCGCAGGAGCCGATTACATAGTAATGACAAAACAGCAGGCTGTAAATGTGATGAAAGGATTGGTATGACAGAACTTTCGGGATTACAAATTTTTAAATATCTTCCGGCAGCAAAAAAAACTGAACATACCAATTGCAAGATGTGCGGCTGTCCGACATGTATGGCTTTTGCGCTAAAACTTGCAAAACACAATATTGATATCGAAAACTGCCCTTATGTGTCTGACGAATTAAAAAAAATTTGTGAACAAAATTCAAAAGAACCGCAAAAAACAGTTGATATAAACGGAGTTAAAATCGGCGGAGAAAATGTTTTATACAGGCACGAAAAAACTTTTATCAACAAAACCGCTATTGCTGTCATAATCGATTTATCCGAACCAGGTTGGAAAGTAAAATATGAACAGGTAAAAAATTTTGAAATTACCAGAGTAAACGAACATTTAAAAATTGATCTAATTATTACTAAAAATGGAAACCTGCCGGATTGTATAACTTACGAAGATTATAAAGAATTCCCAATCAAAGAAATAGTTAATGAAAAATTTTCAAAAACATCAGAAGAACTTATTGATACACGCAAAAAAGCCGTTTTAGAAAAAGATGAAAACTATTCATCTCCTGTCTGCGTTTATTTTAAACACACCAAAGATTTAAACCTGCTCTGTGCTGAAGCATCTTATTATATTTGTAAATACGCTAATATGCTTGTTTTTGAAGATTTTGATCCGTATTTGATTACAGCACTTATGACTTTAAGACAAAACATTTTCACAGATCCGCAGAAACCTCTGCAGGTAGAACCTAAAATTTATGAATTTAACAATCCCGATGAAAATTCGCTCATATTTATGACAACAAATTTTGCACTTACATTCTTTGCGGTGGCAAGTGAACTGGAAAGCCTGCCTGTAGCGTCTTATCTTGTTGTTACACCTGCTGAAGGGATGAGTGTTCTGACGGCATGGTCTGCCGAAAAATTCACTGCACAAACCGCCGCAAAAGCTCTTAAAAAATTTGATCTGGCAAACAAAGTCAAAAACAGAAAAATAATAATCCCGGGTCTGCTTGCTCACATGAAAGACGAACTGCAGGAAGAAATTAAAGATTTTGAAATAGTTGTAGGTACTGTAGATGCCTTTGCTATCGGAGATTTTGTCAAAAATTTAAACATCTAATCAGGGGTAAATTCAAGCAGGTCTGATATTTTGCAGTTGAAATATTTACATAATAAGTCTAAAGTTTTAGCATCAAAGGCAGTTGTCTTGTTATTTCTCCAACGAGATAACGTATTCCTGCCTATTCCCGTTTCGAGTGCTATTTCCTTTGCTGTTGCTTTATGTTGCCAAATTAAATCATCAAGTTTACAAACTATCATAATAAAATTATAGATTTATTTTAAATAACTTGACACTTTGCACTATATATGGTATTTTATGCACTATAAAAGAGGCATTAAATTAAAGAAGGTTTATATGATCTTAGAAGCTTTGGAATTATGATGGAGTTTGAGCATTGTTTTATTGGTATGACGAAAAAAATTTTTCTTTGTAATGCAAACGCCATTCAAAATGATATAATCCCTGAAAATACAATATATCAACTCAGAACATGGCAATATGATCTGGCGGATATAATTGAATTTTATTATGCTTTATAGCAAAAAAATTTTTTACGATTTTTATATTCTTATGAAAATTTCAAACTATAAAAATAATCTGAATTTCAACGGACTACACTTCAAAAATGTTTCCCCCGAAGTTTCAAGCGCCCTGAAAAACTCACCTGTAATCCAAAATCTGGGAAACAACTACGATGTTTTTATATCGCAATATGAAAAACACACCTCAGGCGACTTTGGCAAAGCAGTTGAATACGGACTTAAATATAAAATACAGGAAATTGTACCGAATTTATTTCACAAAAAACCTGAATTCAGCGTAAAAGGCTCATCAGATTTTGCTTTGAACCCTGCACTTTACACAAACAGAGCCGATATAGATAAAACCATTACAGATGACCTTATAAATGAAGCCGAACTAATTGACGAAAATTTCTTTAAAAGTTTTAAATAATTTTTGCAAACGACAAAAAGTAATCGGAAATAATATTCACAAGCATCGGCAAAATCCACACCATTATAGCAGCACCAAGAACAGGTTTAAACAGGAAACTGAGCTGAAATACGTTTACCTGAGGGGCTGTTTTAGAAATTACACCTAAGATAATATCCTGCCCGAGCGTTGCAAGAAGAATAGGCGATGCTATCTGAAGCCCCATAAACAATACATTTGACGATAATTCAACCATATAATCCATATTAACAATCTGCTGTAAAGGAATTATTGTTGCATCCAGCGGAAATATTTCGAAACTTCTGATTAAAGCTGATAAAAGCCAGTAAACGCCGCCGAGCTGTATAAAAATAATAAGTCCCAGAAGCTGAAAACATTTACCGACAATCGAAACCTGCGAAGAAGTTGTAGGATCCAGAACCATTGCAGATGAAAGCCCCATCTGCATATTAACCATATCACCGCCTGCATCAACAGCAAGTAAAATTAACTGGGCAATATAACCTATCATTGCCCCGACAACTATATTTAACAGTATTGACAGAGCAAAAGACTCTTTTATAATCATTACATCAGGCTTTGCAACACAGGTTAAAATTATGGTCATCAAAAATATAAGTCCCAGCTTTACCATACCGGGGATTTCTTTACGGTTAAACACAGGAGCAAGCCTGAAAAAACCAATCATACGCGCAAAAATAAATATGCCTGCCGCAAGATAAGCATTGAGCATCGGAAACATTTTCATTAATTCTTCAATGATATGTTCCAAATCTAATTGCCCTCCTTCAAATCATCAGGTCTGTCCAGCGGAAAACAGACAAGATCATCTCCGCTTTCAAAAGTTGTTTTTTCAGGAGTTACTCTAACCTTCACAACAACATCTCTGTCATTTTGTCTTACGGTAATTTCGGCATTACCTTCTCTTTTAGCTTTCACAATAATTGTTTCCTTGTTATTGTCGATTGTGAAAACAGGAACTGCGGACACTATGCTTTCATCACTTGAAAAAACAGATTTAACAGGTTTATCAGACGTTATAATATAATCCTCAAACGCTGATGCCTGAAGGGGTATTAAAACTATTGAAAATAACAATAAAAATCTTTTCATAAATTACCTTCCTAAAATCTGATTTGTCTCAACGAAATTCGGTCTCGGCATAGGTGTCTGCGGACTGGAATAGTATTTAGTTTTTTGCTGCTGATCAATAAAAGGTGTCTTACCCGGATTTTTCATCATTTCATTAATGTCAGGAGTATTTTTAAATTTGTCATTCATTTCATGCTCAAACGGAGTTGTGTATTTAAAATAATCAGCAGGTAGAACGTAAGCATCACTCTTTGAAACTAAATTAAACGCCATTGACATTCCGTCTATCATAAAACCCTTCAGCATATTAATAAATCCGATACCGCCTATTACAATAACAAGAAATACGCCGAGAATTTTTGGAGCAGCCGCAATAGTTTGTTCCTGAACCTGTGTAACCGCCTGTAAAATACCTACTACAAGACCGATACCGGCGGCAACAAGTACGCATGGCATTGAGATTGCAAGCATTATCAAAAAGCCTTTTGCTAAGTATTCAACTAAAACTTCCATTGTTATACCTCTTTGTATATTATGTTATACTTTTACTACATTCATGAAAATTTAATAAACTGTTTTATTGCTTATCTTCCTAACTTCCTATCCTCTCAGCTTCTAATTATAACTTGTAACCAACCCCTGGACAATAAGTGCCCAGCCGTCGACTGCAATAAATATCAACAGCTTGAAAGGCAGTGATATAATAGTCGGCGACAGCATGAACATACCTAATGCCAGCAATATATTTGCAACAACAAGGTCAAGTACAATGAACGGAACAAATATAATAAATCCGATTTCAAAAGATGTTTTTAATTCGCTTATGATGAATGCCGGAGCTACCTGCCAGACCGTAATCTCATCAGGACTTTTCGGCGGCGCGCCTTTTGTTGCTTCTATGAAAAATGCAAGGTCGCTTTCCCTTGTCTGCTTCATCATAAACTCTTTCAAAGGCTTTGAACCTTCATTTATTGCCTCAACAATATTCTGGTTTTTGTGATACGGAACAGACCCCATTTCATACATTTTTTGAAATGTCCCGCCCATTGTATAAAACGTCAAAATCATTGCAAGACCAACAATTACAATAGATGGCGGAACCTGCTGGGTGCCCATTGCAGTTTTGAGCATTGAAAATACTATGACAAACCTTAAAAAACTTGTCATACAGCAAAATACAAGCGGTATTAATGAAAAAACAGTCATTAATATCAGCATTTGCAAAACAGGATTCATATCTTTTATAATCGTATCCATTTTTATTCCTCTAAATGTTATTTATTATATTTTTGAAAACTTTTTTAGGCTGTCCGCTCACATGAGTTTTCGGAAAATTTACTATTGACGGCAGATCATCTACACTGCACTTATCAGAATTTTTCAATATTGAAGATTCCTGTGTCATAATTTTTTGAGACGAAACGGACTGTCCGTCATCAAGTTTTGATATTAAAGATGTCCTGCCGACATCAGAAGCAACAAGAAATCGTTCGCTGCCTGCACGTACTACATAAAGTTCCTTTCTCGGGGCAAGGCTTATACACTCCTCAACATTCAAAAACTTTGATTTTGAACTAACAGTACAGGAGAATTTTTTATATACAAAAACGGCCAAAAAGATAATCCCGACCATCGCCGTTGTATAAACTATAAAATTTATTAAATATCCGCCCATTTTTATCCCCTTTGTTAAACTTTATTTTTACTTTTATATATCTTCATCCTCGAGCTCAAAATCGCTGTAATCAAATTCATCTTCTTCATCGGTGCTTTGACTTTGCAGTTGAGGTTCAGCCGATTCCGGAAGGTTTTCATCAGCAGCAGTTTCCTGAACGTCATCTGCAAAGTCTTCATTCTCAACAGCAGGAGTATTATCTGCACCTTCTTTTTTAGGTGCCGGAGCAATAACCTCATCTATTTTTACGCCATAACGGTCATTTACAATAACAAGCTCTCCGCGTGCAATCGGTTTATCTTCAACACTCAAAGTTACCTTGTTGTCATATATGGATGTTAAATCTACAACCAGACCTTTTTCTATATTTTTTAATTCTCCAAGAGTTATTTTAACAGTATCAAATTGAGCACTCATCTCAACTTCAATACTATCCCAGAGATTGGTATTTTCTCCTGCCATATCTTCATTTCCTCCATCGTTATCAAACGGCATAACCAGCCCCAAATTCGGGTTTAAATTAATATCAGTTTCGTAATCCTTAAATTTTAATACCATGTGATTTATATTACTATCATCAAAAACCACAATATCATCAATTTCAATATTTTTGACATCTATAAGTTTAAAGTGTGTTGTTCCTATTTTAACAGATACATCAATCACGCTTGATGCAAAATCGCCGTAATCAAATTTGTCGCTTTGAGATGTTACGGCTTCAGGATTTAGAAGTTCCTCCGGCAGTGTTATAACAAATTTAGCAACTTTGCCTGAGTCAATATCTTTTACCAGAAAAGTCAAATGAACAACATCAAAATTTGTACGTTTCAAAACAGGCGGGGAAGGGACTAAAAATTGGGAAAGCGAGTTAAACATAAAATCGTTAAAAGAGGTTATTATCTTTGCTTCCAGATCAGTTAATTTGTTCAAATTAAAACGTGAATTCGGTTTGCCGAGAATTTTGTCAAGAATTATCCCGACTGCCTCCTCAGATATACGGAAAAACATGTCATGCAGCTTATCAATTCTTATTTTTGTAACAAAATAAGCTTCCTTATCCATTAAAGTATTAATATTTTTGCTTATTCCAAGCAATATTAACTTAAATCCAGGCAGAAAAAACTCATCACAAGCGGTTTGAACAGCAGGAACATAAGAATTGGCAAACCAGTTGTACTGTGCGTACAATTCTTTATAATCTATTGAATTGATTTTTTCGTTTCCCATACTCTGAATTTTATCCCTTATTCAAGTCTGTAATAATGAGTTTTCCCCATAAATACAATAGAGGATTTGCTAAAACTTCACATCAATCATTTAATGGATATTTTGAAAAAATCAAATTTCTTTATACAATATATTTATGACAAAAAATGTTTATATCCACATACCTTTTTGCAAATCAAAATGCAGATACTGTTCTTTTGTTTCATATCCTCAACTTGAATTAAAAAAACAGTATATAAAAGCCCTAAAAATCGAAATTCAACATTTGTACAAAGGTGAAAAATTGAACACTTTGTATTTTGGAGGAGGAACACCATCTCTATTAACACCTGATGAATTTTTTGAAATAATCAGCCTTTTTAATATAACAGCTCATACTGAAATCACCGCGGAGCTAAATCCTGAAACAGTTACATTAAATTATTTACAAAATTTGAAAAAAATCGGAGTAAACCGATTGAGTTTCGGCTGTCAGACATTTAACGATAAAATTCTAAAACTGATCGGCAGACGACACAATGCTCAAGATGTTGAAAATTCACTGGCTTTTGCACTAGAAGCCGGCTTCGAAAACTTAAGTCTTGATTTTATTTACGGGCTGCCTGAACAAAATATTAAAGACTTTGAAAACGATTTAAAACAGGCTGTTAATCAGGATATCAAACACATATCTTTATACGGTTTAAAAATAGATGAAAACTGCTATTTTGCCGAACACACGCCAAAAAATCTGCCTGATGATGATTTTCAGGCCGAAATGTATCTGAAAGCAATAGAAATACTCACAGATAATAATTTTTTACATTATGAAATAAGTAATTTTTCCAAACAGGGATTTGAATCAAAACACAATCTTAACTACTGGGATAACAATTCATATTACGGCTTCGGGGTAAGCGCACACGGTTACGAGAACGGCACACGTTACAATAACACGCCTGATTTAAAAGAATATATTTACAATCCGCTTTTTCATAAAAATGCCCGTACACTCTCAAAGCAAGAGCAGTTGGAAGAAGAAATATTTCTGGGATTTCGAAAAATGGAAGGAATAAATATAGAAAAAATAAATAAAAAATTTGATATAGATTTCCTCAAAAAGTACACCAATATTATAAATAAGTATATTTCTTATAAGTATCTAAAAGAAACTAATGACGGTTTTGCACTGACTGACAATGGAATTTTAATAAGCAACATAATATTATCAGAATTTTTAGATTAAAAAATCCGATATTTTTAATATCGGATTTTTTATTATTGATTTTATTTAGATTATTGTTTATTTTCACCTTGCGGCTTTGTTTCTGTTTCCGGTTTTGCCTCACCTTGAGGTTTTACCTCCCCCTGCGGTTTTGCTTCAGTTTCAGGTTTTGGATTGACATCTCCTTCTTCTGTCTTTTTACCTCTGACTTTACTCCAGAGCTCTTCACCGCTCTTACCAATTTTATAGAAGAAGTTATTAACTTTTTCGCCAAATTTAAGTTCTGCACCTTCCGCAGCAACCTTTTCAACAATATTTCCTTTTCCAACGGCAACACTCAAACCTACATAGGCAGCAGCAAGCAAGGCCAAAACTGAACCTATAATTGCCGGTGTTTTACTCCTTTTCTTTTCAGTATTTTCTGCCCCGTCTTTTTTCTCAAAAGAATCAGCTGGAGCATCAGCTTTTGGTGCCTGAGTTGTAAATTTACCCGGAGAATTAATCAAATCCTGATGATTAACAGGAGCCGCATCTCCGCGGAAATTAATATTGGAAACAGAACTTATCATTGGAAAAACCTCCTTTATTTACACACTATTATCAATTCAATTTCACACTAAGATAAAAACGACTGATAAATTTATTTTGTCTGAAAAGAAAAAGTTTTTCAATAATTGTTACAAAAATTTACAAAAAAGTTGGAATATTTTTTTTATGAATGTCATCTTATTAAATAGAATAGGAGAAAAAGCATGGTAACAGAACAGGAAACATTAATTTACATTGAAGATCAGGACAAGCACAACGCAAGTGTTGCAGCAAATGCATTTGCACATAAAGATGTTAAAAACAGAGCATATATAAATACACTTGGTGCAGAACTGGCACTAAAATATCTGGCATCAGAAAATATTGATATTTCGAACATTCATAATATCCATTCAATAAAAAAAATTCTTGAAGAAATAGATATCTCAGACATCATGCTCTCCAACATTCATATTGATGTAAGGGTTGTTTTTGATGAAAATGCAATTTTTATTCCAAAATCCCATTTTGAATATAACCTCGTTCCTGATATTTATCTTGTTTTGAATCTTGCTAAAGATTTCTCTCATGTAAAATTTCTTGGATTCTTTGAACCTAAACTTATAAACAAAAATAATGCTAACGAACAATATTATTTTATTGAAAAAGAAAAATTAAGCCCCGTAAAAGATTTAAAGCATTACATAGAAACATTTAACGGTAATACCTATGAGAATCTTGATGAAAAAGATCTAACAAAATGTGAACGTATAATCATTTCAATGGCAGATAATGATATCTCAGAAATTGACAAACGGTATTTAATTAAACAACTGACAAAAAGTGCAGAACTAAGAGACAAATTTTTAGAATACGAAAATTTTGAAACTCTTTCGTATAAAGCAATGACCGATCCTCAGGTAAAAAGAAAAGAGCCTGAAGAAAATATTTCCGTTGATGATGCGTTAAGCCAGCTTGAAAATTTTACGGAAACAAATACTCAGGAAGCACTCGACACTCTCGTTTCAAATAAAACCGACGACATAGAAACTCCGGCTGAAACCGGCAGTGATGATTTGTTAAATGAAATAAGCGAAGCCGTAATTGACGGTACTGCAGCTATTGCAGGCGCTGCTGCTGCAGAAACTTTAACAGATATAACTGATGATACATCACATATTATTGATACTGCCATAGCTGGTATAAATTTGGCTGAAGCAGGATTTGACACAGAAAATAAACCAGAAGATAACGAAAAAATTTTGGATTCAGCATCTGCAATTTCATTTGACAATGTAGATACATCAGAGCTTGATAATATCACTGCTGAATCTGAAAATATTGACGAACAACCTATATCTTTAAATGATGTTGAGGTTCCACAAGAAACAGTTCAGACAGATTTTATTGACACAATAGACAATAAAATTTCCTTTGATGATATCCCTTCACCGGAAACACTAGAAACTCCGCTTCCTTTGAATCTGGATGAAGAAAAAATTTCATTAGACAATATTGATACTGCTGATATTAATACAGAAAATCAACCGAAAACCTATGAGGAAGAAACAATATCTTTAGAGAATATTGACACTTCAGATATTACAGAAGACACTGCATCAACTTCAACACCAGATGAAGCAGTCGTCTCATTTGATGATATTGCACTGAACAACTTAGAAACCGACATTCCTCTGGAAAATGATAATTCAGTTGCAGATAGTATTTCGTCAGAAGACATGAATGAACCGGATATTGCATCCGCTGACACCACTGATGACTTTATGGATGATTCTTTAACACTTGATGACACTGCATTACAAATTTCAAATGAAAATGCTGAAACAAATGAAATTGGAATTGTTACAGAGCCGCTTGATGAAACTGACGATTTTGACGGATTAACATCAATCGAAGATATTAATGATTTAGATTTTAACGAAAATAAAAATAATAATCCATCTGACACCGGCTCAGAAGAACCGGAAATTGTTGAAGATGCAGTTCAATCAACTGAAAAAAACAAAGACGGATTCGGTAAAAGTCTTTTAGATAATCTTTCGGAAGAAAATCTTGACGATATTTCTATAGAGGATTTAGGGCTGAATGATGAAAACTTGCCGGCTCATGCCGAAGCAGAAAATATTTCATCTGATGATTTGTTGTCGCAGGTGGACGATATACTTTCATCATCTCCAGATACCGGCTCAGTATCTGATACTGCACCGAATATAAATACTGATACAGATACAAATGTCTCATTAGATGAAATCCCTGATATATCAGACATAGCAGCAGATACAAATATCGCAGAAACATCAGAGACACAAACCGTTGAATCTTTTAACGAACATAATGAAAACGGGCTAACATCTGATGATTCTGATAGTATGACAGCTATTGATGACCTTTTAAACACGGATTTTTCAAACGACAATGAAGAAGATAATCCCGAAGAAAACGACAGTATCGGAGTATTGTTTAATGACACAGATCCCGTAACTGATGCAGAACTTGACAATATGGAAGAATTTAATCCGGAACAACCGGAAGTTCAGCCACAGCAGACAATACCAGGAGCTGCTTTATATAACAAAAAAACAAAAAATAACAAAAGCATAATACTTGTCGCAGGAGCGCTTATTGCTGTAATTGCAGCAGCATCGGCAGTTATGGTATTCAAACAAAAGAACAGCTCTTCAGCTGATATAGAAGTTCCATCTGCTCAAACTGCAGAAACTGAAATTGCAGAAAATCCTCTGAGCTCTCCTGCTTCTGAAACTACTCAGGGAAATATACTAGCGACAAACGCTCCTGATATCAATGATACAAATAAAAAACAAACCGTACAAACAAAACAACCTGCAAAAGAACTTAAAAATACGGCGCTTAAGCCGAAACAGAGTTCTGCTCAAGGGTATCTTGATGTAAGCAAACTTGTATGGGATGTACCTGATACACTTTCTTACAGTCCTAAAATTCAGAATTACCTGAGAACCGCAGGCAAAAGTATAAAATTATCACTTTCTGCAGATTTATTGCTTGCCAAAGAATATGCCTATACAAATCAGGTTAAAGTAGGTCTAAAGGTAAGCAAAGACGGTGCTGTTCAGGATATTCAAATGCTATCAGGAAGCGGTTCTTCAGAAATTGATAAAATTGTGTTACAATCTGTTAAAGATACTTTAAATGTCGTGAAACCGCCCAGCAGTGAGATTAAGACACCCGATTTCAATTTGAGTCTTACCATATACTTTTAATTATGCTATAATGTGGTAGAACAAGGAAACCTTAACGTGGAATTAGCTCAAGATAAAATAGATTTAATAGAAAAGATAATAAAAAGCGACAGAAAATTCGCGAATAATGAAGATTTGTATGATGATTTTTTTAATGAAACCTGCAAACGTTCATTTCTAATTGTCAAAACAGTTACTTCAAATGAAACACTGGAAGCTTACTTAAAGAAAATAGCAACAACTTCAATTTTAAACGTATTAAAAAATGAAGGAAGATTGAGACGCAGTAAAAGCGGATATATGTCAACCCAGAATGTACCGCTTGAATCCGTTGTAGAATCAAGTATTCCTGATTATTCAAAAATAGAAGTTAATTATGGACCGGTTGTCATTCAGGATACCCCTGAAGATTATGCTGTAAAAAAAGAAATACTTCAGCTTATAGTAAATACTGTTTACGAAATTGACGAACAGGAGCCTGATAAACAATATCTGAAACTATATGATCTCAGATTTGAAAAAGGCATGACACAAAAAGAAATCGCCGAAGAATTATCACTATCTCAATCAGAGGTTTCTAAAAGATTGTTCAAGTTGATGGAAAAAGTTAAACAGACATTCAACTAGGATTTGTAATATAATGAAATGTCCAATATGCAAAAAAACAATTCCAGACAATGTTTTGAAGTGTCCGTATTGCAAAACCCGTACAGGTTTAGTCTGTAAAAATTGCAATACGGTTAATTCCATATTTGACTTTAAATGCAAAAAATGCGGAGAAGAAATTTTAAAACTCTGCCCCAATTGTAACAGCGTAAACTTTCCAAATGCCGTCAAATGCAGAAAATGCGGTTATACTTTTTCGCAGCCGCAAATAAACGATGAACAGCAGAAAATAAAGCTTGAATATCCTGCAAACCTTGTATCGCAGCAGAGCGCAAAAAATATTCTTGTTAAAGGAATTTTATCTTATGACAAAAAAATATTTTCTCTAAGCGGTGAAAAGGGTATAGGAAAAACAGTTGTACTTAAAGCTGTTATGCACGATTTGAAAGAAAGGAATTATTCTTTTCTTTACGGCAAATGCACCCCCATAACCCAGATTACCCCCGGCGGGCTTATTCAGGATATGCTTTTAAATATTTTCAATCTACCCAATTTTTGCCTGAGCAATTTGCAATTCAAAAAAGACGCTTCAAAATTTCTTAAAAATGAATTTCCGGAACTGAATAACAATGAAATTTTTGACCTGATAAATTTCCTTTACCCTTCAAAAGAAGGGAAATTTGAGGATATCTTAACCTGCAAACATACAACATTTGGATTTTTGAATAAAGTGTTTGACAGGATTACATCAAACGAAAAATTTTTGATAGTTATAGATAATTTTGATTTTATAGACGGTTTTTCATACGAATTTATCAGCCGCTATATTGTAAAAGATAATGTCTGGAGCAATTTGAAATTCCTGCTTATATACAATGAAGCAAAACCTGCAAAAGGATATTTCTATTTCCCTCAGACTGGAGATGACAGAATATACCTTGATGTCGGGATTGCACCTCTGGAATTCAAACAGATAAACATGCTTGTTGAACAGAAAAATAAAAAAATTGAGGGATTTCCTGAACTGAATATTTTTGAACTCGAAGAAATATATAAAATAAGCAGAGGCAACCCTTCATATATTAATCACGCTCTTGATTTATGCTTTGACTGCCAGTTGAGCGCTACCGAGTTTGAACTTGCCACTACATTTTCAGGGCTTTTGGAATTCAGACTTGCTCTGCTTGCACATCTGAACCCTGCAGCTTACAATATTCTTCTTGGTTCGGCAATGATAGGCGATAAAATTAACCTTAATCTTATAAAAGAAATATTTGAAGTTGATGACAAAACTTTTACAGACATAATGATTTACCTGAAAAAAATGGATTACATCACACCTGTTAACGAATTATATTGTGAATTCAGCTCGCTTCTTTTATGGGAAACAATTATTAAAACAGCTAAAAATGATATAAATTATACAGAAATTAATAAAAAAGTATTTAAATACCTTACAGGCTTTACGCTAAATTCAAATGCAATTCTCGGGATTTTAGCACAAAATCTTAAGCAGACAGAACTATCATTCCAGATATGGACAAAAAATACACGGCTTGCATCATATATCGGAGACCTGAATTTATACGCAATTTCGCAAAAGCAATCACTTGCACTGATAAATGAATTTGATGAAACCAGAACCTTAAAAATCAGATATAACATAGCCGAACGTCTCGGCAAACTTCTTGCAAATTCAAACCCTCTAGAGGCTATTGAATATCTGCCTGATGCAGTCTCTAATGCGCAGGCGGTAGGGGACAGCCCTAAAGAAATTGAACTTCTTGCATACCTTTCTTCCTGCTGCAGAAAAACAGGCAATTACTTTGGCGAAGTTGAATGCGTTGATTCCGTTCTGAAAAAAGTAAAACCTGAAAATATTGTTCAAGCCGCACTAATCAAAACAACCAAACTTGAGGCTCTTTTAAATATTGGTAACTGCGGACAGGTTATTAACATGATAGATAACGAAATTATGCCTGTGCTTGATCAGTACTTCAATAAAAAACCAAACCCGAAAGATCCGCAGTTTGCATTTATGTACGAAACATGGCTTAAAACATATCTTGTACTTGCAAATGCTCTTGTAATGCAGGGGAATGACAGGTCTTTTGAAATATTGACAATACTCTTTGATATTATCGAAAGAAACCAGATTCAAGACGAACTTTTTATATGCAAATGTAAACTCACACTTGCTTATGCAAACACGATGAAGGGGAATTTCAATAATTCCGAACAGATGCTTGAAGATGTTTTAAAATCTTATCGTGAAAATATTATGGATAATAGAACAATCTTAAGATGGAATTTTATAAATATTTTAAATAATTTCTTCAAAAAGCAGTACACCGGCATTCAGGAAGACCTTTTCCAGATAGTAACATTTGCCAACAACAACGGTGATAATTTTACAAAAAATATATTAAAGACACTGCTCGGAAAACTCTTTAGAGACAACGACAATACAAAGCAGGCAATCGAAATTTATAATGACCAGATAGCATATTTCGCTAAAGAGAAAATGGCATTCGGTGCACTTTTAACATGGTACTTAATTTCTGACGCAACCCTTGTAACAGAAGGACCCGAAAATGCCCTTGAAATTGCAGAACAAGCTCTTGAAGTTGCGCAAAATCCAAAAATTGACAGCTACTTCTTTATTATTTTATTTAAAATGGTAATTGCAAAATGCGCCATTACAACATCCGATTACGAGACCGCAAAAATTCATCTTGATACAGCAGTTACGCTCGCCAAAAGATTTAACCTTAATGATCTTTTATCACGTCTATATATATTGTACGGCAAATATTTTCAGGAGCTCGGGCTTGTAAAATCAGCAGACCAATCAGAATATCTGCACGGGGCAGAAAAAATGTATTCACTTGCTGAAGAACTTATTGTGAAAACCAAAAACAATTCG
>URXH01000006.1 GCA_900551675.1 uncultured bacterium
CAGACTGCGACTTGTATTCCAGTTTTGGAAGGTAAGTTTCCTGGCATGTACACAGAAACAGAACTGTATCGGATTCCTGCTCTGGATATGGGTTCGTTTATCGTATCTGCAGGTGACCAAAATTTAGAGGTACTCATTTTCATTACAGAAACCGAAGACCACAGGTTCGCCGGAGGACGGTAAATGAATCATAAAAAAGCGCTAAAAAAAATCCTGAAATGGGCAGGTTCGCTTTTGCTGTCATCGTTGTTTACGGCTCCTGTTTTTTTTATTTTAATTATTTAAAAAACAAAATCACTATTTTTTCAAAAATTTTGTGCATGTTTAACACAAAGAATAAAAAATATGTTATATTAATATTATAAAGTGTCAGTTTTACCCTTAAAGAAATTTAACCCGCAACTGCACTTAAAAAAGGAAATAAATATTTTGTTAATAAAAATTAATATAAGTAGGTAAAAAAGGCAATATTTTATTCTAAATATTTTTTATAGAAATATAAAGTGTAGTAGAATTAAAAATATTGTGTGTCGGAGGAAAACTTAATGACAATTAGTGTGAACAGCAAGAAAAAACAAGTTAAAAAATCTTTTGAAGAATTATTGACAGATCTTAAAACAAGCAATTCAGAAAAAGTCAGATATAATGCTGCACGCGTTCTCGGTGAAATGGGTGATTCAAAAGCCGTAGAACCGTTAATTGATGTTTTAAAACACGACAAAAACGGCTCCGTTAGACTTTATGCAGCCCGTGCTCTCGGTGAACTTGGAGATTCAAAAGCTACAATACATTTGATTGAATCTTTACGTGAAGACAGAAATGTTGATGTAAGAGTTCGTGCAGCCCGTGCTCTCGGACGTTTAGGCGGCGAAATTGTTGTTGAACCTCTTGTAGAAGCTTTAAATGATGAAAACCCTCAGGTTTGTATAACTGCAACAGATGCTTTGATTGAAATCGGCGATGTTGCAACAGATGCGTTGATTGCTTCTTTAGACCACGAAAAAGTTAATGTAAGATGCGATGCAACAAGAGCATTAGGTGAAATCGGAAATAAAAAGGCCGTTGATAAAGTAATTAATATGCTTTATGACGAATGGGTAAATGTTAGAATTTACGCTGTAACATCACTCGGCAAACTTAATGATACAAAAGCAGTTCCGGCATTGATTGATGTTATGAAAAACCGTAATGAAAATGAACTTGTTAGAGCAGGTGCAGCAGCAGCTCTCGGTGTATTGAGAGACCAAAGAGCCCTTTTGCCTTTAAGAGAATTAATTATGGAAGCTGAAGAACTCGGTGAACTTGAAGATACTGCTTTGAAATCATTCAAGAAAATTATGGCAGCCAACTGGCAGTCAATCCCGGGTGCCACAGCTCAAAAGAAACCTGCAAATACTTTTGCATAAACTTTTCACTGAACAAAAAGGAAAACAAAACCGGCCTTTAAAAGGCCGGTTTTGTTGTTATAATATAAGTACATCTCATAATGTTTGCAGCTGATTATTAATACTTAAATTATCAGTTAGTTTTATAACTTTAAAAGGTCTGAAGGACAAAGAATTATTTACATCATTTTCTAATTTTTTTTGTGCAATTTCTATCGCTTTTTGAGAAAAATCAATACCTAGCCACTTTCTACCAGACTGCTGGGCAGCAAGTAATGTTGTACCCGAACCGCAGAAAAAATCAAGAATAATACTATCTTTATTTGAAGATGCTGATATAATATTTTTTAATAAATCTAGATTTTTTTCAGTAGGGTAATTAGGATATTGCGGATCTTTAAACTCCCAGATATCTTGCATTTTTTTCCCTTCACGTTCATCAGCATAAATTATTTTTCTAGGAATCCCGTTAGCAGACCATTCAATCAGTCCGTTTCTGTCCAATTCTTCCAGCTCCGCGGGTGCACATCTCCAATGGCGTCCTTTAGGTGGTTTCATCCCTCTGAATTTGCTGCTAGTTACTCCGTTTTTAGTTTCTCCCGGTGCATGTAATGGGATTGTAGTATAACGGCGTCCGTTTTTATCAGTTTTATTAAATAACCTTTTTAAATCTTCTTCGTTATAAGGAATCTTTGGAGAATTCCATATTATATTTTTAGTTTTGGAATAAAAAAGAATCATGTCTTTTATATTTCCATAAGCATTTCTTTCAAAATTTTTAGGATTGCATTTTATCCTTGTTATATCATTTCTAAAATTTTGAATACCAAAAATTTCGTCCATTATTATTTTCACATAATGTCCAATTTTGTAATCAATATGTAAATAAATAGAACCTTGATCTGACAAAAGTTCCTTTGCATATAAAAGTCTCTCTCTTATAAATTCTAAAAAATCTGAACCTTTTAAATTATCAATATAAGCTATATCATCATTATTGGCTGAACTTATTGTGCCTGTTCTGTTTTTACCGATTCTGAAAATATTGTTAGTTGAAAACGGAGGGTCTATATAAATTAAATCAATCTTTTTTTTGTATTGATTAGTCAATGCTTTTAAAGCCTTTAAATTTTCACCGAAAATCAGATAATTAAAATCATCACTCATTGGCTCACTAAAAAATACATCATCAACATTATTATTTATTTGTTCAATTGATTTTTTACCTTTATAATTTAATTCCATATTTAACCTTATATTGAGTATAAAAACTCTCTTAACATTAACGCACTTAAAATGATATTATTTTCTGATTCTTGTAATAAAGCTTTGTGCATTTTATTATTACCATTTATATAAACAACACCGTCCAAAATAGCAATTTTAACAGCATTATTTACTTCAGCGTTAAGAGTAAGCATAGCATCCTCAAACTGCGCATTTTGATGTCCGCCAAAATCAGTTAAAAATTTAGCTTCACCTATAACATATTTTCCATTAAATCTTGCTGCAAAATCAAGCCCTTTTTCTCTTTTATAGCCGACAGTTTCTTTTGCCCAACGCAGCATTTCAGAATCAGAGGCATCAAGTATGGCATTCTCAGAAGATGACATAAATGTTTTAACAGATACAGGCATCATTCCTAAAACACCCGTTCTAACCCATCTTTTAAATAACGGTCCTATTTGTCTGTTTGTTTCCTTGGGTTCACAGCATCTTTCAAAGATTTTATCTAACCCCATTTCATACAAATTTCCTGCAATACGGTTTACTGTTTGCGGATTTCTTTCTATAGCTGATTTATCACGTTTTAGATATGCTATATATGAGTCTTTAATCGGAAATAAATCACATTTAAGTAAAGAATTTACAAGTTCAATATTATTATGCTGGTTAAAACTTTGCTCTATCTTTTCCCATACACCATTGTTAACATTCCTTATACAATTGGGAATAGAAGGATAGACTTTAAATAATTCATCCAGATAATTTTTTTGATTAGCAAATTCAATACTTAAATTTGTCCAGTGATTCATCGTAAACTCCAATTATATGTTTCATTATACAACAAAACTTGCAATATAAATAGAAAAAATAAACTTATGAAATTATATACATATAATTGAATATTACAAGGCAAATATTGAAACCTAATAGCAGATAAAGAAACAGGCTATCTGTTTTTTTTTGAAGCAAAACCTGGTAATCATATAACAGAATATACAGAATTTACTTAAAATAGTATTCAATCTCCGTGGATAAGTCCAGTTTTTTTGCATTGGAACGGAAAATTCTTGACTTCAACCCCATTTTCGCAAGTCTATATTTAATACTTATTGCAAGGACTCCGAGTCCGTATTTGCAAGAACGAATAAAGTTTATGGAAGATGCCTCTTTAAAATATTTTGTCGGACACGAAACTTCGCCTATTTTATATTTGTTGTAAAACAAAAGTGCGATTATTTCGTTATCAAAAATAAAATCATCATCACATTCCCCGAGCGGCAGATTTTCAAGAACTTCTCTAGTAAAGCCTCTGAAACCTGTATGGTATTCGGTTAAATTTTCTCCGGTAAAAACATTTTCAAACCAAGTCAAAAATTTGTTTGCGATAAATTTATATAAAGGCATACCGCCTTTCAGGGCAGAATTGCCTAACATGCGGGACGCAAGAACTGCATCATACTGACCGAATGCCATCATGCATACTATTGCGGGAATAAGTTTCGGCGTATATTGATAATCAGGATGAAGCATGACAACAATATCAGCTCCAGCCTGCAAAGCTGCCTTGTAGCAGGATTTTTGATTACCGCCGTAGCCTTTGTTTTTTTTGTGAACAATAGTTTTTATATTTAATTCTTTTGAAACAAGTTTTGTATTATCCTGTGAGTTGTCATCAACAAGAATTACTTCATCAACAAAATCTTTGTAAATTTCGTCATAAGTTTGTCTCAAAGTTTTTTCTGCGTTATACGCAGGCATTATTACAATTACTTTTTTATTATTAATCATATTTTTATAAATTCCACATTACCATAAGGCATTTATTTTATTACGAGCATTTTATTATTTTCGGCTATTCTGAGTATTAGATCCCGAAACAAGTTCGGGATGACTGTTTTATTTTATTATAAAAAAGAGGTGCTTGTTGTGCACCTCTTTAAAATTCTATTCTTCAACAGCTTCAGCTGTTTCTTCGACTTTAGCTTCTGTTCTGATGGAAGACTTGTCAGTGCCCACACTTTTATCTTTAAATTTTTGAACCTGTCTGAGCAATTTATCTGCAAGCAAATCAATACTTTCATACATTGAATCTGCCGCTTCTTCACATCTTACAACACCTGTGTTCATTTTACAGCTGACTTCTGCAACGTGTTTCCCGGAAGCAGCCGGATTTTTAATTACCGACAGCACTACATCAATACCCTGAATCTGGTCATAATGTGTTGCTACTTTACCGATTTTTTCTTTTACATAAGCTTTAATAGCATCAGTAATTTCAATGTTTCTTCCGTTAACGTAAATATGCATGTTGAAACCTCCTATAACATACTGCTTGTATATTATAACATATATTTTAAGATTTTTAAAGCCTTTTTCGCAATATTGCAAAAAATATTTATTAAAGAATTAATCTTCAATAATAAATTGCTGTAATTCAACATTCGGAGTTCCGATAACACGAACAAGCTCTAAAACGGAAGCTTTCATCTGACATTTTTGAGAAGAACCGCTGAAGAAATCTCTGTAAAAACAGCCTTCACAATTGCATCCTCTTTTATAACATTCAAGAGCAGTCGGAGTCCATCTTCTCACTGCAACAGCTCTTCCCATATCCCTACTTCTAAACAATTTATATAATCTCCACTTATCTAACTATCTCACCCAAGGTACGAAAAAATTATGCAGATATACCTGCCGTAATCCCCTTATCAGAAGCTTTTTACCTCCTCACGTCCTTAATTACATTATAAAAAATAAGGAAATTATTTCAAGAGCGAGACATGTGATTGTGAACATTTGTAACAACCAGTGCAAAGTCTAGATAGCAGGCGTTCTTAAAAAGTCAATCATGCTAAAAATGAAGCTGATACATGGTTTTCAGATTTTAAATCATGCAAACATGCTCATGCCATGGTTTTTCATGTTTTTAAAAAGTATTAAGAATTGTAAAATATTTAGATTCTATGGCTGGTTCGGGCATGCAGTTTACATAAAAACAGCTTTAATAGCAAGAAGTATCAGAATAATTCCGCCGGATATTTCAAGATATTTTGACGGCAGTTTTTTGAACAAATTACCTCCCCAAAAACCGGAAATCGACATAATAAAGGATACTAAAGCAATTACGGAGGCCGAAAATATAAGCGGTGTGTGAGTCAAATTCAGACTTACTCCTGATGCCAGAGCGTCAATGCTTGTTGCAAATCCCATGCCTATCAAACATTTCAATCCTATGCAGCAGATTTCTTCTTCTTTTTTCTTAAATGCCTCATGTATAAATTTAACACCAAGTCCGAAAAATATTATAAATACAAACCATTTGCCGTAAGGTTCTATAAATTTGCTGACTGTCTCTGTAAATAAATACCCGATACAGGCCATAAGCCCTTGCGAAAGCCCCATGGTAAATGCAAGTGCAAGAGAATTTTTTAATCTGTTATGCGAAAAAATCAGCCCTTGAGAGAATGAAACAACAAGACAATCTACGCCTAATGCTATTGCTAAAAGTAAAATTTCTATGAAATGCAAACTTCTACCTCAAACAGTCTTTCCCACGGGAATTTGTAGCTTACATCATATTTTACGCCGAATTTGTGAAAAATTCTATCTTCAAAAGGTTTCATCATATGTTTAATTTCTTTTTCATCAGGTTTTGTCAGCTTCTGTCTTACATTTGCCTGATAAGCCCAATCATCAAGAAAGCGCACAACCTGCAATTCTTTAAAAAGCGAAGAGTTAAAATTTAAGGGTGAAGAACTTGCATGATATTTTACAACTGCAGCACAAATAAGGCTTCCAAGTGTATTTGCGCTGGTATTCCATGCCGAATAACCGTAAAAATTATCATCAAAATTACTTTCCAGCAGTTTTTCTACAAATGCGTTATCAGCTCCGTTTGCAAATCTTACATCTGCAATCATATATGGCTTATCAGGTTTTGCCCACAATCCGTTGAACGGTTCTGACGGAACTTTCATAACAATTTCGCCCTGATGCTTTTTAAAATTATTCACATAAAGCAGAATATCCGCATCTAAAGGTTCTGAAATCTTACATCCTGCAAGTTCAATCTGGCCTTTTACAGACTGCTCAATTGAAACATCTTCATAATTTGAAATTAAATCCTTGTATTCTGGTTCAAGAAATACGGGAGCTATTTTAAGTGAAGAGTGAAGGGGGGGAAGGACTGTTTCCGTTCTGTCTTTTTGAAATGATGGTATTGCATAAAATTCATTCACTGCCCGCGCTAAAAGCGTCAGAGGAATTTCATCGGCTCCTGTTTTTACAAATCCGCCGGAGTTTTCAAGCGTTTCTGCCTCTTTTACATTAAAACCGTATTCGGCGCAGTCATCTTTTGAAAACACAAGAGTATTAAACAAGCCCTGCTTTTGAAATTCCAGATAAATTTTGTTTATTTCAAAATTTCTTTTACGCGTTGAAAGATAATCTTCAAGAATTTCTTCAGGTATATCAGATTGAGGAGGACAGCCGTTTTTATGGGTGTTATAAGAATATTCAAAAATTTTTTTGCCCCACCTGCTCCAGTATTCTTTTTCTTCCTCATTAATATTGTTGTTAGAAATTCTCATTATACTTGAGAATGCATAAACTTTTGCACTCTTTTCAACAAGAATATCTTTTAATTTTTGAACTCTTTCTTTTATTTGTTCAAAACTTTCTTCACAGCGTCTGGAAGAAATCAGTCCTCCGTAAGCAATAGTATCAAGAGAAAGAACTAAAGCATCAACAGACGGCAGATTTTTAAGCCATTCAAAAATTTTATCCGTTTGCGCGTATTTTGTTAAATCCCCGAGCCATTCGCGTTCAGGAATAAACAAATTTATCCCGCTGTTAATTGCGCAAATCTGTTCTGCAAGAGTATAGCATACAGGTCTGTTATCTATCGGTACAAAAGCTATGTTCATAAACTTATTATATGTTAAGATTTAATATAAGCAAAAAGGTAACAATTTATGACAGGCAGAAACATTATTGATAAAACTCCGCAAACGATTCATGTAATGTTTAATATGATATCTGAAAAGTATGACTTTATGAATAATATAATGTCTTTTGGGACCCATTATTACGTAAAATATATGAGTATAAAAAATCTTGATATAAAACCTGATGAGCGTGTAATTGATTTATGTACAGGCACCGGTGATCTTGCAAGAATAATTAAAAAACTATACCCTGATGCAATTGTTGAGGGGATAGATTTTTCCGAAAATATGCTGAAAATTGCAAAAAAGAAATCCTTAAACACAAAAATTCAATATTTTCAGGGAGATGTTACAAATCTTCCCTATTCCGACAATACCTTTGATGCGATAACAATCGGGTTCGGACTCAGAAATATTCAAAATGCAGAAAAAGCAGTTGAAGAAATTTATAGAATTCTGAAACCGGGCGGCAGTTTTCTCCATCTTGATTTTGGAAAGACAAATTTCCTAAGTAAAATTTATGAAAAAATTACGCCGTTTTTTGCAAAAGTATTTACGGAAAATGATTATTCATACGAATATTTAATTAAATCAAAACAAAATTTTCCTCCACCGGATGATTTAATAAAAGATTTTGAAAGCAAAGGGTTTAAACTAAAATCGCGTAAAGACTATATTTTTGGTGTAATTTCTTCACAAATTATGACGAAGGGAACGTAGCCGTTCCATTCATTACAGCTTACGACTGTGCAGAAGTCGCTTTAATGAATGTACAAATATTATAAATTTCATTCGTAATATCGCTTTGTTCAGTCAACGCACCAGGGTATTCTCGTAATTCGGAACAGATTTACTTAACTTCTTATTCCACGCACCTGTTTTGCTTGAAATATTGACGTAATTGCCGAAGAAGCGTGGCGTTCCAGACGTCACATTTTCTTACAATGACAGAACAAGCTCATGCAAAACTCAAATTGGGGATGGAACGGCTACGTTCCCCTCCCCGAATGGGGAGTGTTAGGGTGGGGTGCAAGCCGGAAGATATGAAGTTCAGATGCAAGAGTTCAGGCTGATTTCGTTAAAAAATAAGCCCTCACCCTGACCCTCTCCCACAGGAGAGGGAGAATATATACATCTCCCTCCCCGAATGGAAATTTGTTAACTTTTCATTGCAACCCCTCTTCGAAATCAAAGATTTCGGTCCTCCCGCAAGTGGAGGACACTCATTATCAAATTCTATCAATTCCCTCCCCAGATGGGGAGGGTTAGGGTGGGGTACAATTCTGAAGTCAGGAAGAGCAGATGGCAAGATGACAAGCTTATTACAGAAGTTATTTTAGTGCTTAGCACCGATAATAGCTTGACCTCCTGACATCAGGACTTCTTGTCCTCTGAATCAGCCCTCTCCCTTTGTCCCTTTCTCGAAAAAAGGAAAATGATTAAAGGCTTAAAATAAGGATTATTTACTATTCTGCAGCTTATTTCAATAAATTCTGTATGAATTTCCGCCTTTTATACAATCACTGATTGCTATAAAAGTAACTTCAAGTATATAATCGACAGCGTCCTGTGTATCATAGGCAATATGCGGGGTTATAATAACATCAGGCAGTTTAGCAAGCTCTTTTAAAATTTGTTCTTCTTCAAAACACTGCAAATTTTCATCAGTCTGCGTGGAAAGATTTCCACAATCAAAATTTTTATCTTTACAAAAAACAACGTCAAGAGCTGTTCCAGCAATCAATCCTTTGGATACAGCTTCGTATAAATCTTTTGTGTTAACAATTTCTTTGCGTGATGTATTTACAAGATAAGCAGAACTTTTCATTAATTTAAACTGTTCTGATGAAAACATTCTGTAACTGTCCTTTGTATACGGCAGATGCAGTGTTATAATATCTGATTCTTTAAGCAGGGTGTTTAATCCTGTGTATGTGATATTAAAATTATTAACCGCTTCCTGTTTTTCAATTAAATCATACGCCAGAATTTTCATCCCGAAAGCTCCGGCAAGCCTGCATACGGCAATTCCTATATTACCTGTTCCGACAACGCCTAATGTAAGCGTTGACAAATCTCTGCCTGTAAAATTTTCGGATAAATTTTTCTCACCGGATAAAAAATAATTTGAGGCAGGTATTATTTTTCTTATAAGTGCAAGAATAAGTCCGAATGTATACTGTGCAACAGATTTTGTGCCGTATCTTTCAACATTTATAACGGCAATATTTTTTTCGTCGGCGGTTTGTTTATCTATATGGTCAATACCTGTTGAACGGGTGGAAATTATTCGTAAATTTTTAAATGAATTTATAACATTTTCATTTACGTCAGAGTTTACAAATACGCTTATTACAGAAGTACTGTCCAAAATCTCCTGCGGGATTTCTTTTACTGTTTCGTCATTCAAACTGTTACTGTAAAATGTTATTTCAAAATTTTCAAGTTCATGTGTTCCGAAAAATTCCTTTTCTTCATCCCTGTAATCAAAAACTAAGGTCTTTATTGCCATTAAATTTCCCTCCGCAGATAAATTATCAACCAAATAAACAACAGTTCTATTGCACAAAAGTCTATATAAAAAGAGCAGTAAATAGGAAAAAAGAATAATGAAATAACTTAAAAAATACAGTATTCTAAATATGTAAGACGATAAAGTTAATTCGTATCTCAAAGCCGAATTATGCGGATATGACGCGTGCAGGAAAGCACAGCCGTCAAAATTGCGCAAAGGACGGAAAAAAAGTGCACAATCTGTGCTTTAATTTCGAGGCAGGTGATAGTGATAACCTGCATAACTCCTGCGAATCAGCGGCGGGATACGAACGGTTGCTGAACGGGTAAAATCTTTTTATAACAACTTTAAAGGGATATGCCTCAGTGCGGATACACTGTAAATGCAACCGCTTAAATAAGACACAGGACACAGATAAAGCATTGTTGTTCTGTGTCTTTTAATAACACTTATTCACCTACAAATTTTATCAATTTTCTTATATCTTTATTCCAAATTCCGTTCCAGTTCCTGATAATTACATCAGCAGGAGTTATTCCGTTGAGCGTATATTCTTTTATCGAATCAAGATATTTTTCTTCGTTTGTATCCATTTCTATCAGAGATTTTTCTGCTATATACAAAATTTCTTTTGCTAAATCTTTTACAAAATATTGACCGATTCGTGCGTTCAGAGCGCTTTTGGGGACATTATAACGAAGTTCTGAAAAATCACGGTATTCAAAGGGTTTTAGTAATTCTTCAACTTCTTTCATTGCCGAATGACTGTATAAAATTCCCTTGTATATTGCAAGAATTGCGTATTGCAGCCCTTTGCCGTTGCAATCATGATTTCTTATTTCGACAAAATTGCGCAAACGTACATCGGGGAAATAAAGATTTGCATGAAGTTTAAAATCTTCAAGATTAGCGCTGAAATCTTCAAATCCGTTTTCAATAAATTCTGAAAAGTTAATTTTTCCGTTTACAGGGATTGCGCCTGATTCACGGTTTATAAATATCATTGGAGATTGAAGAACATAATCAATATATTCTTCAAAAGAAAATCTGTCATCAATCTGTCCTACAAATCCGCATCTGTCATTGTCTGTGTTAAGCCAGCTCAGGGCGCGGAAACTCTTATAACCTGTTTCAACTCCGCCTCGTATCGGAGAATTTGCAAACATTGCTGTCATAAAAGGGGCGAGTTTGTTCGCGATACGAAATTTGTCCATGGCATCTTCTTCGCCTGTAAAATCAACACAGCATTGAATTCCCGCTGTTTCTCTCATCATAACATCAGATAAAATTCCCCAGAGATATTTCGCCATTAAATGATATCTTTTTTTAGGAATAAGATTAATGGATTTATGTGTAGATAGAGGCGAAACTCCATAATTTAAAAGAGATATGCCTGATTTATCGAGAATAGGCTTCATTTGTTTATCAAGTTCATCTACTCTGTTTTTAAGTTCATCAATTGTTTTTTCCGGTTTCAAACTTAGTTCAATCTGGCATCCGGGTTCAAGCGTAACCGTGTCATGCCCCTGTTTAAGCCCTATTATATTGTAATCATCGGTTATATAATCCCAGTTTTCCTCTTTCGCGAAATTTCTTAAAAAATTACATATCCCGAATTCTGATGAATAATCAGCGGATTTTGATGTTACAGAAAAAATCGGAAGCCTTTCGTATTCAATTCCTATTTTTTGCTCGGAGTTTGACTTACAGCCGGATTTGAACAAATTTAAAATTTCTTTTTTATCTAATTTTTCCTGTGTTTGAATATTACTCACATTTACCCCCTATCCAATTATACCATCCACAAAATTAGCAAAAAACTTTTTTTTAAACATTTACCTGTGTGTGGTATTATTATAGGTAAGATGAACTACTACGAACGGGCAAAATATTTTAGAACAAAAAAAAGACTCGGTCAGAATTTTTTAATTGACGGGCAGACGATTTCTGATATCATTGATTTTGCTGATATTAAGCCTGATGATACAATAGTTGAAATAGGTCCGGGAGTCGGCTTTGTAACAGAACAGCTCGTTAAGCATGCTAAAAAAGTTATTGCAATTGAACTGGATGAAGAAGCAATTAAGGAGCTTAAAAAGCTTGATGCGCCAAATCTTACAATTATTCATAATGATATTTTGAAACAGGATTTATCAGAGCTTTGCGAGGGAAAAGTCAAGGTTGTTGCAAATATACCTTATTATATTACAAGTCCTATTATTGCTCATCTTTTAGGGGAAGTTGATGATTTGAATAACAAAAACAGAAATAAAATAACGGATATTCTTCTTATGGTTCAAGAAGAAGTTGCAAGAAGAATGGCGGCAGATGAAAATTCTTCAGGCAAACAATACGGACTTTTGACAATATTGTCGCAGTTCTGGGCTGATGTAAAAATTATGAAACTTGTGGGCAGACGTTCATTTTATCCTGCCCCGAAAGTTAATTCTGCCCTTGTAAAGTTAAAGGTAAGAGAAAAACCTCTTCTTGAATTAGCAGATTATACACATTTCAGGAAAACCGTTAAAGCTGGATTTTCTCAGAGGAGAAAAAATATTAAGAATTGCCTTTTATCTGCAGGTTTTTCAAAGGAAAAAATTCAAAATGCTCTTGTTAAATTGGGACTTGATGAAAATGTGCGCGGAGAGAAACTTTCGATAGAAACTTTCGGTAAACTGTCGGAGGCTTTAGATGAAGATTAAAATTCAGTGTCCAGCAAAGATTAATTTGACCCTGAAAGTTTCAGGGAAAAGAGAAGACGGATTTCATAATATTGAAAGCATTATGCAGACAATAAGCCTGTATGATTATTTGACAATTAATGTTGAAAAATCCGATAAGTTTGACATAAGTTTATCAGGTAATAATAATGAAATTCCGTATAATGAAAAAAATCTTGTTCATAAAGCAGCGATGCTTTTTAAAGAAAATACAAAGCTTTTTGATTATAAAATTGAAATTTATATAGATAAAAATATTCCTGTTGCTGCAGGTCTTGCAGGTGGAAGTACTGATGCTGCAGGAACTTTATACGGATTAAATAAAATTTTCGGCCAGCCCTTATCAAATGAAAAATTGCATGAGCTTTGTGCACAGCTCGGGTCTGATTTGAATTTCTGTCTGGAAGGCGGTCGTCAGATGACCAGAGGAAGGGGCGAAATTTTAGAAAAACTGCCGTTTGAGAATATGAATATTTCTCTTATCAAACCACAAAATTTAGGAATTAGCGCGAAAGAAGCTTACACAAAATTTTCGCAGAAAAAATTATCAAATTTTCAGTCAAAATACGGATCAAGAGACAATTTTAAAAATGATCTTGAATGGGCTTTAATTGACGATTATAATGAATTGCAAAAAATTAAAACTCTGTATCCTTATTCTGTTATGTCAGGTTCAGGATCAACTTGTTTTTTAATTAATGACAGATTTGCACATTTAGACGGTTACTGGATTTTGAATGATTTGCAAACAATTTCAAAAGGTGTCGGAGAAGTTCCCCTTGTTTGAGGAACTTCTCCGAATTTATATGATTTACTTCACCTTATTTTATTATTACAGGTTCCGGATCGTGGCAATCCTGTTTGTATTTTACGGCTTCTGTTAATGCGCCTGAGAATGGAGTGTATTTTACTCTTGGTTTTGCATTTGATGCTCTGCCGTTTGTCTGACCATCACAGTTCAGTTCAATTTGTGCATCTTTAAGCAGCAGCAATTCAGGATGTTTTTTGACTAATTCTTCATCTGCGATAAGGTCTGAGAAGTCTGAGTATACTCTCATAGTTCCACCAACTTTTGGCATTGTGTTTAATGAGAAGTTTGTTACTCCGTGTTTAAGTTTTTCTGCATGAACGTATGCTCTTAAGACTTTGCCGTCAGGTTTTTTACCATTAATTGTTTTAACTTTTGCAAGAGTTACTTTTGTCCAGTCATCACCTTTTCTTACAGTATGATCACAGAATTCTGACTGCCAGGTTTCTACAGGACATGGCTGTTCCTGCGGTTGAACAGGAGGATTTCCTATATCTTCCTGTGGTTGAACAGGCGGTTTGTCCGGCTCTTCAGCCGGCTGAGGCTGATGCTGCTGTTGTGGCATGCCTGGTTCATATACTTTAGCTTCTTTCTTGCCTCTGTCTTTAATAAATCCCATTGTTGCAAGACCTATGCCTAAACCTAAACCTGCACCTGCGATTGCTCCGTCTCCTGCATTGTTTAATCCTGATTTAGCCTTTGCTGTCGCAGTATCTGTTGATGTCGCAGTATCAGTAGCTGTTGCAGATTCTATAATATTACCTGCTTCATCTTTAATGACTGCTGTAGCATTTGATGTTGATGTTGCAACTGATGTTGCCTTTGCTATAACATCGCCTGCGAGGATTCCTGATGCACCGAGTGCTGCTCCTCCTGCTGCTCCTAAGCCTGTTACACCGGCAACATAGAGGGTTCTATAAAGATTTGTGTCATCTTTTTCATAATCAAGGTTTGATTTTTTTGCAATATTTTTAATTACTTTGGCGCTTACGCCTTCTTTTTCGGCAACTTCCCGTCTTTCTTTCAAGCTTAAATGATAGTTTTCAACTTCGCCTTCTGTGGTATGTGTGTTTGCAAACTCTACGGCTTTAGCTTTAAATTTATCACTTGAAAAGTTTCCATTTTCGTCATAGAAATAATCTTTATGCTGTTCTACGTAAGCGCGTGTTTTTTTGCCTCTTACATATTCATTTTCAACTAATTGAGAATCAGCGGCTTCTTTAGCTTCTTTTTTACTCATACCTTGTTCTCTGTATTCATCAATAAGTTGTTTACGCTGCTCTTTTCGTGCTTTTTCTGCTGCTTTATAAGCTTTCTTATCCATGAAAACTTGTGTACCTTTAACTTGTTCTTTGTTGTACTGGTTTTCAACATAATTTTCAGCTAATTTTTTTGCTTGTTTTTCCGTTTCGACTTCTTCAATTTCTCCGCCTTTTGAGACGCCGTTTTCTAAAAATACCTGTTTAGCTTTTTCTTCAGCTTTTTTTATATCATCTTTTGAAGAAAATTGTCTTTGAAAATTTTCTTCTTTTGGTTGTTCTTTTTCTATTTCAAGCCCTTTATTATTATTTTTGAGTTCTTGAGGCTGGCCTATAGGAATCGTAATTCCCATAGAAGTAAGCTTTTTTTTGTCTGCTTCTACCTGTGATCCCCATTTTTCTTTAAATTCTGCGGCATAATCTTTGCCGAAAAATGATAATCCATCAATTCCCATCTTTTTTCCCTTTCCATTTTCCTCGTTAAAAGAAAATTAAATTTTTTAATATCCCCTATGCTTTTATAAAAAATTTTTGTGTATAAAAATTGCATGATTTGTATTAATTATCTTAATATTTATTAACAATTATCCCCTGCAGAACTATTCACAAGATAAACATTATGATGTATTATAGGCTTATGACGGTGTTAGAGGTTAAAAATCTTAATCTGGGGTTTAATTGCGAATGCGGTTTCCGGCAGGCTCTGTTTGATATGTCTTTTTCTCTTGAAAATGGCAAAATGCATGCGCTTGTCGGAGAATCAGGGTGTGGAAAATCAATCAGTGCAATGAGTATTTTACAATTGCTGCCAAAAAATGCTGAAATTACCGGAGGAGAAATTATTTTTAAAGGAAAAAATCTTCTTAAGGCTTCCAAAAAAGATTTACAGCATATAAGAGGCGCAGAAATAGCTCTTATCCCGCAGGATCCTATGACTTCTTTAAACCCTTTGTATACCGTTGGAGATCAACTTCTTGAGGTTATAAAAATTCATCAGGGATTAAGAGGAAGGGAAGCATTTAACAAAGCAGTGGAAGCATTGGAAGCAGTTCAAATTCCGTGTGCCGAAGAAAGAATGAAAGCTTACCCGCATGAGTTTTCAGGCGGTATGAAACAGAGAGCTATAATAGCTATGGCATTAGCGTGTCAGGCAGAAATTTTGATAGCTGATGAACCAACTACCGCGCTTGACGTAACGATTCAGGCACAGATTATGAATTTATTAAAGGAAATTCAAACACAAACAAATATATCAGTTCTTTTAATTACTCATGATCTGGCACTTGTCGGCGAGAATTCAGATTATGTGTCTGTTATGTATGCAGGCCGAATAGTTGAAACTGCACCTTCAAAAGAATTTTTTGAAAATCCTAAACACCCGTATTCTAATGCACTTTTAAAATCATTGCCGTCTAATCAAAATTCAAGGCTTGAGACTATAAAAGGACAGCCTCCGACTATTATGCAGGATATAAACGGATGCCGCTTTCATCCGCGCTGCCCAAAGTGTATTGATATATGTTCTGAACAGATTCCATTGCTTGATAATGTAGGTATAAATCATTACTGTGCATGTTTTTGTAATTAGAATAAAAAATTCTCCGCCGGAAATTGGATTTTTATCAGACGGAGAATAAATATATTTGTTAAATACTATTTTAAAGCAAAAGTCATATCTGCTTCTACACAAATTTTTCCATCAACTTTGCCGATACCATGAGCCTTGCAGACAGGTCCTTTAACTTTTGTAAGTTCTACTTCCATTTCAAATCTATCGCCCGGTCTTACAATATTTTTAAATCTTACGCCGTCAACTCCTGCATAAAGAGTTAATTTCCCTTTAAATTCAGGCATTGTCATTAATATAGGGGCTGAACACTGTGCCATCGCTTCTAATTGTAATACTCCAGGCATAATAGGATTGTTAGGGAAGTGGCCCTGGAAAAATTCTTCATTCATTGTTAAATTTTTGTACCCTTTGGCACTTTTTCCGGGAATACATTCTGTAATTCTGTCTACAAGTAAAAATGGATATCTGTGAGGAATCATTTTCATGATATCCATAATGTCAAAACTTAATGCCTCTGTTTTAGTTTCTTCTGTCATATTTTTCTCCTTATTTTTCGTTCTTCTGTCATCTTAAATTTATTTCAGGGTTATCCACCCACCCCTGTACTGCCCATCCCCTCAATGGAGGGGAAATTTTGCAATTGTTTTAGAATTTTATTTACATTCTATTAATTTATCTTTTAACATTTTGGCTGTTTTTATTTGAACAGCATGACCAGCTTCTTTAGCTAAAATCTGGCATTTTAGATTAAGCGGGTTTATGCCTGTTAAGTATAAATCACCTATAAGATCAAGTATTTTATGTTTTATCGGTTCATTTTCAGAACGCAGTTCTGATGTGTAACCGTTATCTTGAAGCCCGAGAGTATTTTCAATTGTTACTCCCTGTGCAAAACCCAGCATCTGAAATTTTTTCAAATCCCTGTAAAATCCGAAAGTTCTTGCTTCAATAATTTCCTGTTTGTTTTTCGGATTGTATGCACACCAGCGTCTTGTTAAATCAGGATGATCATAATTTACAGCATAGGAAATATAAAGCTCATCTGACGGCAGAATTATAAGACTTGTTTTTCCGTTCAGATAATATACGGGTTCAGATACTGTATAGTGTTTTGGTTTTTGGAAAATATGTTTTTCAATACCCGCTTTTTCAAAAAGCTCTACCCATTTTTTAGAACTTCCGTCTAATGCGGGAACTTCCATCTCATCCATACATATATCAACACTGTCTATTCCGCAGAATGCAAGAGCAGATGTTAAATGTTCTGTCAGCATTGCTTTTGTTTTGCTGTTACCTAGAACAACGCAGTGATCTGTTGACAAAACATTTTCCACACATGCCTCAAACGGTTCCGCGCCTTTTATAAAATATCTGATTTTACCTGTTTTAGAAGGGAAAAAGTTAACCGTACACGGCTTATTTTTCATAAGTCCGTTACCGGATATTGATATCTCTTTAAGAATTGTGGTCATTATTTATATTGTCCTCAAACTCTTTTAACAACGGTTCATATTTGCGGAATTTTGCAAAGATTTCCTGCGCATCTTTCATTGTTTTTAATTGCTTAATGAAATCTTTTCTAGGCATCGCAGGAATTCCGACAACAATAGATTTTTCAGGGAATGATTTTGTAACGCCTGCTTTTGCAGTGATAATTGTGTCAGAACCGATTTCAATATGATCCGCAAGACCTGCCTGACCTGCAATAACGACTCTATCACCGATTACACAGCTTCCTGCGATTCCAACCTGAGAAACAATCAAACACCCTTCTCCGATTTTACAATTGTGGCCTATCATAACCTGATCATCAATTTTTGTATTGTCGCCGATTGTTGTATTTTCAATTGTACCTCTGTCAATTGTTGTATTTGCGCCTATTTCAACATTGTTGCCTATTACAACGGCTCCGATTGACGGGATTTTAAAGATAACCTGTTTTTTGTTTGCTTCTTTAATTTCTCCATCTTTTCTTGCCTGCTCAATGTTATCGGGATTTTCTGTTACAAAGCTGAAACCATCAGCACCTAAAGATACTCCGTGGTGTAATATTACATCATCTCCTACCTGTACTCTGTCTCCGATATTTACGCCGGCATGGAAGAAGCAGTTTTTCCCGACTTTTACACTTCCGCCGATATATGAATTAGCTGCAATTTTTGTGTTATCACCGATTACTGCGTCGTGAGAGATAACTACATTGGGGCCTATTTCAACGTTTTCGCCTAATTTTGCTGTTTCATCAACGACAGCACTCGGATGAACTCCTTTGTATACTCTTGGAGCTGTATAGAAAAGATTCAAAAGTTTCATCATTGCAAGTCTGGGGCGTTCAACTTCAATTGTTGAAAGTCCGTCAATCTGAACTCCCAGAGGTACAAGTGCACATTTAGCTTTTGATTTTGCAAGATTTGCAATTTCTTCTTCGCCCAGAGCAAGTGCAAGAGTGTTTTCATCTGACAGCATAGGCGGTGCAATATGTGTGATTTTTACATCTTCTGCTTTGGTCAGCATACCGCCTGTTATTTGTGTAATTTCTTCCAATGTAAAGGTTTTCATATATCTTCTCCTTTGTGTTGTATGATTTTATTCTTTTCATGAAGATTTGCAGCATCATTCCAAATTTTTAAAATATCATTGTGCATATCTTTCCAGTTCGGGTTATTTAAAACTATCATAGATTTTAAATCTTCTTTTGTTAAGTCTTCCAGTTCTTTTTTTCTGATAATTGCATCTGAGAGCTCATCATATTTTTCGTAATATGCCAGTTTGTTTGTTGAAAATTCATTCTCATAAAGATTATTAATTTTGTTTTTTACCTCATGCATGTGCATCAGAAGATTTGAAGTTACGCCAATTATTAAATTTTTATCCGGTTTATCAAATACTATATATACGTATGCGCTCATAACCTGCTCCTGTTTTTGCGGAAGTTTATGCCTGCTGCATTTTTTCGATTGTTTTTGTTGTGGATCTGTCCTGTAAAAACTCGATGAATTCGACTCTCGTTCCGTTCTTTTTCATAATATCGGCCTCCGGAAGCGTTTCCATAGTATAATCAGCACCTTTTGTATAAACATCAGGTTTCATTTCATCCAAGAGATCACGAGGACTATCTTCATCAAATAATACCACATAATCTACGCATCTCAAAGCGCTTAATATTTCCGCCCGGTCATTTTCATTATTTATCGGTCTGGACTGACCTTTTATGCTTTTGACTGACTTGTCGGAATTTAATAAAACTATAAGAAAATCCCCGAAAGATTTTGTTTTTTCAAGATATCTGACATGACCTGCATGCAAAATATCAAAGCATCCGTTTGTTGTTACCACAGTTTTGCCTGCGTGATGAATTACATCTATTAAGGCTCTAACATCTTCTCTTTTAACTAACATATCCCTGTTTCCTTAAAACTTATTGTACCAAAAACAGGTTAGAAAGTCGCGTTGTTTTAACAAAAAGTAATATTAAACAGTTTCATCAAGAACTTTTCCAAGTACATCGCTGAAACGCTCCCCGAGTTTATATGTACCTTCTTTTAATTTTGGAGCTTGCTGTTCATAATATTTTTTGAATTTAGCTTCGCGTATTTCTTTTATAATGTCATCATAAAGTGTTGGTATTCTGTCAAAATCTTTGGCAAGTTTCATATTAGTTTCTCCTTTTTGTATTAATAAAGAAAAAACATATTTAAAATTGCCTGAATGTTAAGTTTTTTTATGAAATTATGCAATCTGGCAGGTTTGTTCAAGCATTTCATAGGTTGATCTTGGTGTTTCAAACTCCTGAGAATTTACTTTGACTCCGTTTAGTTCTGCTGTTTCATATCTTATATCTTTTTCTTTTTTATCTGCTTGAGTCTGTTTATTATTCATGTAAATTTACCTTTCTCTGCTCCGGTAGAAACCTCCCCTTGCCGGAAGCCGTAATATCTATAATTTTTAAATATCCGTTAATCCGGGGTTAAATTATTAATTCTTCTCAACAAGATATCTTAAGTATATATATTATACATTAAAAAAAATTTTTTTATACAATCCCTTCGGCTAATATTTTAAAATAAATTAATATTTATTTTCGAAAAATAAAATAAGACCACTTTAGTGGTCTTATTTTATGCAATTTGGAGAGTTTGATCCAAAAAATCTGCTGTAAGCCTTGGAATATCAGTTTCTTTTTTAACTTTGCCCAATTTTTTTACTGCATCTTTTTGCACTTCTTGCTTTTTTTTTAGCTTCAATCTCTTTCATAATAATATATCCCCCAATTTTTCCCTCTATTATATAAAAAATTTATGTAAGGGAAAATTGCGTGAAAAGGCTATGTTATTAAGAAATGTTAAATATTCGTTGAAAGCTTTCGCTCTCCTGTTTTTGCCGCAGGATTTACAAACCCTTTTAGGAATTTGGGTATTTTTCTACAGGCTCTCGGCAATTTTTGAGTAGTATCATTGTATCCTGAATTCAGCCTGTCTTTAATTAATATTCCTGCTCTTTCAGCAGAAGGCGATTCAATAACTGTTCCCGGCCAGCCATTTGACAGCGGGGTAATTGTTAATTTTGCTATTTTCATATTAGTACAACTCCATTTCTATAAGTTTTTTACATATTCTGACTGTATTAAGTGCAGCGCCGATTCTTAAATTATCAGCAACGCACCATAGTGAAATTCCGTTTTTGAACGCGAGATTTTTCCTTATACGACCTACAAACACAGGATCAACACCTGACGCGTCATAAGTTGTAGGATATTCAAAGTTATCGGTGTTGTCAATAACTTTTACGCCGAATGAATTTTTCAGAATCTCCCGCACCTCATCAGGGGTAATTTCGTTTTCAAATTCAATATCAACAGCTTCCGAATGTCCGTTATAGACAGGAACCCTTGCAGCCGTACACGAAATCGGCAAATCAGCGGGAAGATGAAGAATTTTTTTTGTTTCGTTAACTACTTTCATTTCTTCTTTTGTGTAGCCGTTTTCACAAAAAACATCAATCTGCGGAATTACATTAAAAGCAATCGGCTTTTTAAAGCATTTGTTTTCAAAATTTTTACCTGCTAGGCGGGCTTTTGTGTTATCCGTAAGCTCGTTGATTGCGGCAAGTCCTGCTCCTGAAACTGCCTGATATGTTGAAACAATAAGCCTTTTCATCGGATTTTTGTCAATTAAAGGTTTTAAGACAAGCATTAATTGAGATGTAGAGCAGTTAGGATTTGCAATAATTCCTTTATGCCGCCTTAAATCCTCATCGTTAACATAAGCTATAACAAGCGGAACATCAGTCTCCATTCTGAAAGCTGATGAATTATCAATTAATACTGCGCCTCTTTTCACAATTTCAGGTGCAAAGAGTTTAGAAGTAGATGCACCTGCTGATGCAAGAACTATATTAACACCGTCAAAGCTTTCAGGTTTTGCTTCTTCAACGGTGTATGTTTTTCCTTGAAATTCAAGCTTTGTACCTGCGGAGCGTGCGCTTGACAGGAATTTAATTTTGTTGAATTCGATTTTCAATTCGTCAACTATTTTAGTAATTTCTCTGCCAACAACTCCTGTTGCGCCTAAAATTGCAATGTTTGGTTTTGTCATTTTCCACTCCCTGTTTTGTATTAAGTTAGCTGTAGGTTGGGCATTCTGTCTAACGTCATGATTATTGGGGTAGAAACCCCAACCTACTCATTAATTTGTAATTAACAATATTCATGGCTGAAAACCCTAACGTCGTTGTTTTTTTAGATTAAACCATAAATACAATAAGGCGTTAAGTTTATGTAAAGAAATTTAACTACCACAAGTTTTCTTTATCTGTTTCAAGTGGCAGGGGGGGGATGAGTATAAATGTTCCCATCCTACTATAAATATCTATTTTTGAATTATAGTCGTATTTGACAAAAATGTTTTACTTAAAATTTAGTAAGTTTTCAATGTCAGTATCTAAAAATTGAGCCAATTCTAAAATTTTGCCCAATGACATATTAGCTTTACCTAATTCAATACTTGATAGATAATGCACCGAAACATTCATTTTTTCAGCGAGCATTTCTCTTGTCAAATCCTTTTTTACTCTTTCAATTTTGACATTTTTTCCAAATTTTTTAAGTAAATCATCCTTATTCATAATTTATAAAAAACATTTATTATTGTTCAACAAATTTTATTTTATACCCTAAAATACCTGCAATAATTTTACATTCTGTAAATGAAATGGTATCTCTGTTTAATTTACTATATAACTTTGCAGGAGTATAATTTTTACCGGTTGTTTTACTCATTAATTCTGCCAGTTCAATCATAGAAACATTACGAGCTGTCATAAATATTTTAATTTGCCTTTTTATATCCATTTTTAAATTATAGTCTTATTTGACAAAATTATGATATTTTGTATAATAATTACCATATATGATATTAATTATCGTATATGATAATCAGGTAAATATATGAAGGAGTTAACCATGCAAAAATCATCATACGCAGAATTTGTGGCTGAATGCGACAAACTATTGAAAAAATCCGTTTATGAATGCCATGAAGATTACTTAAAGAAAAAAGATTACAAATATATTGTATATAAGGTTTTAAAGAGCTGGTTTCATAAATTCGGGCCATCACTCGGTGATTTGGAAATTCTTAGAAAATTCAGCATATCCTTACAAGAAAATGAAGAAGAATTTGCAAAATGCAGTGAAACTGAAAAATCTTTTATTAATTATATTGTAGTCAGTTTAGACCGCATCTGCAATTTGACAAATTCTATCTTGGATATTGCTGATGAAATTATTTGTAAACTATAGTGGTAGTTTGTAGGTTGGGCTTTCAGCCCACATCATAAATGTTTGGCTTAAGATGCAACCTGCTATAAAATATTATCTAATCCGTAAACAAAATCATTATTTTCGTAAACATATTTAACCGCTAACATAACGCCCTGCATATAGCATTTTCTGTCCATTGAATCATGTCTTATTGTCATAATCTGCCCTGACGAGCCGAAAATAACTTCCTGTGATGCGATGTACCCCGGCATCCGCACGGAATGTATATGTATGTTTGAATAAGAAGTTCCGCCTCTGGCGCCTTTAATTGTTTCTGTTTCAGGGCAGTTGCCTTTTGTAAAATCTTCTTTAATCTCCGCCATCATAGCGGCAGTTTTAATGGAAGTTCCTGATGGCGCATCTTTTTTCTGGTTGTGATGAAGTTCTATGATTTCCGCATTATCAAAGTATTTAGCGGCCTGACGTGCAAACATCATCATCAAAACGGCACCTGTTGAAAAATTAGGAGCAATAAGACAGCCTGTATTTTTTTCCTGTGAAAGTTTTTTTAGCTCTTCAATCTGCTCATCTGTCAAACCTGTTGTACCTATGACTATTTTTATACCGTTATTTAAGCAGTATTTTGCGTTTTCAAAAATAGATTTTGGCTGGGTAAAGTCCACCAGAATATCAATTTTGCAGGATTTATGCGCTTCTTCAATAGTTTTGAACTCTCCTCCTGCAATATCGATTTTTGCCGTAAGATCCATATCCGGGCAGTCAGTTACTGCCCCGACAACTTCTTTTCCCATTTTTCCTAAAGCACCGCAAACCGCAACTTTTATCATAAATTTTTCTCCTTATTTTTTACTTAACTCTATCATAAAAAAAATTTTTCTGTGATAGAATAAAAAGTGAAGCGTGAAACGTGAAGAGTGAAAAGTATTACTTTTGCGCTTCACTTCTCACTTTTTCACTCTTCACATAACTAATAAGGAGAGAAAATTATGTCAGATGCAAAACTTTTAGCTGCTATTGAAAGAAGCGATACAGAACAATTACAAATTTCCATAAGCGAATACAAAGGCAAAAGCTATCTTAATATGAGAATATTTTACACAACAGATGATGGTGCTACTTGGCTTCCGACTAAAAAAGGCGTAACGTTCACTCCCGATCAGCTTGATTTATTGGAAGAAGCAATACAGGAAGCACGCAAGGAATTTATGGCCGAGTAGGCGAAGCCTACTTTTCCACCTGGACTGACCGGTTATTTTAAAGGAGATTGTTTGAGTAAATACGCATCAGCTCTTGTTAATATAAAAGCTCTCGGGGTTAAGACATTCAGCTACCTTATCCCTGATGAGATGAGAGATAAAATTCAAATCGGACAGGCTCTGCTTGTCCCTTTTGGCAGACAGGGGCTGATTAATGCTTTTTGTGTCGGGTTTTCCGATTATTTACCGGGGGATTTTAAGGTTAAAAAGATTAACAAAATTCTTGATGAAACCCCGCTTTTTTCAATTGATTATTTAAAACTGCTTGAATGGATCGCCAATTACTATTGTTGTGATTTAGTAACGGTTTTAAACGCTGCAATTCCGATGAAGCTGATTGAAAAGGCTTCCAAAACAGAACAGCTTGTGGAATTTGTGAAATTTGACGGAGCTACAAAAAGACAAATTCAAGTTTTGGAATTACTTGAAAAATCAGGTAAAATGCCGCTTATTTTGTTTGAAAAATATGCAAAAACAACACGTGCAACAATAAAAAAGCTGGAACAGGCTGGTTGTGTAAAACTTATTCAGGAGGAATTATACAGAAATCCGCTTGATATTTTAAATATAACCGAGTGCGAACCTTTGTTCGAACTATCAGGCGATCAGAAGAAAATTTATGAGGGGATAAAAAGTGTTATAGAAGATAAGAAGATAGGAAGGTATAAAGGTAAGCTATTATCTGAAAAAAGCTTATCATCCTATCCTCCTGCCCTCTTATCTTCCGAACTGCTCCTTCATGGTGTTACTGCGTCCGGTAAGACTGAAGTTTATTTCAAACTTATTGACGATACAATAAAAGCAGGTAAAAATGTGCTTTTTCTTGCTCCTGAAATTGCTCTTGCATCTCAGCTGACCAGGCGTCTTGCCAAAAAATTCGGAACAAAAGATGTTGCAATCTGGCACAGCAGTATATCAGACGGTGAAAGATATGATGTATGGCAGAAACTTTACAAAGATGAAATAAAAATTCTTGCAGGTGCTCGCTCCGCTGTTTTTGCGCCTTTAAAAAATATCGGTTTGATAATAATTGACGAGGAGCATGAAAGCGCATATAAACAAACAACTCCTGCACCTCGCTATGATGCTCGTGTGGTAGCAAGAAAACTTGCGCAATTTCATAACTGCCCGCTTCTTTTAGGTTCAGCAACCCCTGATATTTCAACATATTACAGAGCCTTAAATTCAGGCAATCTTTTTGAACTTAAAAAACGCTACAATGATGCCAAAGTTCCGCCTGTAACCGTTATAAATATGCAGGAGCACGGGCGTGCAGCTTTCAGGAATATTATTTCTATTCCTTTGCAGACTGAAATTAAAGAAACATTATCAAAAGGACAACAGGTAATTTTGTTGATAAACAGACGCGGGTTTTCGACATTTACCCAATGTCAGGCATGCGGTCATGTTATTCAATGTCCGAATTGCGCAATTCCTATGATATGGCATTCAAAAGACCAGATGCTCAAATGCCATTACTGTAATCACACGGAATATTTTCCTGATGTCTGCCCTGAATGCGGTTCGGATGCCTTTAAAAACAGCGGTACAGGAACACAGAAAATCGAGCAGTATGTAAAAGAACTTTTTCCTGAAAATAATGTTGAACGTATTGACAGCGATATTCTTGTAAGAAAAGGCGAACATATAAGACTGCTGGAAAAATTTCAGCGCGGAGATATTGATATCTTGGTCGGAACCCAGATGATTGCAAAAGGTCTGGATAACCCGAATGTTACGCTTGTCGGGGTGATTTCAGCCGATGCAAGCTTTAATCTGCCTGATTTTAGAGCATCAGAAAGAGGGTTCCAGCTTCTGACACAGGTAGCAGGCCGCGCAGGCAGAGGAGAGTTTGCAGGAAAAGTGTTTTTTCAAACTTATAACCCTGATTTTTATGCGCTTGAAAGTGCTAAATCTCAGAATTACAGAGAATTTTACGATACAGAAATTGCGGCGCGCGAGGAATTTGATTATCCGCCGTTCAGTCAGATTATAAGACTTGTTTTAAGTTCGGAAAATAATTTTCGAGCTGAAAAATCTGCTCAGGAAATTGCCCTGCGGCTCTGTACAATGATTGAAAAATTTGGCATTTCTGAGCGTCTTGAGGTTCTGGGCCCGACACCGTGTGTAATAGAACGGATTAACAGTCAATATCGTTTCCAAATTCTTATAAAGAATAAACTTGATGAAAAAGGGCATAAGTTTATTTCAAGCTTTTTAAATAAAATTACACTTCCTAAAGATATTAAACTGGTTGTAGATGTTGATCCTCTTGATATTCTATAACATAATATTTATTAAGTTAAAAGCCTTCTCTTTTGAGAAGGCTTTTAACTTTTTTAATTTATAATATCTTTATTTTTTGTTTTTGGCTTTTTGTGCAGATTCTTTTTCCAATTCTTTTGCAGCTTCTGCACTGTTTTTTATTGATTCCTGAACGCCTTTTTGAACGTTTGCGGGATCGTAATCAGGATTTACATATTCGATTTTTGCAGTTTTCTTTAATGATTCTGTCAGATTGTCAATAAGTTCAATTTGTTTTTGGTTTTCAAGATAAGCTTTTATGTTATCTTTTGTTTTTTCAAACGGAACTTTGCTTGCTGCAGCTCTGTCAGTAACCATTATAATATGGTATCCGAACTGGGTTTTAACAGGTTTATCGGAAATTGTATTTGGTTTCATAGAAAATGCTGCTTTAGAAAATTCAGGAACCATTTCTTTTGCCGCAAAGAAGCCTAAATCCCCGCCTTTTTGAGCCGTTGTTGTATCTTCTGAATTTTCTTTAGCAAGTTTTGCAAATTGAGTCATATCTTTTTTTGCTTCTGCTAACAGCTGATTTGCTTTAGCTTCTCTGGCTTTGATTTCTTCTTCTACTTTAGCTTTTATGGCTGCTTCATCCAGATCTTTGTTTTCAGGAGCAGATTTAACAATTTCTGTTATTTCCTGAGGATTTACCGCGATAAGAATATGTGAAGCTCTTACTCTGTCAGGCTGCTGGAATTTTGCCGGGTTGTTATCATAAAATTTCTTTGCATCGGCATCGGAAATTTTTGCGGAACCCAATTCCTGTGCCAATTTTTTCATCTTAACTTCTTCTTTCAAATCTCTTTTGAAGTCAGCATTTGACATGCCGTATTGTTTTAAAAGAGCATTAAGCTGTTCTTTTGAACCAAGCTTGTCTATAATTTCTTTAACGGCATCGTCAACATCTTTATTTGTTACTTTAATCCCGCGTTTTTGCATTTCTTGATCCAGAAGCGATCTTACAATCAGCTCATTGATTACTCTTTCTTTTATCAACAGGTATAGAAAGTCGTTTTTCCCATCTTTAACATTGATGCCAAAAGCTTTTGTAAATCCTGTATTTGCCTGTTTATCAAATTCCTGGTCAAACTGTCCCTGTGTGATAGTCTGGTCATTAACTTTAATGATGGCTTCACCTGATTTAAGTCCGCATCCTGTGAACAATACTGCTGAAAGTGCAAGTGTTGCCAGTAGTTTTTTACCGCATAATATATTGCCAGCAGCTGTATTACCGTTGTTTTTCCCTCTCATAATGTCTCCTTTGTTAACTATCTATTTATTGTAAGCAAATTCGTTACTTATTTTATATATATAATAAAACAAATCTGTTAAAATGTTAAATATTTCATTAAAATTCATGTAAGAATTATTTAAAAGAAGTATGGAATTCCCTTCTGTACAAGACTTTGGTGCAATTGTAAATTTTATGCGTTTTAAAATTTCCGCAGGCAGATTCCGCTGGATAATTTTCCATTCAGGCTGTGTATAGGGTGTGTAAATTCTTATATTATCCTGAGTTTCGCGTATGAGCGAAATTTTGACATCGGTTGCCGAAAGTCTTATTTTGATAAGTTTTATTAAGTTTTCAACACTTTCGGGCGGTTTTGCAAAGCGGTCTTTCCATTCTTCTGTTATATAATCCAGTTCAACATCTGATTTTACATCCGCCAGACGTTTATATTCAATCATTTTTTGTTCTTTTGAACCTACCCATTCATCAGGAATAAAGGCTGTTACATTTATGTCAACAATTGTTGGTTCTGTTTTGTCAACCGCTTGTCCTTGAAGCTCCTGCACTGTTTCTTCAAGAAGCTGGCAGTAAGTGTCAAAGCCGACATTTACCATGTGCCCGTGCTGTTTGGTGCCTAAGATATTTCCCACTCCGCGGATTTCAACATCGCGCATGGCTATCTGGTAGCCGCTTCCAAGATTTGTAAATTCTTTTATTGCTTTTAATCTTTGAACGGCATCTGAGGTAATTTCTTTTGATTTTGTGTAAAGGCAGTAACAGTATGCCTGTCTTTGCGAGCGTCCTACACGTCCTCTTAGCTGATATAGCTGTGCAAGCCCGAATTTGTCGGCATTATGTATAATCATTGTGTTGGCGTTCGGGATATCAATTCCGTTTTCAATAATGGTTGTTGCAAGAAGAATATCATATTCGCGGTTCGCAAAATCAATAATTACTTTTTCCAGAGTTTTTTCATCCATTTGTCCGTGTCCGATTGCAATCCGTGCATTGGGAACAAGTTTTTGAAGCTGCATTCTGAATTCATCAATTGTTTCAACTCGGTTATAAAGGTAAAATACCTGTCCTTCACGATCAAGCTCATGAATTATTGCATTTTTAACCAGATTATCATTCCATTCCCCGACATAAGTCTTTATCGGGAGCCTGTTTTTAGGCGGAGTGTTAATTATTGACATATCTTTAATACCTGAAAGAGACATATAAAGAGTTCTCGGAATAGGTGTTGCGGACATTGTAATAATATCAATATTTTCACGGAATTGTTTTAATTTTTCTTTATGGCGGACTCCGAACCGGTGTTCTTCATCAATTACAAGAAGTCCAAGGTCTTTAAAAATTATGCCGTCCTGTAATAATCTGTGAGTGCCTACTACAACATCACATTGCCCTGTTGCAAGATGCTTTATTGTTTCTTTTTGTTCTTTTTGCGAGCGGAAGCGGGATAGAAGTTCTACATTAACCCCGAACGGTTTAAATCTTTCGCTGATTGTCTGGAAATGCTGAAACGCAAGAATTGTTGTCGGCACAACAACTGCAGCCTGTTTGCCTGATGTTACGGCTTTGAAAATTCCGCGCATTGCAACTTCAGTTTTCCCGAAACCTACATCTCCGCAGATTAATCTGTCCATCGGACAATCACTTTCCATATCGGTTTTAACATCATTTATAGCTTTCATTTGATCAGGAGTTTCAGTGTATTCAAATGCCTCTTCCATCTCAACCTGCCATGCGGTGTCAGAGAGGAATTGTATACCCTTTTGCATTTTTCGCTTAGCGTAAAGTCTTAATAAATCATAAGCTACCTGTTCAACTTCTTTTTTGACACGGGTTTTGGTGTTTTCCCAGTCTTTTCCGCCCATTCTGGAAAGTTTCGGTTTTAGAGAACCGGAGCCTCTATAGCGCACCAGAAGGTTTATCTGTTCTGCGGGAATATGAAGTTTATCTTTATTGGCATATTCAATTGTAAGATAATCTTTAAGCTGCCCGTCAATTTCCTGCTGGGAAAGTCCTTTGTAAATCCCGACTCCGTGGATGCTGTGAACAACGTATTCACCTTCTTTTATGTCGTTAATATTTTCGATATATTCAGGTTTTTCTTTATAATATGAGCGTTTTGCCGCCGTAATTTCTTTTGTGCGTTTGTTAAAAAGTTCTCTGTCCGTGATAATTACGGTTTTAAAATCTTCCAGAACACAGCCGTGAGAAGATATACTTTCGTTGTATTCAATGTCAAAAATATTGTAATCTGCAAGAATTTCTTTTACCCGTTCAGGGTAATCAGTTGCAATTATGATTCTGTAATCATTTTTTGAGATTATAAAATTTGCAATATCATCAAGTTTTGCACCAAAATTTTGAACGGTTTGAGTGTTAAATTCAATTATCTCATCCATATCGCTGTCAAGAAAATTGTTTAATCCTATTTTTACAAAACTTGCACACTTTTGTATAAATTCTTCAAAAGGAATGTGATTGCGTCCTTTTAAATCAATGTTCAGTCCCAGTTTTAAATTTTCCTGAAGCTGTTCTTCAAAATTTTTATCTAAATTTTCATACTTTGTATAAATTTCCGAAGTTTCGTCAAAAACAAGAATGTAGTCTTTAAAATAATCCAATATGCTCACAAAATTATCATTAAAATAATTTTGATAAACTTCAATGCCTTCGAAATACCCCTCATCATCTTCAGGTTTGATTTCAGGCGGAATTCCTTTTTCAATCGTAAATTTATACATCGCCATAATTTTTGAGGTTTGGAGTTTTTCAACGGATTTTTGTGTTTCGTTGTTAAAGTATCTTATATCAACAATTTCATCCCCCCACAGCTCAATTCTTACAGGATGTCTGTCAAGAGAATAATAATCTATGATATCTCCGCGTATACTGAATTCTCCGATGTCGGAAACCATTGTCGAGCGTTTGTAGCCTAAATCAACGAACTTTTGTGCAAGTTTTTTTGTATCAATTTCATCCCCGATTTTTATTGTAATTGAATTTTGTTTAAAGAAATTTTTATCAGGGAATTTTTCAAGCATAGCTTTAACAGGTGCTATAACAATATCAGGCTGTTCGGATAAAATCCGTATCTGCTCTGCGTAATCGTATCTGTTTGGAGATACAGTCTCGTACATTGAAATATTTTGAAATGGCATAAGCTCTGATTTTTCACCAAATGCTTTTAAAAGATCATTCTGGTATTTTAATGCATTTTGCTCTGTAGAAGTTATTACAAGAATTTTTTTATCAGTAATTTTTTTTATTTTTGTAATGAGCAATAACCTTAAAAGAGTTGTTAAACCTGTAATCGCAAAAGAATATGACCTTGCAAGAAAATTTTCAAACAAGGCATAATTTTCGTTATTTTCAGGCGCATTAATTTTGAACATAACATCATTTTATCATAAAATAAAAGCTCCATTTATGGAGCTTTTATTTTACATCTGTTTTATTCGGGCTTTCGTATTCAATGCCCATTTCTTTCAGTGTCCTGATAAAATTCTGGGCGCATATTTTCTGTGCTTCCGGCGGTACAAATCTTAAAATTTCAACGGTTTTTGAAATAACAGGATCTTTATCGTACCAGCGGTTGTTTGCATTAACGGGTTTGACCATTGCGTAAAATTTATCAATTGTTTCTTTTGAAACTTTTTCTTCAATTTTTTGCAGAAAAATTTCAGCCTGAGCCCTTAATTCTGTCTGATAATTTCTCAAAAGCTCAATAACTTCAAGTAACAATGGATCATGATCATACCAGCGTTTGTATGCAGGTGCCATTACAATAAGCCCTCCGTTATATTTATTTTCGGCTCAACAGGAGAAGATATTATTTCTTCATCTCTTCTTTCTATTTTGCCTCCTAATAATCTTAGCTTACTTTCGAAATTTTCGTATCCTCTATCTATATGATGTAGGTTTTCAATAGTGGAATTCCCATCCGCCATTAATGCTGCAACAACAAGTGATGCGCCTGCACGCAGATCACTCGCGGCAAGAGTAGCGCCTGTCAGCTTTTTTACACCTTTTATGATTGCGTGGTTTCTGTCCTGATGAATGTCTGCTCCCATTCTTCTAAGTTCGGGAACCTGCATAAATCTGTTTTCATAAAGACTTTCGGTAATAATTCCGACACCGTTAGCTGTTGTCAAAAGCGTCATAGCCATTGATTGCAAATCTGTCGGGAAACCCGGATATGGCTGTGTTACAAAATTTATTGAATTTAATCTGTTTTTGCATGAAACTTCTAAAGAATTTGGTTCAATCAGCTTAATATTTGCCCCCATTTTAAGGAGTTTATCCGTAAAGAAAGTCAAATGAGCGGGAAATACATTTTTAATAATCGCTTTACCTTTTGTCGCAATAATAGCAGACATAAATGTACCTGCTTCAATTCTGTCAGGAATTGTTGTATATTCTATCGGGTGCAAATTATCCTGTTTTACGCCGTTAATGACAATTTCAGAAGTTCCTGCACCGTTAACATCAGCGCCCATGGAATTTAAAAAGTTTGCAAGATCTACGATTTCAGGTTCTTGTGCGGCATTTTGAATTCTTGTAGAACCTTCTGCGAGAATAGATGCAAGCATAATATTTTCTGTTGCGCCGACAGACGGAATATCAAGATAAATATCAGTGCCTGTAAGTTTCGGAGCTTTAGCATGAACATAGCCGTTTTCTATTTTTATTTTAGCCCCGAGAGCTTCTAAGCCTCTGATATGAAAATCTACACGCCTTTCTCCTATTGCACATCCGCCGGGGAGTGCTACTATTGCTTCTCTGCAGCGTGATACAAGAGCTCCAAGAACAATAAAAGATGCTCTCATTTTGCTTACCAGCTCATACTTTGCAGTTATACTTGTTAAATCCGTTGCATCAATAGTTACGGATTTTTCCTGTTTATCATAAGTTGTTTTTGCTCCGAGCTCTCTTATTACGTTTAACATAATTTCAACGTCTGTCAAATCCGGAACATTATAAATCTTAGTTTCACCTTTTGTTAATAATGCGGCAGCCATTAATTTTAATACTGAATTTTTTGCTCCGCCTATTGAAACCTCACCTCTTAACGGGGTACCGCCCTTTATATAATATTTTTGAGTCAATTTTCTTACCTTTATTTATTTAATAATTATCTTCTCTTTTTATAATAATACAATTAGATTTGATTGATGTAAATAAGTTAAATTATGTAAAGAAAATCATAAGATTTTTGAAAATTTTGTTTAAAAATATTTTTTCCGGTTTTACAACCATATAAAAAGGAGAAAAATTTTAATGAGAATAAATCCAATAAATTTTACCGGAATAAAAAATGTCGGTTACGCAAAAATTTCATCAGGTACTGATGGCATACAGATTTCCAGAAATATTTTAAATATGGAATTGACAGATGACGAAAAAAATAAGGATTTATCTGAGTTTAAGAAACTTATAAAGCAGTTTCCTATGTTAAAAAACGAATTTAATAATAAATTTGTAAATATCGAATTGACATCTGTATCTTATGATCATGCTGATATGACATTTATCCCCAGTTTGAACGGACAGCCTATTCCTGTTTCGCAGCAGACAAAACCTGTTTTAGATTTTATGAGACGCCTTGTAGATAGAGTTTCAGAGTTTAAACAAAAAGATTTTACCAGTGATCCAATGTATTCTAATTCTCCTGCTGCATCAAAAGGGTTAATTTATGATGAAAGATTATCTGATTATGTTACAGGTATTGCCGGTGAGCTGGATGTATTAAAAGGTTCCGGTATCTATGAATCTTATGAGGATTATTTTGAAAATTCAGGAGGCAAACTAGCAAGAAAAGATGCCAGACAGCTTGCTGAAACAACTAGGGCTGTTGCTGAAGTTCTTCATAATCACCAGTATGTGCATAACGGTTCTGTTTATCTCGGGGCTTTGTTAAAGGGTTATTCAGATCTGGCAAATGATAAATATTTCTCTTAATTATTAAAAAATAATAAATTTTTGTTGTTTATTAATCTTGATAAACTATAATATATTTATATGAAGATTAATTAAGAGGTAGAGAAATGGCACACAAACATCATAATAATAATCCGTTCAAAAATTCTGAAAATCTGGACGAAGAGATAAATGAAGAAACTGCACAGACTTCCGAAAATAAGGATGAAAAAAAAGCGGAATCTAACTCTGAACTTGAGGAACTGCAGCAGAAATATGATACATTAAATCAGCAGTATCTGCGTCTTGCGGCAGACTTTGACAATTACCGCAAAAGACAGGCTCAGGAAAGAGAAGATCTTTTGAAATTCGGTACAGAAAATGCTTTGAAAAAAATGATTGAGGTTCTTGACAATTTTGAACGCGGTAAAAAAGCTCTTGAAAATGTTGAAGACTGCGCTAAAGTAAAAGAAAGTTTTGACCTTGTTCACAAACAGGTTTTTGATGCTTTGTCAAAACTCGGGCTTGAAGTTATTGAAACAGAAGGGAAAGAGTTTGATCCGAATTTTCATGATGCGGTTATGCAGACCCCGACATCAGAACATTCTGAAAATATAATAATTAATGAGTTGCAAAAAGGTTACAAAATGGGAGATAAAGTTTTGAGACCTGCTCTTGTAAATGTTGCAACTGCCGAGGGTTAAAAATTTTTATCCTTGAGGATTTACATGATAAAATAAGATTAAAGATAGAGAATAGGGAAGAATTTAAAATAAATGGCAGATTACTATGAAATACTCGGCGTATCAAAGGATGCGACAAAGGACGAGATAAAATCAGCTTTCAGAAAGAAGGCAAGAACTTTACACCCCGATGTAAATAAAGCTCCTGATGCAGAGGAAAAATTTAAGGAACTCGGTAAAGCTTATGAAACATTAATGGATGATAATAAGCGTGCAACTTATGACCGCTACGGCGAAGACGGGTTAAAAAATGCAGGATTTGATACGGGCGGCCCCTTTGCTGGCGGTTTTGGCGATTTGAATGATATATTCAACTCATTTTTCGGCGGAATGGGCGGTTTCGGATTCGGCGGAAGACCTGATCCCAATGCTCCTGTTGAAGGCGATGATTTAAGGCTTGATATTGAAATTGACTTTGAGCAGGCTGTTTTTGGCTGTGAAAGAGAAATTAAATTTGACCATCTTGAACTTTGTTCATCCTGTAACGGTACAGGTGCTGAAAAAGGCTCCAAACCCGTAACCTGTCCGACCTGTCATGGCACAGGCCAGGTAAAACAGGTTATGAGAACACCTCTTGGTTCTATTGCACAAATTGTAACTTGTCCTGACTGTCATGGCGCAGGTAAAAAAATTACTAATCCGTGTAAGGCTTGCAGAGGTCAGGGTAAAGTTCAAAAGGAAAAGAAAATTAATATAAAAATTCCTGCAGGTGTTGATAACATGTCCAAAATTCGCGTGTCGCATGAAGGTGATGCGGGAACAAACGGCGGTCCTGCTGGAGATTTGTATGTGGTTTTGCATGTAAAATCTTCTGACTATTTCAAACGTGAAGGTAATGATGTTTATTCAAGAATTGATATAAGTCCTGCTCAGGCTGCATTAGGAGATGAGGTTGTTGTAAAAACTCTTGACGGTGAACAAAAAATTACTGTTCAGGCAGGAGTACAGAGCGGTAATTCTATCAAGATAAAAGGTGCAGGTGTTCCATATATTGCAAGACCTTCACAAAGAGGCGACCATATTGTTATTGTTGCCGTCAAAACTCCTGTAAAACTTTCTGATGAAGAAAGAAATCTGTATAGAAGATTATATGAAATTCAGACAAATAAAAAATCTGTGCAGCAGTCTTCCATAATGGATAAGGTAAAGGGAGTGTTTCAGTAATGAAAAGTTTTAAAAACAGGACAGCTAAATTACTTTTAACAGCATCAATAATGTTTGTATTTGCCGTTCCTGTTTTTTCTGCCAAAATCCCTGATAATGTCCAGCAGTTTATTAGCAATGATTTCCCAAATACTACTTTTAGATTTGACGGTGTTATTATTCTGCCTGATAATACTATTTATCTGCCGCTTTTTCCGGCAAAGATTTTAACTCCTGAAAAATTGTCAGTAAAGCAGACTTTTCCGTCAGGAAAAACACTCGCTTCAAAACCGAATGTTGTAATTTTAAATAACGATTTTGCATTGCTTAAAGTTTTGACAGATACAAACGGGAATAAAACAATTTTTAAAATGGCAAATCCGCCGCAGGAATTGAGAACGGGGCTTTTGCCTCAGGATATGCTTGTCCCCAGAGGACTTGTAATTCCCGAAAATTTAAAGGCTATTGTAGGTAATCTCCAAATTAAAACCGTTAACGATCCGGGAATTCGTATTGAAAATTCAAAGCCTGTTGTAACACAGCTTTCTGGCTCTACTTTGAAAACTCTTTCGCAGATTCCCCCGTTAAAGAATAAGAGTTTTTATGTGTCGTCTCCATATTCAAAAAACATTCAAGTCTTAAATCTTGGAGCTAAAACTCCGGAATATTCGCTTGCTCAGACAAATGTTCCTATTGATATGAAGGCTTACAACGATCAATTTTTACTTGTAACAGCTTATGACAAACCATCAGTTGATGTTATTTCGCTTGCTGATGATCAGATTATTAAACAGATTTATACAAAAACTCAACCTGATGAAATTATTATAGATAAGACCAAAAATATTGCATACGTTTCAAGTGCGATAGATTCAAGTATTTATATTGTTAATCTTGAGACAATGACTCTTTCAAAGCAGATTAAAATTACAGGTATGTGCGAAAAACTTTATTTGTCTGATGACGGTACCAAGCTGTTTTATTATGATAAAAAGACAAGAGATATCTGGGCTATTGAGTTAGATAACAATTATCTGTTAAAAGAGATAGGCAAATTCCCGAATGTCTCAAAAATAGTTTATACAAATGACAAAATTTATGTAACAAGCAGAACTAAAAACAGAATTGCAATTATTGATTATGAAACAATCGGTCTGATGGCAGAAGTTGAAATTTGCGAAAAACCTGTTGATATGCTTGTTTTTCATGACAGAGTATATGTGCTCGGCGCGGGTGATAATTCAATTCAGGTAATCGACGCAAAAAAAGACCTTTTGACCGATACAATTTATCTCAATACAAACGGTTTTTCGACAAAAATTAACAGGATTGAAAATACAAATATTGCACTTATAACGGATACAAAGGCTTCTTTATATACGGTATTTGATCTTGGCACAAATAAAGTTATTAAGACAATTCCTATTGATATCCCTGCAAACGCAATTGTTGTTACGGAAAAAGTTAAAAAGATTAATAAATAACAGATGATAAAATATTTTGATAATACAACAGAAGATGTCCTTCATTCATTAGAAGAAACTCAAAAACAGTTCTGGAATATTGCACGTGTTACAGGTGAATTCTTGTACACATTGATAAAAGCAGAGGGGGCAAAAAATGTGCTTGAAATCGGAACATCAAACGGATATTCAGGCATCTGGCTCGGCAAGGCTGTAAAAGAAAACGGCGGACATCTGACAACCATAGAATTTTATGATAAACGGCTTGACGTTGCTAAAGAAAATTTTAAAATCTGCGGTGTTTCCGATGTTATAACAACCCTGAAAGGCTCTGCTTTAATGCATCTGGAATACTTAAGCGATGATTTTCAAATTGATTTTGCTTTTGTTGATGCAAATAAATCGGAATATATAAAATATTTTGAATTCATAGATAAGCACTTAAAAAAAGGCGGAATAATAGCATGTGATAATGTTTTATCACATGAAGCAAAATGTAAACCTTTTATTGATGCAATAAATTCAAATCCTAATTACGAAAATGTAATATTACCGCTTCCTGCAGGTTTATCACTTGCGAGAAAATTAAAGGGTTGAAAAAAATAATAAAG
>URXH01000007.1 GCA_900551675.1 uncultured bacterium
TGCGTCCATGTCTGCCCTTAATGCGATCGTTTCTTTCTTGCCATTGCCAACAACTGCAATGATTCCTGATGGATCAAAAATCTTATAAGAAATCTCCCATTCTTCCAGATGTTCTCTGATATATTCCATCGTCATCGTTTCATGAAATGCTATCTCAGGACAACGGTGCAGTGCTCTTCGAAATTCGACCACTTCTTCCTGTATCGCATATGCTTCTTCATTTATATCCATATTATTTTCTTTTGCTAATTTTTTTAATTCTAATAATCCATAACCCAGCCATTTTCCATTAACCTTGCAGTACATCCTGATCCTAATGAAGTTTCGGTTGTAGAACATTTTAAGTCCCATTTTCTTGTAGTCTTCCAGTAATCATTAGAATTTCCATTTGAATATACAACTCCTGCTCTTGGATAGATAGAAGAAGGACTATCCCCGCATTTTATGTGCCAGTAAAATACATCTCTTCCCCAAGTATTCGGGGCTTTATCCCCGTTTACATCAACAATTAAACGTCCCCAGAAACCGACATCTCTATCCATTGTTATATTCATTTTCATTCCGTTTTTTAAATATAACCAGTATGCATCCGGTTCTGCTGCACCATCATTTGTATTTGATGAATTCAAATATTTAATGAAACATTTTTTATCAGAAGAATCAGCACAAACATGATTTCCCGTAATTTCAATATATTTTCCTAAAATTTGCGGAAGATAATTTTTGTATGCTTCATCATCATTTTGCGGGTAATTTGATACAAAGCTTGTTTGACAAATATCAGTTACCTCTTCATCAAAAGCCATTTTGTTAAAAATTCCGCTGAGTAATGAATAAGCTTGTTTTGCCTGCTGTTCCAACACTTTTTTTTGATAATTTGCAATCAATGCAGGTAGTGTCATTGCAGCGGCTACCCCTATAATCCCGAGGGTTATGAGAATCTCTGCCAGTGTGAATGCAATTCTTCTATTCATTTTTCAAATCCTATAATAATATTATCTAATTATACAATTAGATAATACAAGTATACAATTAGATTGTCAAGTTTTTGACAATATATAGTAATGGAATGAAAAATGAATATATTTTGTCAAAAGATAATATCAGAAATGTCATTAAACTCTTAACGGCATTTGAAGGCAAGACGCTAACAAGGCTGAAAGTTGATATTAATCACAAATAAAAAAAAACCGACTCTCTTGAAAATCTTACAAACAAACTCCGCAACGGCACTATAAAGGTTACGGAACTTCTGGAAATTTTTGATATTTTAGGTTATGACATTGTTGTGAAAAAGAAATAAATTTAATTACCTGAAATAATACCCCGGTACACCCAGTGAAGGTGTTCTTCTTATTTGACTGTAAATTCTTACAGAATAAGGTAATTCCTCATAGATATTTAGCTCCTCAGGGAAAGGTTCAAGCCTCATTTTGGAATATGTTTCTATAATCTTTTTATCATATTCTTCAATACCTGATGATTGCAAAATCTTAAAATTCGTTATTGTACCGTCCTTTAAAATAGTACAGCTAATAACCGGCTCTTGTGGAATATGACTGTATATTGTCGGAATTCGATCAAATATATATTTATTTACATTGTCCATATATTTTTTATAAGCTTCTTGAGCTTGAGCAGGCGGTTCAATTGGCATTATAGACATTCTTGCAGATAAAGATTTTTGTACTATGTGCTGGAATCCGCTTGTCATTTTTATATTTACAAGATTCACATCTTCAGGAAACGGTTTAAATGGTGCAGATTTTTGTACTGCTTCAATTACAGCTTTGTCAAAGTTTGTACCGCTCGCTTGTTCAAGTTTTATATCTGTAACGCTTCCGTCCGGGTTAATCGTATAATTTACTGCTGTAACAGCATTTTCATCACCTTTATAATTTAAGTTACTTCTTATCAGACTTTGAACTTCTTTGCCATATTGTTCAACAAATTTATTAGCATCAATTTCTTCAGCAAAAGCAATATTTGTAAGTATTAACATAAAAGCTGTGGTATAAAGAATTGTAAAATTAATGAAACTGCTGTGCTGCTTTGTTACCCGTAATGACTTTCTATCATTGCGGGTAAATAAAACGAGCTCTGAAATCTTGTTAATATAAAACCAGATGTAAAGTAATAATTTCTTAATCAATATAATGTCCCCCTTAGTATCATATAAAGAATTTCAGAGATAATTGCTGTTGAATTCATAATAATATTTGTCATAGCAAAATTATCGGGATTATATAAGTCAACAAAAATATCAAGTTCATCAGCATCAATATTTGGTGGAAATTTTGGGAAAGTTAATCTTTTCAAACTATCCTCAACCGGTTTTTCGTTTATTATTCTGCCGCTTGCATCAAGAAGTGTATATTTCTTGATTTTTCCATCTTTTTTTATAGTAAAAAGAATTTTTGCAGTTTTCATGTAATGTAAACCAATATTCGGAACATTGCCCAGTGTGTATGATGTAACGGTTTTTGCATAAGCCGCATAAGACCGGCGTAAATATTTATTCAAGTTATAGATTGCTATATTAAACACAAATTTTTCGGTGGGACTGTTTATATATGGTTCATACGAATTATATTTTATTGCGTTAATTGTATCCTTATCAATCTGTTGTGAACCTGATGACGTAATTAATGTAACTTCTTCGACATGTCCGTTTTTATTCATGAGAACAAGGCATCTAACAGGCTTAAGGGATAAAGTATTGAATTCGGGAAATGCTTCTTTTAATACCGGAGTCATTTTTTTGTTGTAATAATTAATGATATTCTTTACGGAATTGTTGTTTATATATAATACATTTACGATATTACCTTTTAACTTACCTGAATATGGCGTTACTCTAATTTTTTTCAACTCTGCAATAATAGCTGGAGAATATATAAAATCATAGTCATTATATATTTTAACATCTTCTACTGCACCGGTTTTATCAAATGTAAAATAAATCGGATTTTCAACAAAATAACCTATTTGTTTCTCAATTTCTTCAGATACTTGCTTCACGTAATTTTTATATTCTTCCCGCGCTTCCTCGGATGCAGGCTCTATACTTATAATTAAAGAATAGTAACCGTTTGTTAATGCAGCAGTCGGAGGCATCTCTACTCTTTTTTCAAGAAAATAGTTACATATTTTATCATCATAATTTTTATCTCCGGATGATTGAAGAAGTCTTATTTTCTTAATTTTTCCAATACTTGAAATATTCAGTTCAAGAATAACATCATCAAGCCCTATGTAATCTGCATCAGGAGATAAATTCATCTGTTCATTCAATTGTTTTATAAGCTTACTGTAATACCGGGAAATTTTATCACCCTGTTTGCTCTCAGGTATCGTATAATTCCTGCTTAAAATTTCTGTTTTAATCCTGCCATTTTCGGCTGTAAAATTTGCTATAAATCTGAATTTCGGTTTTGTAAAATTTTCCGGTGATTTTACAAGTAATTTTAAGGAATTATCAATCAGCTCCGCAATTTCTTTATTATTATAACTTATTATTTTATATGAATTTAAGCTATGATTTCCCTTTACATCAAAGTAAACCTGAACTGTTCCGGAAAGTTCGGTGTTATCCTTCAAAGATTTATTTATGCTTTGAATATAATTTGACAAAATAGTCTTTTCTCCGTCGGCCAATTCAGCACTATAAACTCCGGAAGAAAACAACAACATTATTCCTAAAATAATAAACCATTTTTTCATACATCAACCCTCTTTTGTATGCCAAAGCAAATTTTGACAAAAAGACAAAGTATCTTTTACTTAAATCTTCTCATCATTTTCATGGCTTTGTTCATAGCATGTTTGCCGAGTTTGCCTTTGAAACCGCCAATACCGCCTAAATTTCCCATTTTGCTCATATCTGGCATGCCGCCGCCGAGTTTGCCAAACATCCCTTTCATATCAGACATTCCCTTCATCATCATACGCATAGCTTCAAACTGTTTTATATATGTATTAATTTCCGCTAAATCCATGCCACAGCCTTTTGCAATACGTTTTTTACGGCTGGTATTAATTATATCTGGGTTTGCTCGTTCTTCAGGAGTCATACTTGATATAAAAACTTCCATTTTTTTGAACTGCTTTTCACCTTCGTGGGAAATTTTATCCCTGTCGTCTTTTCCGATATTCAGCCCCGGAAGCATGCCGAGAAGATTTCCCATAGAGCCGAATGCCTGCATCTGTTTTTGCATTTTTAGAAAATCATTGTAAGAAAAATTATTCTTACTCATTTTTTCTTCTAGCTCGCGTGCCTGTTTTTCATCAAAAACTTCCTGCGCACGCTCAACAAGAGAAACAATATCGCCCATACCTAATATTCGTGTTGCCATACGTTCGGGGTAGAAATCTTCAAGAGCGTTAAGTTTTTCTCCCGTCCCTGTCAATTTTATCGGTTTTCCGGTACAGTAAACAACGCTCAAGGCTGAACCGCCGCGGCTGTCGCCGTCAAGTTTTGTCAAAACAAGACCGGTTAAACCTAGCTGCGCATCAAAGTTTTCCGCAACATTAACAGCTTCCTGACCGGTCATAGCGTCAATTACAAGAAGTTTTTCGGAGGGATGAAAAATTCTGTCAATCAAAAGAAGTTCCGCCATCATATCAGTATCAATCTGCAAACGTCCTGCAGTATCAAGAATTAATGTATTAAATCCGTTCTGATTTGCATAATCAATTGCCCCGCGCACAATTTGCTGAACATCCAGACAGTCGGTAATTGTAAACACTTCATTTTCAATTTCTTTACCTAAAGTCTGTAATTGAGAAATTGCAGCCGGTCTATATACATCGCATGCTACAAGAAGCGGTTTTCTGCCTTCTTTTTTCAATTTGACCGCAAGTTTTGCCGAAGAAGTTGTCTTACCTGACCCCTGAAGCCCCAGCATCATAATCAAATTCGGATTCCCAGAAAAATCAAGCGGTTTTTGCTCACTGCCGAGAAGATTAATCAGCTCATCATGAACAATTTTGATTAACTGTTGTGAAGGGTCAACACCTTCAAGAACTTTTTCGCCTTCTGCTTTATCCTTGATAGAAGAAATAAAAGCTTTAACAACACGCAAATTCACATCCGCATCCAAAAGCGCACGTCTTATCTCACGCAAAGCCTCCTGCATATTTTCGGCAGTAAGTTCTTTTCCCCGTGTTCGGCCTATAATTTCCTGTAATTTTTCACTTAAACTGTCAAACATAAAAGAATTATATCACAAATTAATCTTCAATGTTATCGAAATTCATATTCGTTTTGATTTCGCCTTCATGTTTCTCTTTGTATTTCTGATAAAGAAGCCATGCCGGTACAGATACAGGGAATGTCAGAATAGTCGCAATACCAAGCAAACCTTTTTTAAATCCCGGTTTACCGGTATTAGGATTTTCCGGAGCATCAAGATCAACACCGCCGTAATCTTCCCCGACACCAAAATTAATTTTGTCAGAAACGGTATCTGACATGTTATCCGCATTATTCTGTAAAAGTGCTTTGGTATTATTTGACAAATATTTTCTTACGTTTGCTGATGTAATTGAATATATCCGCATAATGCTTCCTTAAAATTGCTTTTTCCATGCATTATAAGTCGAAAAATAATTCTTTATGCTACTTTTATAGCAAAAATTTTACATTATTTTACAAATTGAAAAAGGATTATAAAACATCATACATTTTTACGATTTCATTTAAGATTTCGTCTGCTAATATATAACCATACTCCTTAGAGAACTAAGATACACATATCCCTAATCAACAGCTATGCACTTCAAATGTACATAGCTTTTTTTTATGGCAATAACTTCTCTTGACAAAATATTTTGATATAATAAAATGAGACTACATCCAAATAACTTACTGGAGGAGTGCCAGAGCGGTTGATTGGAGCAGTCTTGAAAACTGTCGTACGTTCACGCGTACCGTGGGTTCGAATCCCACCTCCTCCTAATAAAGACGGGTTGACTTTTGTCAGACCCGTTTTTATTTTTTATTTACTCAAATATTTTTTACAAATATTAAATTTAATCGCTTTTATGCTAATATAAAAGTATGGAATTTACGGAAAAAACAATTAATTCACAGCTTGTTTTTGAGGGCAGGGTTGTAAAACTTTATAAAGATAAAATTGAACTGCCAACGGGCAGGGAATCTTTCAGGGAAGTAGTAAAACACTCAGGGGGAGTTGTTGTTCTTGCAATAAAAGATGATAAAATTCTTCTTGTAAAACAATTCCGCTATCCGATAAAAGAAATAATGTTCGAACTTCCGGCAGGAAAACTTGAAGCCGGAGAAGACCCGTTTGAAGCCGCAAAACGCGAGCTGGAAGAAGAAACAGGATATTGCGCCGATAAATGGACTGATCTGGGTTATGTATACACATCACCGGGTTACAGTGATGAAAAACTTTACCTTTATAAAGCGGAAAATTTACAATTTACTCACTGCCACCCTGATGAAGGCGAAATTATTCAGGCTTTTGAATACACATATAATGATGTATTAAAAATGATTAATAACGGACAAATTAATGATGCAAAAACACTTTGCGCATTATTACGCGCACAAATTAAGGAATAAAATAATATGTCTAGAAATATTAAAATGGTAGCGACAGATATAGACGGAACAATTTTCAACTGGGACTTCGGCGGATTTACGCCTGAAGTCAAAGCCTGCGTAAAAAAACTTACCGCAGGCGGGGTTAAAGTTGTTCTTGTAACAGGCAGAATGCACAAAGCAGCAACATTTCTGGCAGACGAACTCGGTCTTGATACACCTATTGTATCTTATCAGGGCGGAATGATTAAGGAAAATAAAGAAAACGGAGAAGTATACTACAGAAAAGATTTAGATCCCGAAAAAGCAAAAGAAATCATAAAATGGGCTAAAGAGAATAATATTCACATAAATCTTTACATGGACGATGTTTTATACGTAGAAAAAGACGATGAAACAATAAAACAGTACACTGATGCAAGATATATAAATTATACGGTATGCCCGTTTGATACTCTGGAAATTAAAAATGTAAATAAAATCCTCGCAATCAAATACGGAGATGCAGATACGGTAACACGCTGGGTTAACTATCTTCAAAACCAGTATCCTGACCTTTATATAGTCAAATCAACCCCGTATTTTTGCGAAATTTCCAATATAGATGCAAAAAAATCTAATGCCGTAGAATATTTATGCAAAAAATGGGGAATAAAAAAAGATGAGGTTCTGACAATCGGAGATCAGAATAACGATATTGAACTTTTAAAATCAGGCGGAATAAAAGTTGCAATGGGCAACGCTACACCTGAATTAAAGGAATGCGCGGACTTTGTAACCGATACTGTCGAAAACAACGGATTTGTAAAAGCTATTGATAAATTTTGCTTTACAACCGAACTCATAAAGTAATTCACAAAGGATAAAAATATGTATAGAATCGGATTAGGCTACGATATTCACAAACTGACGGAAGGCAGGGACTTAATAATCGGCGGGGTTAAAATTACCCATGAAAAAGGCCTTTTGGGACATTCAGACGCTGATGTTTTAATCCATGCGATTATTGATGCAATGCTCGGTGCTCTTGCACTTGCGGATATCGGAACTCTTTTCCCGGATACTGATGAACTTTATAAAGATGCAGACAGCACAAAACTTTTAACGGATGTATATAAACTTATTAAAGAAAAAAAATACGTTATAGAAAACCTTGACAGCAACATTATTGCCCAGAAACCGAAAATGATGCCCTATATTCCGAAGATGAAAGAAGTCCTATGTGAAATTCTTGCGATTGATCCTGACAGAATTTCCATAAAAGCTAAAACAAATGAAAAAATGGATGCGGTAGGCAAAGAGCTTGCAATTGAAGCGCATGCGGTTGTACTTTTGAAGAAAGTGTAACAAAAATATAATATTATCAATAATCCTTAAACTTATGTAAACAGTACTTTGATATCAGAATTTAAAGCTTTGGCAATATCAAACAGAGTATCAACAGGTGTGTTAACTTCTGCCCGTTCAATCATACCAACATAATTACGGCTTCTGTTTATTATTTCAGCTAATTTTTCCTGCGATAACCCTTTAGATTTTCGCAAAAATTTTATATTTTTACCAAGCTTTTTTAAATCAGATTTAGCCATATTTAAAATTATGGATTTTTTTATTGCTATTTTCTACCAAATCTGATTTATCAAAAATTCCCTAAATAGCTATATAACAAGCATTTTTGGAAACAATAAATTACCAAATGAGACTGGTCAAAAGGAGGACATTTATGACAAACTCAACAAATAAAAAATCACATTATGTAATCAGATTAATCAATAACGACACTACTGCAGGAACTTACAGGGTTAGTGAAGAGATATTCCTTGACATTCAAAAGCAAATTAAACCTTACCGTTCTACAAGACATGAACCCAAAAAGATCAGATGTATTGAAACAGGAGAAGTATTCGAAAAAGCAAAAGACGCAAATGAAATGCTGATAAAAAAAGGATTGTCGCAAAGCTATGCGGCATATAGCGCGATAAAAGATGTCTGTAACAAAAAAAGAGAAACGGCATACGGGTATCATTGGGAATTTGTAGATAAATAAACAGAGTTATGCTAAAATCCTTACATGGACATAAAACAAAGACTTATCAGCGAATCGGAAAAAGAGTTTCAAAAATTTTCGGCATCTTTAATCCCGAATATTAATAATGTTCTGGGTGTAAGACTTCCAAAACTGCGCAAAATCGCAAAAGAAATTTACAAAAACGGACAGTGGGAAGACTTTCTTAAACAAACCGAATTTGAATATATGGAAGAAGTAATGCTTCAGGGAATGGTTATAGGACTTGTAAAACTTCCTGCAGATAAAGTTATAAAACTTGTAAAAAACTTCATTCCCAAAATCAACAACTGGGCTGTGTGCGACAGCTTCTGCAACAGCCTTAAATTCACTAAGAACAATAAAAAACTTGTATGGGACTTTATTCAGCCGTATTTTAAATCGAAAAAAGAATATGATATACGTTTCGGGTATGTGATGCTTATTTCATATTACATTGATATAAATTTCATACAAGATGTGTTACAACTGATTGATGAATTTAAAGACGACAGATATTATGCAAGAATGTCTGCAGCATGGGCGCTTTCTGTCTGTTACACTCAATTTCCCGAACAGACACTTGAATATCTGAAAAAATCAAATCTGGATGATTGGACTTTCAACAAAAGCATTCAAAAAATCTGCGAGTCGCTAAGGGTTGATAAAAATACCAAAACCATGTTAAAATGCTTGAAAAGAAAGTAATGCTTTTCACGATCTCGCTTTAGCAGAGGACGCAGTTTTTAATAAGCCTGAAAATAATAGCAGCGGGTAACGGTAATGGACATAACAACTGAAAAAAAACTGGCAGCTGGGCTTTCAATAACCTCAAACGCCGTAATAATTATCTTAAAATTCATAGCAGGAATAATTTCCGGCTCAATAAGTATAATATCCGAAGCAATTCACTCAATGAGCGACTTTCTGGCATCAGTTCTGACTTTTTTTGCGGTTATGAAATCATCGGAGCCTGCAGACAAAGAACACCCTTTCGGACACGGGAAATATGAAGATATGTCAGGGTTTATCGAGGGCGGATTGATAATTTTTGCGGCTTTTTACATCATTTACGAAGCCTGCAAAAAACTTTTTATGCGTGAAGCTTTTGAAGTCGATACGACTTTAGGCATTGCGGTAATGCTTTTTGCTGTCGCGGCAAACTTTTTTGTAAGCAGTGTTCTTTTTAAAGTTGCAAAAAAATCAAATTCTATCTCGCTTTTTGCGGACGGCGAGCATTTGAGAACTGACATTTACTCATCACTCGGTGTAATGGCAGGCTTAATCCTGATAAAAATAACAGGAATACATATTTTAGACCCTGTTATTGCAATTCTGGTTGCTTTGTTTATTTTAAAGGCAGGATTTTCTATCTCAAAAGAAACCTTGAATAACCTTCTTGACGGTTCGCTGCCGCCTGAAGATATGAAGTCGATTGAAGAAATAATCAATTCATATAAAAATAAATGCATTCTCGGGATAAAAAATCTCAAAGCACGGCGCTGCGGGCCTTCAACCGACATTGAACTTACAATATTATTTCCGAAAGATATGACAATAGAAAAATGTCATAATATATGTGATGAGATAGAAAATCTTATAACACAAAAGCTCGGACACGTAACAATTATGACACATGCCGAGCCTGAATGTGAAAAGTGCGGTAAATTAAATTAATACCATATTTCATTACCATCTAAATCATATAATTTTATATCTAAGTCATTTTGGAAAATTTTGCTTCTTAATTGATTTAACTCGTATCCATCTACAATGCGTGTATCAACAATTATCTTTTCAATAGAGTTCGATGGTGCACCTATAGGAAGTGCCCTATGAGTCGGATAATTATGCCCTCTGCTCATATTTCCATGTTCAAATAATACACTTTGTCCATTATTATTAACTTCAAACGAATTTTTCATAATTGTCGGATCAATAGATTTGGTATCTAATACAAGCACAAATGGAGATCTTGTCTGGTTTGAATTTGGCAAGAAATTAGCTTCTCCGTCATTTTTCCAATGATTACTGCGGGAATCAAAATAATCTCTAATAGAGTAATTTCCCCTGACATCCCATGTATCAGTACATAACGGAGTTAAAGTATCAGGTATTGATCCATCAGCATATGAAGCAGCTGTCTTTCCTGAAAGTTCACGCGGGACAAGACCATTATCAAGTACTCCGCCGTCTTTAATCAAGGCTTCTAAAGTTGTACCATGAAGTAAATTATCTGTTGATAAAGTATTTGTATGTGTATGAATAATTCTATTGTCCTTACTGTCCATAAATGCCTGATATGACGAATTATAAACTTGTTTTTGTTCTTTGGTTAGGGCATCATTCATACTTATACCTTTATTGTTTTTGCCTGCAGGTGTTCTGTTAGACAAAGGAATATCAAAATTTACTTCTACTTTCGGAGTTTTTGATATAATTTCAATTTTTCCGTTTATATTTTCTACAACATAGTGAGTATCTCCTCTATAAAATCCAACCCTGTGATTTGGTTTTAATTTAGAAAGTGATTCACAGGTTTTGTGTCCAAATGTAGAAGAAATTTCTTCAGACAAATTTTCGAACTTCCCTGATTTTATACTATTTAGATTTGCTGCTGTTTCTGCATGAGTTGCAGGTTTTATTTCGCCCTGTGCAGTTATTTCTATTTTGCCATTGTTGTTTCTGAAAGTATATATCTTATCGCCTTCATTGGATATAAGTTCTCGACCCGGTTCTAGCTTTTTCAATAAAGTTTGGGTATTCGGGCTAATGTTCTTCTTTATTTCGTCAGACAGTTCAACGGATGTATTGCCGTTTTGAACTCCGCCATCAGCATTGCCTAAACTTTTCAGATAAGGATCTTCAACTCCATCCACATTATAAGATACACCACGTTCTGCTTGTTCGTTGCGGTATGAAAGGAATCCTGAGTTTCCAATTTGACGTTCATTCACAACTGTGCCTGAGGATCGTAAGCCGCTTTTTTGGAATGCTGCATCAAGTGTGTGGGCTATTCGTGTAAACTCTTCTTTCGATCTGAAATAGACGGTAAAAGCCTTGCCTTTTTGGATACCCCCGTCAAATGCTTTTTCCAAATTCAGAAATGCATTTTTATCAACAGCAGACAGTGTTTTGTAATGTAACTTGTTTTCACGCAAAATCGGCAGTGCTACTTGTGCTGCATTAGCCCATTCCTGCGGACTGTCAGCATAAATGTGTATTTTCCAGGGAGTTCCCATTTTTCTCTGAGCAGAATAATCAGCATTAATATTACCTGTACCGGAAGAGTTATGAATTTCATATAACCATGTACGATCCTCTACAGACATATAATATGGTTTACCATCAGTACAATTACGCATGCTTCTTTCTTCTATTTTTTTACCCCCATCCCAAATAATAGCTCTTTCTTCTATATTATTTTTAAAATAATCCATTGCTTCTTTCTCTGATGTAATAAGTTTAAAAGGTTTTTGTGCGGAAGAAGTTCTGTTATTCTGGAATTTAACTTTTACATTATTCAGCATTGTCCTCAGGTCGCTGTAAAGATTTTGTATTTTACTTCTTACAGAACCGGTTACGCTTTGTCCGATTGTTTTAAGGTCGGCAAGAAGAGCTTTACCGCGTACTAAAAGTTCTCTCGGATTAACTTTGTCTGACAGATTTGCAATTTCCTGTGTCAGAGTGTCAATACGTGATTTACAGCTTTTCCACATATCTCTGTGTTGAGCGGGAATTTCTGCATCTTGAATTGCGTTTGCATCATTAGCAACTTTTTCAGGTTTAACTTCAATACCTTCATCTGCCGCATCGGCGGAATTACGGGTTGAAACTTCAACGCCTTCGTCTACTGCATCGGCGGAATTACGAGTTGAAACTTCAACACCTTCATCTACTGTATCGGCGGAATTACGGGTTGGAACTTCAACGCCTTCGTCTACTGCATCGGCGGAATTACGGGTTGAAACTTCAACGCCTTCGTCTACCGCATCGGCGGAATTAGGGGTTGAAACTTCAACACTTTCGTCTACTGTATCAGGTATGTGAGAAGCCTTGATTTCAGAATTTTTTGCGGAAAGTAATTCTTTGATCTGTTTTTTCTGCACGGAAGTCATCTTTTTACCGTTTAAAAGCCCTGTTAACTCTTTAAACTGTGCTTCATCAGTAATTGTTTCAAGATAAGCCGTTACCTGTTTAAAATCATTTTCATTCAAACCTTTTCCTGTCTGAGCTTTTTCATTAAGCATAGCAACAACATCATCATGCTGTTGAATATTTGATTTTACAGGAGCAGGATTAAGACTTGCAAGTCTGTCGTCTATTGCTTTTCTCAGTCTGTTGTAATTTGCTGTTACACCGCCGTAAGTATATTCTTTTTCAGTTAATTTTTCTCTTAAATCTTTCAAAACATCTGGATCATCAGTGTTTTTAATATATTCATTCATAACACGTGTATCGCCATCATTTAACACGCTGTGTTTTTCAAAGATATGATCAATATTGTTCTGAGCATTGGCTCTGTTTGCGGCATCAAATGATGCGCGTTCCTGAGGAGAAAGATTTTCAGCAGCTTTATCAACTTTTTTCTGAACATCTCTGCGTACGTCTCTGTTTGAAATTCCGTCTGCTTGGTGTCTTATACGTGCAAGATCTTCTCCTGAGATATCAGGATTTGAAACAGCTTGACTTACTTCCTGTTGAATCTCTCTACCTTTTTTTTCACCGACCCGAACAGTGGAATGTGTAGCCTTACCATTTGATGATGCTTGATTGAGCACGGGAGTATCACTTGTTTTAGGAAGCACAGAATTGATTCCTGTTTTATCTGCCTTAGCTCCGAGAGATTTAACACCAATTAAATTACCTGTTCCAGACAATATCAAATTGGATACGAGACCCTCTGTTGAAACACTTCCTGTTGATACATATTCTGCTCCAACACCTGTTGCAGTATCAGCTGTAACAGTAGCTGCTAATCTTATGCCTGTTCTTGTTGTTGTTCCCATATTGTTTGCAAGCCCGCCGATATATTTCATCTGACCGACACCAATGGCAGTTGTAACACCATTAACCAGACTGTCTTTCATATTTTGTTCACGCGCTTCCGCAGTATTTCCTGTTTTTGAAGTATTATAATCAACAGCATTAACTGCATAAGTTGTTGCTCCTGCAGTAACCCCGCTTGCAGCTGCTGTACCTAAAGTTCCCCAGCCTAAAGCAGCTGTACCACCCGAAACAACTATTGTTGTGCCAACAACAGGAGCAAGGACTATTCCAGCTTTGCCCATTGCAATTGATTGTTTATAATTGCTGTTTGCTCGGCTTAGTTTATTTAACAACTCCGGATGTTCCTTTTTAAGATCCTCCACAGAAATAACTTTACCGTTGCTATCGCGTAATCTGCCCTGAGCAGCAGCTTCTAATTGTTGAAGCTGGAGTTTCGCATCAAGATATTCTGCCTGAACATCTGCCCTATTCTTTACAGGAACATATCTTAATACACTATTTGCCGCATTTGAAAGCAAGCCTTCAGTATCAACACCTTTTTTGAATTCTCTTTCTAACTCAGCTACATTTAACCGCATAGCTTCCACATATTCCATATTAGAAGCTTTAATTTCTTCTATTCTGGCAGGATCAGTAATCTGTTTACCATTTTCATCATAGAATACTTCATCTTTAGAGATAGGTCTTATACTTTCTATAATTCTCAGGTGCTCTGCTTTATGATCTGTTACAGACTCCTCACCACCATCCAGAGTGGTAAATTGAACACGTGTAATAAAATTCTCTTTTTGCATTTTTGCCTTAACAGCGTTTAGAACTTGAGGATTATTTTGTAAAATACCCTTTAATTGTTCCTCATAAGCACCTATATAATCTCCGGCTTTCATATTATTAGCAAACGATCCGGCGACACCCTTCTGTTTACAATCATCAATAGTATGCATTAATGTAATACAGTAATCAGCAATTTCTTCATCTGAATAATTAAATTGTCCCGAAAGAATTGCATTTGCTTTTATCTTTCTAGCCTCGTAAACTCCATAATCTTCTTTATCAGGTGCATTTGTGCTGGCTAAAGCTTTTTTATAAAGGTCATTCATATTTTTGACGCCTTTAACATCTCCGTTTTTAACCAAATCAGCCATTATAGAGTAAACTTCAGGCTCTACACTATCAAAAGTATGAGTATAATCACCATTTTTGGCATCATAAAGACTTTCTTCGGCCTGAATTCTCGGCGGTTTTTCACCTTTAAACAAAATAGTGTTGCTTGCAGACACATTGTCTGCATCTACTTTGCCCGTCTCTGCATCTGAATGAAATCCTGCAAGATAACGCTGAATATTATCCTGATTTGTAAATCTTGATTGATATTTTCCTTTTGGATCTTTGGCAACTTCTTCGCCTGCTCGTTTGTCCAGATATTGATAATCAAAACTGTTCGGATCGTCATTGACAACTTCCAAACCTTTGTTCAACGCTTCTTTATCCTGATAATCAAAAACAAGTCTGCCTATAACACCATTTCTATGTGCCTGATCTCCTTCATCAATCATTATGATCGGCCGACCGTTTTTATCAACTGCTATATTGCCGTTTCCATCGACTTGATAAACATATCTTGCTTCTGCATAAGCACCGGTTTTAACCCAGTTTGCATCAAACTGGTCAACTTCCTGCGCAGAAAAACCGTCTCCGGCTAAATATGAACGGACTAAAGATCCTTCATTTTCCTTCAACTCCGGATGATCTTTTTTAAATTGTGCTTCTACTTCCAGCCTTACATCACGATTGTTAACAAGCTGCATAACTTCATTAACATCTTCTGTATAGGTAATACCTAAACCTCCGTGAACTTCATGCTCAAGTTCACGTTTAAAAGTATGAGCCTGTTCTTCTATTGTCATGGTACCACTGTCAATAAGTGTCTTTAATAAAGGACGGGCAGAACCGTGGCTTTTTTCAGCCAAAATCAATGCTTCTACAGGCATAGTTTGTTTATCGCCTTTATAACCCCGAGCTTTGAGCCTGTTATTTACACCGACCAAAATATCACGTGAATAGATATTGTTAACTCCTTCTTCAAGAAGCTTATTATCAGTGCCAATACCATCTGCGGCTTTATGCAGTTTGTTTGCGACATAATCTGATTCTTTGTTTACTATGTCTCTATAACCGTCTTTAACAATCGCTCTTCCTGTTTTGTCGTTAAAGTACCAGACTTTTCCGTTAGAATCTTTTACATAAGTTACGTCTTTTTGACCTGAAACCGTATTATTATGTTCTGATTTCGGTTTATTTACATAAGCTTTATGGGCTTCAAGATAATCTTCTCGCAGAATCTTGTTATCGTGCGACATAACACGGGTATTACCGCTTGCATCAATAACATCAGTTCTTGCGTATCCGTCAGCATTTTTACCTTCTACAGCGTACCATCTGTTGCCTGATTTAACGGTTTTTCTGTGGGCGCTGATTTCAACCCATGAATCTTTTAAAATAACTCCGTTATGTGCTACAACATAAATTTTGCCCTGTTTATCTCTTGCAATAGTACGTCCGTGTGTTGCATTACCGATTTTGGTAAGTTGTACGGAACTTGTCTTTTTATTATTTTTCCAATAATCTCCGGTAACTTTTTCGCCTGCACCTTTGTAATTAACCAGACCGAGTTTTCTATAAGCCGCATCGCGTTCTCTTGCTGCAGCTCTTTTCTGCTGTCTTATCTGTTCATCTCTTGCAAATTCGGCTTTTGCTTCTTCGGCAGATTTTCTGCCCTGAAGAGCCTTAGCATCAGCATCTAGTTCACGTGGAATTTTTATTTCATCACCTACGCTGAAATATTTATTGTTTTTACCTTTAAGTTTGTCCTGATTTGCTTCCATCAAATCTTTTGCGGACACTCCGAATTTTTTTGCTATTGATGAAATACTTTCGCCGTTCTGTACGATAATTCCTTCCGTATTACCTTCACCATCATATTTTACGGCATATTGTTTACCGTTAACAAGTTTAGCTTGTTCAAGACGTTTTCCGGTTTCGGACTTATAAATCGTAGCAGTTTTATTTTCACCCTCTGTAACAAGTTCCTGAGTTGTACCATCTTCCATATAAGAACGTTCTGTTTTCTTGTCGGCTTCTGTTATAACTTCCGAAAGAAGCTTGCCGTCTTTTAACTGCTGAACGGTACTTTTCCCGGGTTCTGTAATATTGGTCGTTACGGTGCCGTCTTCGTTATAGGTGTAATCTGTAGTTCTTGCGACATCATTTCCAAGATCTTCAATTTTTTGAGTCAATACGGGTTTACCGTCAACATAGGTATAATCAGATTTAACAGAACCTTCCGTAACACTCTGTTTAATCTCCGCACCGTCTTCATAATTTATTACGGCAGTTTTTGAACCGTTATTTGTTACTATTGTTTTTTGAACAGGCAGGTCGTTTTCTATATCAGTTGTTTCCGTATCACCGTTTTCCTGAACAATCTGCTCTTTTGTAAGTTTTCTGTTTTCATCAAAAAATTTTGTTGTAACAGCATTATTTTGGTCAGTTGACATAATTTGAGATGTTTTATCAGGATTAATTGTCTCCTGCGAACCGTCTTTATAGGTAACAAGAATTGTCTTTTGCCCGTTCTGTTCAACAACTTTGGATTCCGCAATATTTTCACTGCTCTGCGAAAGTTCATTTACAAACTTAAACAATTCTTTTTTATCAATATCTTTTAAATTCTGGCTTTTTAAAAACTTTTTGGCTTCACGTTTTGAAAGTTTCTCATTACCTGCAGCATCCTGAAGTTGTTCAGTAAACTGCTGCATTTCATTTGCATCCAAAACCCCGTTTTTATCAGTATCCGCTGCATCAAAAATGGATTTTTGTTCTTCTGTTTTTAACTGCTCGCGTCTGATACCGCCTTTTAACTGCTCGGTATTAACTACGCCGTAATTTTTTGAACCTTTTCCTAATTGAATTTCAGACATTTTTTGTGTTTTAAATCCTTTTTTACTGCACTATAAGTTCAGCTACGGCAATATACGAAACAATCTTTAGAGACTTTTCCCCTCCCTATCCTATCCTATCCTATGAGGCATTATATCGGGGTTTCAGCCGTTTTAAAACCCGAATTTACATTTCGTAACATGCAACACATATTATCTCTTGTATTAAGTATTGTTACGGAATTATTTAAAAAAAAATGTTTTTAAAGTATGCTTGGCGTGTGTGCATGTGTACACTTAATAAAGAAAGGGAAATTATGCCAAAATTTAATCTGATGTCATATATTATGCCCCCCGAAGATAAAATGTTTTTTACATATTTTCAGGACAGCGCGGAAATCTGCCAGAAAACCGCAAGGCTCTATGACAAAATTATGCATGACCATTTAAACGATGAATATAAAGAAAAAGCTCTTAAGTATAAGAAAAAAGGGAAATTATCCTATAAAGCGGTATTAAAACAATTAAACAAAAGCTTTATAACGCCTATTGAGAGAGAAGACATTCAAACAATTGCGGTTCAATTAAATAAAATTACGAAAAAAATTGTCAAAGCCTGTTTAAATTTGGAAGTGTACAGATTAAATAATTACACTGACGAAATGAAAGAACAGGCTTTAACTTTGGTTCAGGCAACAGATAAGCTCGCTGAAATTATTAAATTATTCAAAAAAGTTTCCGATGTTGAGAAAATTACAAAACTGAACATTGAAATGAAAGAAATTGAATCACACGGAGATGAAATTCACCGCCGTGCAATGGGCAATCTGTTTTCAGGTAAATATGAAGCTCTTGAAGTTATTAAATTAAGAGATATGTATAAAGAAATTGAAAATGCATTTGATGCCTGTTTTTATGTATCGGACACAATTCTGAATGTAGTATTGAAACAGTCCTAGGGAATTAAGAATATGACAATAACCATTTTACTTTTAATAGCCGTAGTTCTCGTGGCACTGGCATTTGAATTTATAAACGGATTTCATGACTGCGCAAACGCAATTGCAACAGTCGTATCAACAAAAGTTTTATCCCCTAAGCAGGCTGTACTTTTTGGTGCAACTCTTGAATTTGCAGGAGCTCTCACAGGAACTCACGTTGCAAAAACGATAGGTGCCGGAATTGTTAACGCTGATATGATTACTTTGACAGTAATTTTCTGTGCACTTTTAGCAGCCGTCATCTGGAATTTGTTTACATGGTGGTTAGGGCTTCCTTCAAGTTCATCGCATGCACTCATCGGAGGACTTTTGGGAGCTGCAATAGTAAAAGCAGGTCCGGGCGTTGTTCATCTGAGCACTTTGATGGACAAAGTTATAATCCCTATGTTTACATCTCCGGTTCTGGGGTTCTGTGTAGGATTTACTCTTATGCTTTTAATTGCGTGGGTTATCCTTATTTTGAGAGAAAATCCCCAAACCGTTAACAAACAGTTCAGAAAATTACAGCTTATTTCATCCGGCTTAATGGCTCTTAGCCACGGTTCAAACGATGCTCAAAAAACAATGGGTATAATAACTCTTGCACTTTTAGCAGGCGGAGTTTTGCATAAAAGCCCGTCAGGAGAATTTGAAATTCCATTGTTCGTAATCATTGCCTGCGCAATCACAATGGCAGCAGGAACCATGAACGGCGGATGGAAAATTATTAAAACAATGGGGCATAAAATTATAAAATTAAAACCCATACACGGATTTGCCGCTGAAACTTCTGCAGCAGGCTTAATTTTGGCAGCTTCGCATTTCGGTATACCTTTAAGCACCACACACGTTATATCAACGGCAATTATGGGTGTAGGCTCAACATTCCATGCACACGCAGTTAAGTGGAGAATTGTAGGAAATATAGTTATTGCCTGGGTTTTGACAATACCTGCGTGTATGATTATTTCATCTGTAATATATTATTTAATTTACAAAATAATATAGAAGAAGTAAAAATTTCCCCTTTTTACTAATGAAGAAATTATCAATATATGTTTTTATCTTCATGAAAAGGAGGAAATTTTTAATGTCTGATAAAAATAATAAAAAAATTTTTGAAGCAGAAATCTGCGAAGTGTGCCAGTTGAAAAAAACGAAAAAAATTCTCATGGTTGTAACTCAAGCTGACCACTTTGAAGATATACAACACACAAAAACCGGTCTGTGGTTAGAAGAATTTGCCGTTCCGTATCTTGCATTTACAGAAAATGGCTATGAAGTTACAACAGCAACACCTTCCGGTGGTAAAACTCCGCTTGATCCCGAAAGTGAAAATTTATCTGAAGATATTAAATGGCACAAAGCTAAAGAAGCTCTCGGTGATACACAATCGCTTGATACAATTGATTTTATAAGTTATGATGCACTTGTACTGCCGGGCGGACACGGACCAATGTTCGACTTATATAAAGATGAAACACTAGGGCAGATAATAAATGATTTTGAAGAAAGAAAAAAACTTATTGCAGCAGTGTGTCATGGTCCTGCAGGCCTGCTCAGTGCGAAAAAAAACGGCATACCTTTTGTAAACGGCAAAAAATTGACTTGCTTTACAAATGAAGAAGAATATTATTATAAAAAAGAAAATCTGACCCCGTTTTTTCTTGAAGATGCTTTAAAAGATGCAGGAGCCGAATTTGTAAAAAAAGGTGCAGGCGAAATTAATATTATTGAAGACGACAATTTAATAACCGGACAAAATTTTCAATCAAGCAAAGCATTTGCAAATGCAGTAATCAATTATTTAAACCGCTGTTAGCGGTTTTTTTGACTTTAAAAATAAAATCTGATAGTATTAATTTGTTATTAGTTACTAAAAGATACTTAGGAAATCAGATGGAACTTAAAGAGCTTCCAAAATGTCCGGTTGAAACGACATTAAAACTCATCGGCGAAAAGTGGAAAATTCTTATCATAAGAGATTTGCTTAACGGTACAAAACGCTTCGGGGAATTAAAAAAAGCCTGCAGCGGAATATCACAGAAAGTGCTGACAACAAACCTCCGCTCAATGGAAGATGACGGTCTTGTAAAAAGAGAGGTTTTTGCGGAAGTTCCCCCCAGAGTTGAATACACACTGACAGATGTCGGATACAGTCTTGCACCTGTTTTAAATTCCATGGCGAGCTGGGGAACAGATTACAAAACTTTCTTGAAACTTCTTAAAAAAAGAGGTTAATATATTAGTGTGCCCGACAGGGTAATATTTTACAAAATTTAATTGTGTATAATACTTTACATAAAATAGTAAAAATTATTTTATCATGTATTATATATGTAGGAGAAATTTATATGAAGTTATTAACAGCTATTCATCAAGCGTTTCCTGAAAAAAAAGAAGATTCTCACTTGAAACTTCTTTATTCTAATTTGAGTCCTAAAACAAGGGAAGAAATAATTTATCGCAAAAACGGCAAGTCCATAGATAGAGTAATTGAAATTGACATTGCCACAGGCTCAAGAGTGAAAACCACTCATTATGATTATTTTAACGATAAAAAAATTCGTTCCATTGACGAATATGACAGAAATTCAGGCAAGAAAATAAGAACCGTTAATTATGTTCTATATAAATCAATTGATGAATATGATTTAAACACTGGCAAAAAACTCCGTACAATAAATTATAATATAAAAGATGATACAAAAATTTCATCAATACAGGAATATGATCCGGAAACAGGTAATATTATTACAATTTCTATCTACAAACGAGACGGCAAAACCGTAAGCATAATAAAAAAAATTGACCCTGAAACTCAAAAAGTTACAAGCTGGGTAAATAATAAAAATATTGATTACAAACCTGTTGAACCTGCCAGAATAATGACCAGATCGTATGATAATATCAAACTTACAGAACCGAAAAATAAAGAAGATATTGCAAAATTAATTGATAACCTGTACAAAAATCAATTAAAATTTGAAAATATAAGATAATTAACTAAAAAAATACAGCTTATAAAAAAACATCCGCTTTCAATATAAAAAATGAAAGCGGATATTTTTTTATTATCTAATTTTTACTCAAAATTTTTTCTTTTTGCTCTTTCAGCCTTTGTTTAAACAAAACTTTCTGAAAAAGATTGTACATTTTATCGCTGTTTACAACGGTAATCTGTGTCTTTTTGTTAACAAAATCAATATTAACATAAGGTTTCTGGCTGAATATATTATTTTCAATATTAACAAGTTGAAACAGCCCTTCAGTTAATACACTGATGGGCTCTCTCAAAAATATTTCAAATGTTTTTCGAATATCGAATTTTTTTTTCATGTCCGGTTTTATATTATTTTGCTTTAGTCTTAAATTTTTCGATTTTCTTATCAATTTCAGCTTTATCAGAAGCATTAGGGTTCATAGCCAGATACTGTTGATAATATTTTATTGCGCCTCTGTAATTTAATTCTTTTTCATAAGACATAGCTTTCAGCTTTGCAATCTGCGGACTGTTATGATAGAAGTCTATTGCACGGTTGCAGTATTCAATAGCTGTAGCGTAATTGTTCTGCTGGTATTCTCTCTGTGCAATATCAAAGAATTCATTTGATTTTGTTTCACAAAGATTGATATAAGCTATACCATTTTTGGCTATAATATTATCGGGATCTTTTGTGAGAGCTTTTTGCAGAGCAAGTCTTGCTGTTCTGAACTGTTTGTTATGAACAAGAATTTCTGCAAGATAAAGGTCATCATCAACAGAATTTGAAAAATTAATCGCATTTTCAAATGTATAAACAGCATCTTTTTCCCTGCCCATTGCAAGATAAGCTTCACCTTTAATTACGCTGTCCATAAGATTGTTGCCGGCAGCCTGAATAATATAATTCAAACTGTCTCTTGACAGAGGTTCCTGATGAACAAGTCTCGCAAGTTTCAATTTTGCAAGGTGGAGTTTCAAATCTTCAGGACATTTTTCAATTGCCTGATTTATATAGTCATAAGCAAGGTAAACCTCTCTGTTAGTTGTAATGCCTTCGTTATTACCGCGCTCTTTTGACATTTCATAGTAAGTATTTGCAAGACCGACAATTGCTTCGTCATTATAGTCTGAATCGCCTACAAGCTTTGAATAATAATCAAGCGCCTGATCATATTTTTTAATATGCAGAGCCATATTTGCAATTCTCAGCTTGCCTTCACGATAATTAGGATTAATTGCAATTGCAGTTTTCAATTGCTCCATAGCAAATTCTTCATCAGCGCGGTTTTCATAAATTGTTGCAAGGTTCAAATAAGGTCTTGAATTTTCCGGTTTTACAATCTGCGCTTTTTTGAAAGAATTTATAGCAGCAGCCTGATTGCCCTGTTTCAGATATAATTCACCCTGCAGAGTCAAAGCCGGTGAAGAATTCGGGTTAACATGCACAGAGTGGTTAACCCATGTCAAAGCTTTTGAGTAATTTCCTCTGCGTGTTTCAACCTGAGCCATGTGATACCATGCTGTCGGGTTGTGAGTATTATATTTCATGGCCTTCATAAAATAATTTTCCGCAGAATCAAGATTTCCGTTCATCATTTCAACAATACCAATATTATCGTATGCTGTTGCAAATGACGGATTAATTTTAAGAGCTGTGTTGAATAAATCGACTGCATCATTTTTATTGCCGAGTTTCAATGTTGCAACACCCATAGCGTTATAAGCTTCATAGTATTTGCTGTTCAGATTAACGGCATTAACAAATTCTTTAATGGAATTGTTAATCAGACCTCTTGTATTTTTAATATAAGCAACATCGGAAGAAGTTGTTCTCTGGAGATATACAAGCCCCTGTGCATAGTGAAGCACCGGATTTTTGGGGTATTGTTTCAACAATTTGTCAAGTTCTTTTTGCGCAGGATCAAGCTTATGCTGCTTTGCCATTGAAACTGTTCTCAAAGCAAGAAGATTAACATCATTAGGCTTCAAATTCAAAAGCTGTCTAATTTTTTCATCAGCTTCAGCGCAGTGATTATATTCTATAAGTCTTGATATTTCAGGGTATGCCTGAGTAGAATATTGAACAGGTGCAGATTTAACGGTTTTAGCACTGTTTGCAGTATTTTTTTGCACCTGAGCCTGCAATTCCTTTGCATACACCTGTGTTGAAAGGGCAGCCATAACGACAATAGACGATATAAGTAATTTTTTATAATTCATAATTTCTCCTGCAGGATTTAATAATTAATTATTTTAATTCTTCCAAAAATATTGTATAATACTCATTATAAAAAAGCAATAATATAAACGTAGTATAAAAAGATATATAAGGGCATCAAAAATTTTATGAGTATAGATGACAAATCAAAACAGGATCTGGAGGATTTTAAATCATACATTATAGCTGAAAAAAACTTTTCCGAACACACCGCAAAAGCTTATTGTTCTGATATATTGAGCTTTCTTGTCTGGATGGACGGCGAATCCTGCGAAGAAGTTAATTTTCAAAAAGTAAGAGAGTATCTGCATTTTATCCAGAAATTTAATTACAAAAAAACAACAATTGCGCGTAAAATTGCTTCATTAAGAACTTTTTACAAATATTTATACAGAGAGCGCAGAGTTGAAACAAATCCCGCAATTAATCTTAACGCTCCGAAGCGTCCGAAATCACTGCCAAAATTTTTGACACCTGACGAAGTGGAACAAATTTTAAATAACATTAAAATTGAAACTCCTGCAGGTTATAGAAACAGAACAATTCTGGAGCTTTTGTGGGCGACAGGTATGAGAATATCTGAACTTTCAGGGCTGAACTTTGGAGATTTAAACCTTGAACACAATGAAATAAGAGTTTTTGGAAAAGGATCCAAAGAAAGAATTATTCTGGTAACAGACAGGGCAAAAAATTTTCTTGAACGTTACATAGAAACAGCAAGAGCATTAATACCTAAAGGCTTTCCTGTACCTGATACAGGTGAAAATTCCCCGGTTTTTATAAACAACACAGGCTACAGGCTTCAAACCAGAACCATAAGAAATGTTATCAATGATGTGGTTGAAAAGATTAATCTGCCTAAACATGTAACACCTCATGTCTTCCGGCACAGTTTTGCAACGCATTTAATAGAAAACGGTGCTGATTTAAGAGTTGTTCAGGAGCTTTTAGGTCATGCCAGCATTTCGAACACACAAATATACACACACGTTTCAACACAACACTTGAAAGAAGTTTATAACGAAGCCCACCCGAGAGCTTAGCTACATTGAACAGCACGTTCTTTGCACTGACGTAAACATTTAAGCAAAACAGGTGCGAGGGATAAGAAGTTCCTAAACAAGTTCTGGATGACAGGAGTACCCGAGTGCGTTGAATGAATAGAGCGGTATAAATATTTTCGATAAAATTATATTTAACATCGTAAAAAGCGGATTATGCATAGTCGTAAGCCAGGTTGGGTGGAGCGGCACGCTCCCCCTCTTGCCTAAAATCAAAAAATCGGATAAACTCATCTTATGGACGAAATTATCGAAAAATTAAAAGAAATCGGCCTTAATGAATACCAGTCAAAAGTTTATATTGCACTTTTGAAAAAATTTCCGGCAACCGGATATGAAATTGCAAAACTTTCAAATATTCCTCAATCACGTGCTTATGACACATTAAAAGCGCTTGAGAGTATGCATATTGCAATTCCTTCAAATACAAAACCCGTAACCTACACTCCGATAAAACCCAAAGAACTCACTAAACGTTATAAACGAAAAATTGATTCTACAATAAATTTTCTTGAAAAAAAACTTCCTGATATAAAAGAAGATAACTACATTGAACCGGTATTATCCATAAACGGAAGATCAAATGTTATTGAAAAAATAGAAGAAATAATAAAAAGCGCTCAAAAAAATATATTTATAGCCCTGTTTGCACAGGATTTTAAATATCTTGAAACTCATCTTCTTGACGCATACAACAGGGGGCTAGACGTAAAAATAGTCAAATATGATAATTTTATATGCAATTTCGGGAAATCATTCCAGCATTCGGGAATAAGAATGCTTGAGCATTATTTTAACGGCAAATTTGTATTTATTTCTGCAGATAATTCTGAAGGCTTATTCGGAATTACGCATCCGTTAAAAAATGATAATCCCGAAGTAATCTGGACTAAAAACCCGGAGATAGTATTTTTAATAAAAGCATTCACCGTACACGATATGTATATGATTGATATTCAGGAAAATTTCCCTGAACAGTTAAGATATTTCTACGGAGCAGGATTGAAAAAATTGCGGGACAAAATTTTACATTAATTTACTTTTCAAATTTTTATCAAAGTTGTATAATTAATTGTATTAAAGACAATAGTAATTTTGGGAAGATAGTATACAGATTATGGATTTTGGATATTCGTTTGAATTAATAACCGGGCCTATGAGCTGCGGAAAGACAGAAGAACTTTTGAGACGCGTAAGACGTTCTATCATTGCAAAAAGGAAAGTTAAAGTAATTTCTCCTGACATTGATACACGTTCAAAGGGTGATTATATCGAGTCAAGAAACGGTTTATGGCTTGATGCGATAAAAGTAAAACATTCCATTCAGATTATGAGCATCGTAAAACCCGAAGATGAAGTTATTGCAATTGATGAGCTTCAATTCTTTGATAGCAATATTGTAAAAGTCATTTCCAAATTGATGGACGAAGGCAAAAAAGTTATAGGAACAGGTTTGGAACTCGATTTTAAAGCTGAACCTTTCGGGAGCATGCCGCAATTAATGTGTATTGCGACAAAAGTTGATAAACTGCATGCAGTTTGTATGAAATGCGGATGCGAAAATGCCACACGCACACAAAGACTTATTGACGGCAAACCTGCAGATAAAAATTCTCCTTTAATTATGATAGGAGGAGACGAAACTTATGAAGCAAGATGCATTAAATGCTATGAACTTCCTGATATAGAACTTGAAAAGAAAAAACGCGGGTTCAAAGTTTTGAATTTTGTAAAATAAAATGTTTTTCCGCCCTGTGTTGTAACTTGCCTGTGTTTTTAATATAATAAAAATTATGAAATACAGAGATAATGTAAGAAATTTTTGTATAATTGCCCACATTGACCACGGAAAATCAACACTTGCCGACAGACTGCTTGAAAAAACAGGCACGGTTGCCGAACGTGATATGCAGAATCAGATTATGGATTCTATGGATATCGAACGCGAACGCGGTATTACGATTAAATTAAATTCTGCAAGGATGAATTATAAAGCCAAAAACGGCAAAGATTATATCTTAAACCTTATAGATACCCCCGGGCATGTTGATTTTTCTTACGAGGTTTCACGCTCTCTTGCAGCATGCGAAGGCGCGCTGCTTATTGTTGATGCTACTCAGGGCGTTGAAGCTCAGACTTTAGCCAATGTTTATCTTGCAATTGAACAGAATTTGGAAATTATTCCCGTAATTAATAAAATAGATCTTCCATCAGCCGATGTTGAACGTGTGAAAGAAGAAATAGAAGAAGTTCTGGGAATTGATGCATCTTTAGCAATACCTGTAAGCGCCAAAGCGGGAATTGGTATTGATGAAGTTCTTGAGGCTGTTGTTGATTTAATTCCGCCGCCAGCGGACAATTCCGACAAACCATTGAGAGCACTTGTTTTTGACAGTGCGTATGATCAGTATTTAGGCACTCTTTGCTTTTTCAAAATTATGGACGGCAAAATTAAACTCGGCGACAAAGTTAAATTTATGGCATCAGGTAAAGAATATGACGTTGTAGAACTTGGCTATCAGACACCTTCAAGAATTCAGGTAAACGAACTTGTATGCGGTGATGTAGGATATTTTGCAGGTTCGATAAAAGAATTGACGCGCTTTGTTGGTGATACCCTGACATCTGTTGAAGCCCCTGCTAAAGAACCCTTGCCTGGTTACAAAGAAGCTCTGCCTATGGTATTTTCCGGTCTTTATCCTGTTGACAACGATGATTACGGAGATTTGAAAGAGGCTCTTGAAAAATTAAAACTTAATGACAGCAGTATAACTTTTGAACCCGAAACATCAACGGCACTCGGCTTTGGTTTCAGATGCGGATTTTTAGGAATGCTGCACATGGAAATCGCACAGGAGCGTCTGGAACGTGAATACGGACTTTCAATTGTTACTACCGCACCATCAGTTGTTTATCATGTTTATAAAACTAACGGTGAAATGGTAGAAATTGACAACCCTGCAAACCTCCCGCCGGCTCAAGTTCGAGATTATATTGAAGAACCCTATGTAAAAGTTCAAATTATTGCCCCGAATGATTATGTCGGAACTTTAATGGATCTGGCTCAGACCAAACGCGGAATTTTCAAAAACATGTCATATATTGATAAGGTGCGCGCCTCGCTTGAATACGAAATACCTCTGAGTGAAGTTATAACTGACTTTTATGACCAGCTTAAATCCCGTACAAAAGGCTACGCAAGCATGGACTACGAGTTCAAAGATTACAAGCGCTCAAAACTTGTAAAACTTGATATAATGCTAGCAGGAGAAGTTGTCGATGCACTGTCTGTCATCTGCCACGAAGACAGCGCTTTTTACATAGGCCAGAAATTAACCGCAAAATTAAAAGATATTATCCCGCGCCAGTTATTTGAGGTTCCTATACAGGCAGCAATAGGCGGACGTGTTATTGCAAGAACAAATATCAAAGCTCTGCGGAAAAACGTTCTGGACAAGTGTTACGGGGGAGATATTTCGCGTAAGAGAAAGCTTTTAGAAAAACAAAAGAAGGGCAAAAAGCGTATGAAATCAGTAGGACGTGTAGAAGTGCCTCAGGAAGCCTTTATGGCTGTTTTGAGCCTTGAGGAGGAATAATATTCGCATCCTTCGCTTTAATAGCTGCTGCGGTTCTGTTGGTAACCCCGAGTTTTTTATATATTTGGGTTAAATGGGCCTTTACAGTGTGATTTGTAATAAACAATTTCTTACCGATTTCTTTATTGCTGTATCCAAGAACAACTAATTGTAAAACTTCAATCTCTCTCTCAGTTAATTCCAATGTCTTTATTTTCATATTTCCAGAATAATTACTTTTTGTTAAATTGCTTTCTCACTTACTATTATATTAACAAAATGATATATTTTTTCCACTAGCCAAAAGTATATATTTCAGCAATACTGCATAAATACTTAAGAAAATAATAAATTTCATAGTGTAAAGATTTGTAACATAATATGTAAAAAATATATATTAAATACGCAATTTTTAAATACTAAATTACTTTATATAAATATGGAAATCAATTAACAGGAAAATATAAGAGATAAGAGTATTGTTAAAATATGTTACAAATATCTGTAAAATATGATTTTTAATTAAAGATTATTAAAAAACATGACGATATAGATATTGTGAGTAAATTATAACCTGTAACGGGTTAACAAAGGAGAAAACGGAAATGACAAAAGTTAACGGAAACGGCGGCGACAAACAAAATTTAGAAGCATTAAAAGCTTATTATGAAGCATTGAATGCAAAAAAAGCAGGTAAAGAAGAAAAAACTGAAGGTGCTAAACCTGTTATTAACTTTAAAGGAACAGAAGGAATTCAGGCCAGCGCTTTAGACGCAACGGCTGCTCAAATTTGGGGAGTACAGTTATCTAAAGTTGATAAATCAGAAGCTGCAACTCAAAAAAGAATTGAACAGTATTTTAATATGCCATTTATGGCCTCATTAGATGAAATGCAGGGAATTGAACCTGATTTTACAAGATATGCAATGGCTAATATTAAAGGGGTTGATCCCGACAAACTCGCAAAATATATGGATAAACCTTTAGGCGAAGAAACAGCCGCAGGAGTTACTGAATATTTGGATGCACTAGTTTAACTTATAAATATACAAATTTACTCACACAACATTAAAGACTGATAAAAATATCAGTCTTTTTATTTTTGTCTGTAAACAATAAATAAATCCCTGCTTTAAAAAGCAGGGATTTATAAATCTAAGATTCTACATATTCTCTTAAACGTTTACTTCTGTTAGGGTGGCGCAGTTTTCTTAGAGCTTTTGCCTCAATCTGCCTGATACGTTCACGCGTAACCCCGAAGAGCTGTCCGACTTCTTCAAGAGTTCTCTGGCGTCCGTCATCCATACCGAAACGAAGTCTCAAAACATCACGTTCGCGCGGCGAGAGAGTGCATAAAACCTCTGCAAGATCTTCTCTCAAAAGTTCTGATGCAACTGTTTTGATAGGTGCGTCTGCTTCTTTATCTTCAATAAAATCGCCCAGACGGGAATCTTCTTCTTTACCGATAGGTGTTTCAAGAGACAAAGGTTCCTGAGCTATTTTAATAATTTCACGCAATTTCGGAATTGAAACATTCATTTCGATAGCTAATTCATCTTCGGTCGGTTTTCTTGAAAGTTCCTGCGCAAGGCGTCTTGTAACTTTTTTCAATTTATTAATTGTCTCAACCATGTGAACAGGAATACGGATAGTTCTTGCCTGATCGGCAATTGCTCTTGTAATAGCCTGTCTTATCCACCATGTTGCATAAGTTGAAAATTTAAAACCTCTTTCATGGTCAAATTTTTCAGCTGCACGTATAAGGCCTAAATTTCCTTCCTGAATTAAATCAAGGAAAAGCATTCCGCGTCCTACGTATTTTTTAGCGATTGAAACAACCAGACGCAAATTTGCCTGAACAAGTTTTCTTTTTGCTATAGCTCCCGGGGTGCCGCCTTCAAGAATTTTTCTTGCAAGTTCAATTTCTTCATTAGCTGAAAGAAGTTTGATTCTGCCGATTTCTCTCAGATATAGTCTGACAGGGTCATCAACCGCAATTCCTTTAGGTACTTCAAAATCTGTTTCAGACGTATCGCTGTGGCTGTTCATCATATAGATATCTTCAAGATTGGCTTTATTTTCCATCTTTTCGGTAACAATATCTTCTATGTTATCGGTACTGATATCCATATTCATATAATTTACGCCGTCTGCATCGGCAGACAAACCGTTTTCATCTTCAATATCATGCAAGTCCAGATTTTCTTCATCCATAATACTTACAATAGAGGAGCTGCTTTGTCTTTTTTTACTCATTCAATTTTCTCCAATTTTAATCTGTTGTTTATCTTATCTCTTAGCTGCATTTGAATTTTCAGGGCTTCTGTATCATTATCATTTGCGCTTTTATATAAATTTCTGATTTTTTCCTGTTCTTTTTTTGTTTGACATTCTTTAATTTTGCTAATATTTTCTCTGATTGCCGTTACAAAATCGTCATCGTCAAGGTTCTGGAATGTTTCCGAGATGCTTATCAAATCTGTAATAAGTTTAATAATATCCGGATCGTCAGCGTATGCTGTATATAATTTTTCAATTAATTCTTTCACATTATTTACGGTACAGGTTAATTTGTCAATTGTAGATTTTACATTTATTAACGTTTCATCCGTAAACTCCGTGCTGTCTACCATTTGCCTGATTTGTTCAAATGAGAAGTGGTTGTCGGTTACAAGAAAAACGCTCAATAAATTTTTTTGCGCTTTTTCAGAAATTGGTATATTTTTCTTAACAATTCTCTCAACATCCGGTTTTTTAAGCTCTTCAGACATCTGTACAGATTTTAATTCGCTCAAAAGTGCATTTTCATCTATCTGAAGGGTATCTGCTATCATTTTTACATATTCTGCCTGAATAATTTTATTTTGAATTTCTATCAAAATAGGAATTATTTCTTTAACCGTTTTTGTTTTTTCAACAGGCGTTGCAGGTTTTTCTTTCAAAATGGCATTGAGCTGAAAATCCAGAAGAAGCGGAGCATGATTCATGTATTCTTTATAACTTTCCGCGCCGACCGAACGTATAAATTCATCGGGATCTTTTCCTTCAGGCGGTGCGATAACGCGTATTTCGCAGGAATATTTATCATCAGCGGTTGAAATATAGCTTTCATCAAACTGTTTTATATTGCCAAGCCCAGCGAATGCTTCTTTAATAAGCTCTGCATTTCTTTTCGTGGCTTTTTGCCCTGCGGAATCCGTATCGAAAGAAAGATAAATCTTCCTTGACGGCGTGTACCTTGAAAGGAGCTTAATATGGTCAGCCGTTAACGAAGTTCCGCAGGAAGCCACAGCGTTTCCAATCCCGTGAGCCTGTGCCGAGATTACATCAAAATAACCTTCCATCAAAATTACACTGTCATTTTCTTTTATAGCCTCCTTTGCGGTATAAAGGCCGTAAAGCAGTTTGCTTTTATTATAAATCAGTGAATCAGATGAGTTCAAATATTTTGGAGTCTGATCTTTTTCTATTGCTCTCGCACCAAATGCGACATATTCTCCGAACTCGTTCTGTATTGGAATAATTACGCGGTTTCTAAATCTATCAATATATTCATCACCTTCACGGGTTTTGACAATCAATCCGGCTTTTTCCATAACTTCTGCGGAAAATTCATTTCGGAATTTTTTATAAAACATTGCGAAAGCTTTCGGGGCAAGCCCGAGGTGGTATTTTTCAATTATATCTTTCGTAATTCCGCGGCCGCTCAAATATTCCAGAACATGCGTTGTCTCAGGTTCTTTATCTTTCAAAAGACGCAGGTTATAAAACTCAACAGCCTTTGTGCAGGCTTTTATCATTTCTTCTTTAAGCTCTTTTGATTCTGACTTATGGAAATTTTTCGGCATCTCAAGCCCGAACCGCTCGGCAAGCTCACTCACAACCTCTATAAAAGTCTTATTCTGAGTCTTCATGATAAAAGTTAAAGCATCTCCGCCTTCTCCGCATCCGAAGCATTTATAAATACCCATATTCGGATTTACTGAAAAAGAAGGCGTTTTTTCTTTATGAAAAGGGCATAATCCCCAGTAATGAGAACCGTTTTTCTTTAATATTACACGCTCTTGAACAACATCAACAATATCAAGGCGGTCTTTTATCTGTGATACCAATTCTTCAATAGTGCTTGCCATAATTTCAGTTTATCATTAACACAAACATAAATCAAAAATATAGCTCATCAGGTAATTGATTTGAAAAATTCCTTAATTATATTTATTATTATGAAAAATCTGTTATCCTCTCCGGGGACTCAAGATATCATTTTTGCAAACAATGTCAAGGAGCTTATAAATTCAAAAGGTCTGCAGGATAAAAAACTCTGTATTATAAAAACCGACTTCAAAGATTTAGACGAAATTCAAAACTTTTGCAAATCAAATTCCAATATAGAAGTCTGGCTGGCTTCCAGAGAAATCTCAAGACAAAATGTCATAAATGCAAATATGTGCGGGATAAAAAATGTTATCGAATACCCGCTCCGCAAAGAAATCATAAAAGATTTTATCAATAAAAATAATAAAACCGGCGGATCCGAATTAATTTCTTCAAACAAAAAATACGAAAACTTAAAGGGATTGAAGGTCATGATTGTGGACGACAATCCCTTTAATTGTGATTTACTCAAAGAAATGCTCAAATCTCTCGAGCTGAATATTTATATTTATCTAAAACCCAAAGAAGCAGTAAAGGCTGTTGAACATGAAAAATTTGATCTGTTCCTCCTTGATATTATGATGCCTGAAATGTCAGGATATGAACTTGCCCAGATTATTCAAAAAAGCAAAATTAATAATGATACTCCTATAATTTTCATATCCGCACTTTCCGATCCTGAAAACAAAATTAAAGGTTTTAACCTCGGTTCTTATATTTACATTGAAAAACCGTTTAATGTAAAGGTTGTAAAATCACAAATCTGCAGTCTCTTAAATGCCTGCAGAGAAAATGCAAACCGTTCAAAAGAAACAGACACATATCTTGCAATGATTACACATGATATGAAAGGCCCTGTATATGCCGAACAATCCGCATTAAAACTCCTGCTTAAAAACCAGAGCAAAAATATGACAGAAGACCAGCTTGAAATTCTTCAAAATATGCTGGATTCCAACGAATACCTCGGAGATCTTGTTGTTAATATTCTGAATAAATATAAATACGAAAACGGAAGAATAAAACTTAACAAAAAAATTAACTCAATAAAAAAACTTGTTACAGAATGCTGTGAACAGATTAAATATTCGGCAGGAGAAAGGAATATCTGTATAAAAATTTCTTATAAAACAAAAATTGATAATATTCTATGCGATTATAACGAAATTAAAAGAGTTATGCATAACCTTCTGGCAAACGCGGTAAAGTACAGTTTTAAAAATACTAATATATTTGTTTCAGTTCAAAACAGTAAAAAAAATTTAATAATTACTGTAAAAAACTCCGGCATCGGCCTGAAATTACAAAATCCTGACGATGTATTTGACAAATTTATATCTTTTGCCGAGCAGAATAAAAGCGTAAATATAGGACTAGGTCTTTATATATCAAAACAAATTATTTCAGCTCATGGAGGAACAATAAAATTCGGAAGCCTCCCGAATAAATATACAACAGTAACCTTTACTCTTCCCGTTAATTAATTTTACCTTTTAAAAAACATTAAATATTTTTATCTATAATAT